>DATNDS010000053.1:0-5314 GCA_035553215.1 Gemmatimonadaceae bacterium
GAGTCCAGGCCGGCACCGTTCACGAGGCCGTCCGCCTGCCCGTTGAGGAGAACGAATCCGTTCGACACGCGATGTCCCGCCGAAAACGAGAGCGAGGGGCCCGCGCCGCCGCGGTCGTAACCCCACGCATGCGGCGCTGCCAGCAGTTGCGCGCGCGCGCCGATGCCCAGATCGATGTCCTCATCACGGCCGACGGTCTGATAGCCGCGCACCGTGAGGAAGTCCGCGTGTCGCGCCTCCAGCCACGGCCCCACCGCCGCGGAAATCGTGCGCGTGAACGGCCCCGTCGCGTCGCCCGGCAGATAGTCCTCGCGGCGCAGTTGCGCGTAGAGTCCGGCGCGCACGTACCCGCTGTGACTCGAGCGCAGCGCCATGCCCGCGGAGGCGCGCGCGATCTCATAGTTCCGGCTCACGGAGTCCGCGGCCGTCGTATTCCCTCCGACGAAGCGCAGCACGCGCCCGTTCACGTACTCCGCGCCGAGCGATCCGCCGCCCTGCGACATGAGCGAGAAGAAGGGATAGTCCACGAGTCCGGTCGCGCCTTCGCCATCGCTGCGGCGCTCGTACGTCGCGCCCAGGCCGATGCGGCGCGCGATGAGTCGCTGTCGCTGCAGACTGAGGAACACCAGCGAGCGATCCGGATTCTGCTGGTAGAGCACCTGCGCCTTGGTGTTGGTCCCCGCGAGATTGCGCTCGAGCGCGCCGGCGGTGAGCAGCAACTGGCTACCGCTGCTCCGCAGGTCCAGCTCCAGATTCGTCGTCCACCCATCCTGGGTGGTCACGCGCATGACGACTCCGGAATCGGTGGCCACGGTGTCGATGCGGACGCTGCGAAACACGCCGAGCGCGCGGAGATTGCGCGCCGTCTCATAGACGCGCGCGCTGTCGTACACCTCCCCTTCGTGGAAGAGCAGCTCCTCGCGAATCACCCACGGCCGCGTGACGACGTGAAGCGTGTTCAGCACGCGGTAGCCCCAGAATCGCCGCGTCTCGGCGGAGTCGAAGACCGATACGGGTTGGACGACGATGCCGACGATCCGGGGTGGAACGCGCTGCGCCGTGTCGCGCTGCGCCGTGTCGGCCGGCTGCTGCGCTGACAGTGACGCCGCGAGGCCCGGTAGCAGCACGAGTGCCGACAGTGACGCGGCGAGACCCGGCACCAGCGGCTGCGTGGTCGCCGGCCAATTCCAGCACCGCATCACCGCGCGGTCGTCGCCGCGTTCGTCTGTGGCTGGAGATAGTGATCGTACCAGGCGACGTATCGCTTGAGCCGGTCCACCTTGAAGCTCGGCCGGCCAATGCCGTGATGCTGTCCTGGATAGACGATCAGTCTGGTGTCGACACCAAGACTGCGCAGCGCCTGATACATCTGCTCGCCGCCAATCACCGGCACATTGAAGTCACTCGTCCCGCCCAGAAAGAGCGTCGGCGTGTGAATGCGGTCGGCGTGGAAGAACGGATACGACACCTTGAGCCACGCGTCCTGGTGCTTCCAGGGCACGCCCAGCTCCTCCTCGTACTGCACGATGTATTCGTCGCTGCCGTACATCGAGAGCTGCAGCGCGCTCCCCGCGCCGGCAATTGCGGCCTTGAAGCGATTGTCCGACGCGATTGTGTAATCGGTGAGAATGCCGCCGTAGCTCCACCCGCCAATGCCGAGCCGCGCCGGATCCACGAAGTCCATCGCGGCCACGTGATCGGTCATCGCGAGCAGATCCTTCACCTCCTTGTCGCCCCAGTCGGCGAAGATGCTCGTGCCGTACGCCTCGCCGCGCCCCGCGCTGCCGCGGTAGTTCGCGGTGAACACCACGTAGCCGTTGGCCGCGAACAACTGGCGCTCGAAGTGGAAGTCGTACTGGTCCTGCAGATTCGGTCCGCCGTGAATGCGCAGCAGCGCCGGATAGCGCCGCCCCGCCGTGAATCCCAAGGGCTTCACGAGCAGCCCGTCGACCACGGTGCCGTCCTTCCCCTTGGCGGAAATGCCCTCGGTTTGCGCGAGCTGCACACCGCTCAGCCAGGCGTCGTTCTGGTGACTGAGCCGGCGCAGCGTGTCAGCCGAGATGGCGTAGACTTCCGGCGGCTCGGTGGGCGTGCTCACCAGGAGCGCGACCTCGCCGCTGGCGCTCTGGGAGAATGCGCCGACCACGCGCTGGCCATCCACCACGTGCTGCACCGCGCCGTCGTTGGGGTTGACGCGCGCGAGGTAGCGCGACCGGTCATCATCCACGATGCCGAGGATGGACGCGCCATCGCTGCTCCAGTGCAGCGACCGGAAGGGACGATCGAACGCCTCGGTGAGGACGCGGGGCGCGGCGCCGTTCCCGCCGTCTACGGAAACGATGGCCACGCGATCCTGGCTGTACGCGGAGAAGCGCGGCTCGCTGCCGCGCAGGTAGGCAATGCGCTTGCCATCCGGGCTCCAGGCGAGGTCGCCATTGTCGGGCCCGCGAAAGGTCGTGAGCTGGCGCGCCGCCGCGCCGGGCGTCGCGGCCATCACGAAGACGTCGGAGTTCTCGCTGCGATCAGGGTCGGCATCGTGATTGCTGACGAACGCGATCGAGCGGCCGTCGGGCGACCACGCGGGACTCTCCTCGTCGAAGGAGCCCGAGGTGAGCTGCTCCAGCTTCTGCGTGGCGACGTCGAGCAGGTAGAGATGATAGTGGCGGTCCTGCAGATAGCCTTCGTCGTCATTCTTGAAGTGATAGCGCGTGACGACGATGGGTTTGGGCGGCGCCGTGGTATCCGACTCGGCGGAATCGGGATCTTCCGCCACGAGGACCACGCGATTGCCGTCGGGCGACCAGGCATAGTCGGAGATGCCGGCGGGGACGGTGCTGATGCGAGCCGCCTCCCCGCCCCGCCGGTCGAGCAGCCAGAGCTGCGTTTCCTTGGCGCCCTCGCGCGAGGAGAGAAACGCGAGGTAGCGATTGTCCGGGCTCCAGCGCGGGTCGTGCTCGCTCTGCTTGCTCGTGGTCGCCTGGATCGTGTTGGCGCCATCCCAGCTCGTCATCCACACGTGGCTCACGCTCTTGTCCTTTGCGGAGTCCATCGCCGAGACCGTGTAGGCCACCCACTTGCCGTCGGGCGAGAGCTGCGGGTCGCTGACATCGCGCATGCGGTAGATGTCGTTCGGCGTGAGCGGGCGTTTTGTGGGGGACTGGGCGCCGAGCGGGGCGGTTGCGAGGGCGAGGAGAATTGCTGCGAGCAGACGAGGAGAGGGCATTATGGTAGGCGGTAGCTGGTAGCTGGTTACTGGTTTAGAAGCGGTAGCTGGTAGCTGGTAGCTGGTAGCTGGAGGGATCGTAGGGCGTTTGAAAGGTACCAGCCGGCGATCAAAGGGGTCAGAGTCGATTGCTCGTCCCCAGCCGGCAGCAACCAGCCACCAGCTACCGTGGTTCAACCAGCTATCGAAACGAGACAGGATTTCAGGATTGACAGGATTAAACAGGATTATCACGGTGCCGTTCCAAAAGCATTCGCCGTCATTCAGCGAACGGACTGAAACTTTGAGGCTCGGCTCCCAACAATCCTGTTAATCCCGAAAATCCTGAAATCCTGTCTTCTTTTGGCGATCAAAGGGTCACTGCCCAACGATCCCCACCCCCATCTCCTTCGTAAAACCAGGCACATCCACACTCATTACTTCCTGCAACGCCTGCATTGCGCGCTGGAGGCGCTGGCGAAGCAGGTCGTGGACGGCGATGTCCTGGGTGGTGGGGGGGAAATCGGGGTTGCCCGCGATGTCGCCGGCGCCACTGCCCACGATCCCCTCGAGGTACAGGAGCCGCGTGTAGAGTTCCATGGGAGCACGATACGTTTTCTGATCGTCCTCCTGGAGCTTGCGCTGGAGGAACTGGTCTTCCACGGCGCTGAGCTTTCCATCCAGCTCCTTCGCCCGTTCCAGCAGCGCGCGCTTGGTCGTATCCGCGCCGTAGAGGTTCCGCAGATCCTCGAGCTGCATGCGCACGCGCTCGAGGCGATTGATGGCGGTGACCACCGTGTCGATGTCATCGTGCACCGCGATCGCCAGCGCGGCGCCGGCCTGGGCGTCGGCGTCGGAGCCCGCGGAGTGCGGATCCTTGAGCACCGTGAGCGGCTGGTGCAGCGTGTCGCCGCGCAGCGCCACCGTAACGGTATAGTTCCCGGGCGGCGCGAGCGGGCCGAGGCTGGGCTCGGCGATGCCGTAGTGGTACACGGGGCGCGTGTGGTCCCCGATGAAGCGCTTGTCCTCCCAGATGTGCGGATAGCCGGGCGGCGTGGTGCGGAGCTCCACCCGCTTCGTCCGGTCGTAGCGGAGATCCCAATAGGCGCGATTGATCCCCTTGGCGCCCGGCCCGTAGAAGGTGCGCACGACGCGACCCGCCGCGTTCGTAATGGTGATGCGCGCCGAATCGCGCACGGCGCGCGCCGAGTCCACGGTGTCGGCAATGGCCGAATCGCTCGGCGCATGGAAGACGAAGCTCCCGGTGTCCGTGCCCAGCGAATCGGGCGGCAGCGGGGTCGCGCCGCGGGCTGAAGGCTTGCCGCCACGCCCTGAAGACTTGCCACCACGCGCGGACGGCTTCGCGCCAGCAGCGCCTTCCTTCGACGTATCCGCCAGCGCCTTCCCCAGCAGATAGTTGATGTCCGCGCCATACCGCGGATTCCGTCCATCGGACTGATCATTCGGCGCCGTCTTCACCCGGTTCACCGTCATGAAGCGGTACGCCGGCCGCATCGCGAACAGATGCGACGCTGACTTCGCAACCGTGTCATTCAATTCGCGCAGCGGCCCGAGGTCGTCCAGAATCCACACCCCGCGCCCCGACGTGCTCACCACCAGATCGTCGAAGTGATCCTGGATGGCCAGCCACGTCACCGGCGCGTGCGGCAGATTCGCCTGCAGCGGATACCAGTGGTCGCCGTCGTCGTACGTGAGATAGAGGCCGTTCTCGGTGCCCGCGTACAGCATCCCCTTCCGCTTCGAGTCCTCGCGCACCACGTGCACGTAGCTGAACGTGCTCTTCGGGATGCCGCCGCTCAGCAGCTTCCACGTGTTGCCGAAGTCGCTCGTCCTGTAGATGAACGGATCGAAGTTGTTCACCTGGTGGAAGTCCACGCTGATGTACGCTTTGCCCGCGTCGAAGCGCGACGGCTCGATGTTGCTGATCGTCCCCCACTTCGGCAGACCGGTGATGTTCTTCGTGACATCGGTCCACGTGGCGCCCCCGTCGCGCGTGACGTGCACGAGCCCGTCGTTCGACCCTGTCCAGATCACCCCCTTCTGCACGGGTGACTCCGCGATCGCGAACAGCGTGGAGAAGTACTCCACGCC
>DATNDS010000054.1:0-86769 GCA_035553215.1 Gemmatimonadaceae bacterium
GATGTGTCGGACCTGAGTCCGGATGAGCCGGACCGCGCCGAGCCGACGGCGATGTTTCCGGAGGTGTCAGCGTCCGATTTTCAGAGCTTCGACATGAACGCGGTGATGTTTCCCGACATCGAATTGTCGGAGTCTGCCGGCGACCAGCCTCTCCCGGAATCCGCCGCGGAGCTGTTGGGTGGAGAGATCGACTTGCCGCACGCGACCACTCCCGAATCCCGGCCTGCACAGGGAGAAGAAGGGCTGGCGGATGCGGAGGCGCTATCGCCTGCAACCGAGAACGCCGCTGCACACGTGACGCCCCAAGCGCCGCCCGAATTGGCACCCGAAGCGGCAGCGGAAGCTGCGCCGGTCGCCGCGCGCGACGCCGGTCCCGACCCGAAGGTCGAACCAACGGCTGAACCGACGGCTGAACCGACGGCTGAACCCGCGGTTGAATCGACGGCCGGTGCAGAGCCGGCCGCGGAGCCGGTCGGTTCGACGGCGTTCGTTACCGAAACGCTGGCCGAGCTCTACCTGCGTCAGGGGCATCAGACGGAAGCGCTGGCGATCTATCACCAGGTTGCCGCGCGCCGACCCGATGACACGGCGCTCCGGGAGCGCATTGCCCGGCTCGAATCCGCGCAGGCCTCGCGCGCGGCCACGCAGCGAGCCGGCCGTACGATACGCGAATTCTTTGCGATCGTGATGACACGGCGGGCTCCGGCCCCTGACGGGTCGGGCGGCGCGGCGGTGGAGGCGACGGGAAACGGCGCGGAAGGAGCGTCGACCACCGAGCCCACAGCAGATCCGGTCGGTGCGGACGGCCTCTTTTCGGTCAGCGTGGTTCCGCTGGAGGATGACGCCCGCGCCGGGGTGCTTGCCGCCGCCTACCTGGCCGATGTCACGCACGCGGCTTCGCCGGGTACGACGCCCGGTGGTGAATCGTTTTCCCTGGAGCATGTATTTCGCGACGAGCCGGGCGCTGCGCCGCTGCCATCGGCGTCGATGCCTGACGTGTCGTTCGACGAATTCTTTGCACGGAAGCCCGAGGAGACGTCGCCCGAGCCACATGGCAGCGCCACACCGCCAGCGGAGCCGAAGCCCGGCGATGATGATCTCGAGCTGTTCCAGGCATGGCTCGAGGGGCTGAAGAAGTAGTGCGCATCGCCGTGCTGAACGGGCCCAACCTCAATCTCCTCGGTACCCGCGAGCCCGAGGTGTACGGACACGATACGCTCGACGACGTCGAACGGCGCCTGCGCGGTGTCGCCGCGGAGCTGGGCATTGATGTGGAATTTGCCCAGCGTAACGGCGAAGGGGAACTCGTTGACTGTGTACAGGGCTTGCGCGGGCACGCGCAGGGCGCCGTCATCAACGCCGGCGCGTACAGCCATTCCAGTCTCGCGCTCCGTGATGCATTTGCCTCGGTGTCCGTGCCGTACGTGGAAGTGCACGTGTCGAACATTTTTGCGAGGGAGCCGGAGCGCAGACGCTCGATGCTGGCCGGCGGCGCCGTCGGCATTATCTGCGGTCTGGGGTCGGCGGGTTACGAGTTCGCGTTGCGCGGCCTCGTCACGCACCTCACCGCACGTGCCTGACCCGCGCGCCGGGCGCGTCGCGGCTCTGCGCGAGGCGGTGCAGCACGCCCACCTCGATGGCGTGCTGCTCACCAGTCTGCCGAACATTCGCTATCTCACCGGATTCAGTGGGTCGAGCGCGCTGGTGATGATCACCACGCGCGACATCCTGCTCATCACCGACTTTCGCTATGCGACGCAGGTGCGCAACGAGGTCGGGGATTTTGCGCGCATCATCATCGATGCGCAGAGTATCTGGAGCGCGTTGTTCCGCGCGCAGCCGGATCTCGCGGGCGTGGAAATCGCCGGGTTCGAGTCGGCGCATCTGCTGCACCGCGATGTCGAGCGCCTCCTGAGCAGTGGCAACCGCTGGCAGTGGCGTGCGACGACGGACCTCGTGGAAGGGCTGCGTGAGCGGAAGGATGCGGACGAAGTGGCCACCATCGCGGCGGCGGTCGAGGTCGCGGAGCGCGCGCTGGGCCGCACGCTGGAGGCGGTGCGCGCCGGGATGACGGAATTGCAGGTCGCGGGACTGCTCGAACGCGCACTGCGTGACGCCGGCAGTCGCGGGTTTCCCTTCGAGACTATCGTGGCGTCGGGTCCGCGCGCGGCGCTCCCGCATGCGCGCCCGGATGATCGCGCGGTGCAGCGCGGCGATTTTCTGCTGATTGACTTCGGCGCGATCGTCGACGGCTACTGCTCCGACATCACGCGCACCGTGGTGGTAGGGCGTGCGTCCGATGAGCAGCGCGCGATTCACGCGATCGTGCGCGGCGCGAACGAGGCGGCCAGTTCCGGCGTCCGGGCTGGCATGCGCGGACAGGATGCTGACGCGATAGCCCGACGCTACATTGAGGAGCGCGGCCAGGGCGACGCGTTCGGTCATGGTCTGGGCCACGGCATTGGCCTCGAGGTCCATGAAGCCCCACGCCTGGCCAGGACGGCCGATGGCGCGCTGCCCATCGACTCGGTCGTGACGATCGAGCCGGGTATCTACCGGGAGGGGTGGGGCGGCGTGCGGGTGGAGGACGACGTGGTGCTTGGAGCCGACGGCCCGCGTCGGTTGACGACATTTTCCCACGATCTGCTCGAGATTGGCTGACCCGGAACGGGACGGGCTACCCGCACACGACCATGATTGATCTTCGCTACGTCAAGAAACTCGTGGAGCTGCTCGATGAATCCACGGTGGATTCCATCGAGATCTCGTCCGACAAGGGGATGAAGATCCGCATCTCCAAGTCGCCGCAGCAGCGCGGGCCGCTCCAGGTGGCGTCGCCGGTTGCCCTGCCGAGCGTCATGCCGGCCGCGCTCGATGCCGTCCGACTGACGCCCGCCGCCGGCGTGCCGGCGGTGGCCGACGGGCCTCCGGCTGCGCCGGTCGAACCGCCGCGGGCGAAGCTGCTCGAAGTCAAGTCACCCATGGTCGGTACCTTCTACCGCTCGCCCGAACCGGGATCGTCCCCCTATGTGGTGGAGGGCGCGCGCATCGAGAAGGGGCAGGTGCTCTGCATCATTGAAGCCATGAAGATCATGAACGAGATCGAGTCCGAGTACGCGGGAGTCGTGCGCGAGATCGCGGTGAGCGATGCGCACCCCGTGGAGTACGCCCAGGTCCTTTTCCGGATTGACCCCAATGGCTAATCTCACGCCCGCTCCGTCCGCTCCGGACCTCGCGCCCGCGCCGGCGGCGGCGCCCTTCAACTTCAAGGGCGTTCTGCAGCGACTCATTCAGGATGGCGCCTCCGACCTGCACCTGAAGGTCGGCCGTCCGCCGGTGCTGCGCGTGCACGGTGACCTGTTGACCCTGGACATGCCTCCGCTTCGCCCGGAAGACCTCAAGGCGCTCGCGGAGCAGATCATGACGCCGAAGCAGGTGAAGGAGTTCGCCGAGCACAAGGAAGCGGACTTCGCCATTGGCGTGCCGGGCATCGGTCGGTTTCGCGTGAACGTGTACCAGCAGCGCGGCACCATTGCCTACGCCATGCGGTCCGTGCCGTACCAGGTTCGCACCATCGAAGAGCTGAACCTGCCACCCGTCCTCGGAGAGATTTCGCTGCGGCCGCGTGGACTTGTGCTCGTCACCGGGGTGACGGGGTCGGGCAAGTCCACGGCGCTCGCGTCCATGCTGCAGTTCATCAACGAGCATCGCCACGCGAACATCATCACGATCGAGGACCCCATCGAGTTCCTGCATCGCGACATCAACTCGAGCATCAACCAGCGCGAAGTCGGAGCGGACACGGGCAGTTTTGGACAGGCGCTGCGCCGGGTCCTGCGCCAGGACCCCGACGTGATCCTCATCGGCGAAATTCGCGATCTGGAAACCCTCGAAGTGGCGCTGAAGGCGGCCGATACGGGGCATCTCGTCTTCTCCACGCTGCACACCACGGACGCCACGCAAACCATCAACCGCGTCATCTCGTTCTACGCCCCGCATCAACAGAACGAGGTCCGGTTCATGCTGTCCAGCGCGCTCGCGGCGGTGGCATCACTGCGTCTCGTGCCGCGCTCGGACAAACCCGGTCGTGTGCCCGCCTGCGAGATCCTCATCAACACCGCCGCCGTCCGCGATCAGATCCGGGACATGTCGAAGTCGCTCAACATCCCCGACCTCATCAAGCAGGGCACGGTGCAGTACGGCATGCAGAGCTTCGACCAGTCGCTCATGCAATGGTATTCGCGTGGTGTGGTGTCCTATGAGAACGCCATGTTCTACGCGACGAATCCGAGCGAGTTCGCCCTGCGCGCGCAGGGCGTTCAGGGATCCAGCGACAATTCATGGGCGGGATTCGAAAAGGACGCCGCCCGCTGACGCCGCGCACGAACGCTGGCCTCCTTCCGGACGGTTACGAGCCCGCATGTTCAAGAAGGTCCTGATCGCCAACCGGGGCGAGATCGCGCTGCGCGTGATCCGCGCCTGCCATGAGCTGGGCATCCAGGCCGTCGCCGTGTATTCGGAGGCGGATCGGGAGTCGCTGCACGTCCGCTTCGCAGACGATGACGTGTGCATCGGACCGGCGCCGGCGCGCGACTCGTACCTGAAGATTCCGCGCCTCATCGCCGCGGCCGAAATCACGGGCGCCGACGCCATTCATCCCGGATACGGATTTCTCGCGGAGAACGCGGAATTCGCCGAGACGTGCGCGGCCTCGAACATCAATTTCATTGGTCCGACCGCCGCGCAGATTCGCGTGATGGGCGACAAGGCGGCGGCCCGCCGCGCGATGAGCGAGGTGGGTGTCCCCATCATTCCGGGCACGCCGGGTCCGGTGGAGGACGTCGAGGAAGCACTCGGGTTCGCGCGCGAGATCGGGTTTCCCGTCATCATCAAGGCCGCCGCCGGTGGTGGCGGGAAGGGGATGCGCGTCGCGAACGATGCCGATGATTTCGCGCGTGCCTTCCAGCTCGCGCGCTCGGAAGCGCTGTCGGCGTTCGGTTCGGGGGACGTCTATGTGGAGAAATACCTCGCGCGCCCGCGGCACGTGGAATTCCAGATCATGGGGGACCGCCATGGCCACGTGATCCATCTCGGAGAGCGCGACTGCTCGGTGCAGCGGCGCCACCAGAAGCTCATCGAGGAGGCGCCCAGTCCCGCCATGACGCCCGAGTTGCGCCGACGCATGGGCGATGACGCGGTGCGCGGCGCCAGGGCAATCGAGTACGTCGGTGCCGGCACCATTGAGATGCTGCTGGACGAAGATGGTTCGTACTACTTCATGGAGATGAACACCCGCATTCAGGTGGAGCACCCGGTCACGGAAATGCTCACGGGCCTCGACCTCGTGAAGGAGCAGATCTGCGTGGCCGCGGGCGCGCCGCTTTCGGTGACGGAGTTGCCGCCGCTGCGCGGCCACGTGATCGAATGCCGGGTGAACGCCGAGGACCCCGCGCGCAACTTCCAGCCGTCCCCGGGACGCATTGACGTCTATCATCCGCCCGGGGGCCCGGGCGTTCGGCTCGATTCGCACGTGTACGCGGGCTACACGGTGCCGCCCTACTACGATTCGCTGCTCGCGAAACTCATCGTGCAGGGCCGGACGCGCGAGGAGGCCATCCGGCGCATGCAGATCGCGCTGGAGAGTTTCATCGTGGAGGGGGTGACCACTACCATCCCGTTTCTCTCGCGGGTCATGCAGAACCCCCGCTTTCAGGCCGGTCAGGTGGACACGAAGTTCATCGAGCGCGAAGCGGACGCGTTGCGCGAGAGCTAGATGCGCATCGATGCGATCTTCGCGCCGCCGGCGGTTGCTCCGGCCCTTCTCGCCGGCCGTCTCGTGCCGGTCATCGACGTGCTGCGCGCATCGAGCACGATTGCGGCGGCCCTTGCCAATGGCGCGCGGAACGTGGTGCCGCTCGACAGCGCCGATGAGGTCATGACGCGCGCGCGCCAGTTCGAACGCGGCGATGTGCGACTCGCGGGCGAGCGGCGCATGCTGCCCATTCCCGGCTTCGACATGGGCAACTCGCCGCGCGAGATGACGCGTGAGATGGTCGAGGGGCGCACGGTGCTGTTCACCACGACGAACGGAACCGCGGCGCTGCTGGCGGTGCAGGGCGCGCGCGATGTGATCGTGGCGTCGTACGTCAACTTCTCGGCGGTGCTCGCAGTGCTGCGCACCGCGGCGCGGGGCGGCGTCGCCATCACCTTCGTCTGCGCCGGACGCGATCGGCAGGTGTCGCTCGAGGATGCCGCTTGCGCGGGACGCTTTGTGGCAGCCATCGCGGAGCACGTGCCAGGCGTCGAACTGGGCGATGGCGCAGTAGTGTGCGCGGCACTGCACGCCCGGTACGGAGACCGGCTCGCGGATCTGTTCGCGGATTCCGAACACGGGCGCGCCTTGCGCGATGCCGGATATGCGGCAGACCTGAGTGTCTGCGGCACCCTCGACGCCTTCCCCGTCATTCCCGTCTATCAGGACCGGCAGCTCACGGTGGTGGGCCCGGACCGGGATCGCTAGCGATCGTGAGCGGGTCGCAGCTGCGCCGGGAGCTTGCCGGTGTCGTCCTGATGCTGCTGGCGGTGTTCATCGCGGCCGCTCTGGCGTTTGGCGCGGGCCGGCCCGCCGCCTCGTGCGCTGCGGCGCACAGCGTGATGGGTCCGGCTGGCGCGTGCCTGCGCAGCCTGCTGGTGGTGCTGCTCGGCCTGCCGGCGGCAGTGCTCGTGCCGCTGCTGCCGGCGGTGCATGCCTTGCGCCTGCTGGGACGCATGCGCTCCGACACCGATCGGTCCTGGCTGCTGTTCCTTCTCGGGCTGGTCGTGCTCATCCCCGTGGCGCTCGGCCTCGTGCTGGGCGTGGGACGCGAACTGCACCCGATGTCCGGCATGTGGGGTGGCTTCCTCTCGTATTATCTGCGTGAATGGCTCGGGCCGCTGGGTGCCTGGATTCTCATCGCGCTGGCGCTCAGTGCGCTGATGGTGGCCACGCTGGCGTGGAATCCCGTCCGGATGCTCGTGGGGGCGCGCGCACCAGCTTCCGGCGCCGCGGCACTTCCCGCGAATCGTGCCATCCCACCGCGGCGCCAGCGGAAGGGCGCCCTCACGGCCGCCGACGAGAGCGCGGCCTCGACCCTCGAGCCAACGCCGGAAGAAATGCCGGCCATCGATCCCTCGCTGGCCACGGACGCCGCCGGAGACGTGTCTCCGAACGACTCTGAGCGCGGCGAGCGCCGGCGCAAGCGAGCGAAGGTGGATGTCGGCGCGACACACGACGAGAAAATCGCCGCCGAACTGGATTCCACGGCGGTCGCAGACCCGGGCGATGAGGAACTCCCCGCGCCGTCTCTCCTGACCGAGGCTCCGCCGCACAACGCCGACGCCGGCCGGCGTGAGCTGGACGCGATGGGGGTGAAGCTCAAGGAGGCACTGGGCACCTTTCGTGTGGAAGCGGAAATCGTGGGGCGCACGACCGGCCCCGTGGTCACCCAGTTCGAGGTGGAGCCGGCCCCCGGCGTGAAGGTGCGGCAGATCGCATCACTGGCGGATGATCTGGCGCTGGCCATGCGCGCGGCCAGCATTCGGATCGTGGCCCCGATTCCGGGTCGCGGCGCGGTGGGCGTGGAGGTTCCCAACCCGACCTCCGAGATCGTCGCCTTTCGCGAACTGGTGGAGTCGCGCGAGTATCAGACGGCTCGCGCCGCGCTGCCCATCGTCCTGGGCAAGGACCTCGAGGGAAAGCCCGTGGTCGCCGATCTGGCGAAGATGCCGCACCTGCTCATTGCCGGCGCGACCGGATCGGGAAAATCGGTATGCGTCAACACCATCATCACGAGTCTGGTATACCGGCACACGCCGCGCACGCTGCGCTTCCTCATGGTCGACCCGAAAATGGTGGAGCTGTCGGTGTACAACGTGCTGCCGCATCTGCGGCACAAGGTGATCACGGATCATCGCGATGCCGCTGCCGTGCTCAAGTGGGCCGTACTGGAAATGCAGGAACGCTACGAGCTGCTGGCGGCCAACGGCTGTCGCAACATTCAGGACTTCAATCGTCGTGCGCAGACCGGGGCGCCGCTGCAATGGCCCAGGCAGCCTGACGTGGCGTTCGAGGAGCGGACGTACACCAGCGGCGTGCTACCCTACATCGTCGTGGTGATCGACGAACTCGCGGATCTCATGATGACCGTGCAGGGCGAGGTGGAGACGCCGCTCGCGATGCTCGCCCAGAAGGCGCGCGCGATCGGCGTGCACCTGATCCTCGCGACGCAGCGGCCCAGCGTGAATGTCATTACGGGACTCATCAAGGCCAACTTCCCGAGCCGGATCGCGTTTCGCGTGGCGTCGCAGGTGGACAGCCGCACGATCATTGACGGCGTGGGCGCGGAAGCGCTGCTCGGCAACGGCGACATGCTCTTCATTCCGCCAGGCAAGTCGGAGCCGGCCCGCATGCAGGGTGCCTACATCAGCAGCGAGGATACCGAGCATCTCATGAAGTGGTACGACGACCGCCGCGCCGTGCGTCGTGCCGCGCTCGAGGCACAGGGAGTCGTGCCCGAGGAGCCCGCGCCCACGGAGCCCGACATCCTGGAAACCATGCGCGCGCGTGAGGCCATGGAGGCGTCGGGCGGGGGCGCGGACAGCGACGAGCCCGGTGAGCGCGACAAACTCTTTCGTGAGGCGGCCGAGGTGGTCATTCAGCATCAGCTGGGCTCGACCTCGCTGCTGCAGCGCCGGCTGAAGATTGGATACGGACGCGCAGCGCGTATCATTGATCAGTTGCACGACGCGGGAGTCCTCGGTCCACCCGATGGATCCAAGGCGCGCGACGTGCTCGCCGGGCTCGAGGATCTGGACCGCATCTGTGGGCCCAGGGTATGACCAGCACTTTCCGGAGGGACACATGTCGCTGATGCTTCGCCTGACAGGTCTCGCCGCCGCCGCCGTGCTACTGGTTCCCGGTGCAGGCGCCGCGCAGGGAGGAAGTGCGCCGGCGGACGCACAATCGATCGTGTCACCAGCCATTGCTGCACGACTCACACCGGGCAAGCGGGTCTACGTGACGCGCCTCATGAGCGACGGCGCGCCCCAGCCGTTGGGCCTCCGCACCATTGAAGTGCGCGCGGCGACGTATCACGGCACCGAGGCGTGGAGCATTGTGGACACGCGGCAACTGCAGGCCGCCACGCTCGCGGAAACACTGTATGTCGCGCGGAGCGATCTCACGCCCCTGCATCGTGTGGCGCACTTCCCGGGACAGGACATCGACGCGACCTTCGCGAGTGACAGCATTCGCACCACATTCTCGGGCGACTCGGGCACCAAGGTCGTGGCCATTCAAAACGAACGGGGCATTGTGGCGAGTCTCTACCTGCTGCAGTTCCTCGTAGGACTGAACCAGGTGCATGTCGGCTGGCACGGCTCGGCACGATTGCCGGCCGTGAGCCCCGGTGAAGGCGGAGTAGTCTCCGTCAATCTCAGCACGATCGGCGAGGAAACCGTGCGCGCCCCGGATGGCGACTTTCCATGCTGGGTCGTGGCCGTGGACATCGGGAAGGGACGCCAACGTCTCTGGGTTCGAAAGACCGACGGTGTCGTGGTCAGGGAGCGCGTGCCGGTGATCGGCATGCAGTCCACGGAAGTCGAGAACCTTCTCGCGCAGCACGGGGTCCAGCCGTGACGACCGGCCACTGACGCGGTTGTTCGGCATGCACGAGCGGCGCCCTCGACGCAATAGCGCGGTGGGGGCGCCACTTTTTCGATGATGCCGCTCCGTGATGCTGCCCCAGATTGCGACCATGACACACGCGAATCAGGTGCTGGGCGAGGCGGGAGAGCGCCACGCCGAAGCGTGGCTGGTGGCGCGCGGCTGGACGGTCCTGGCGCGGCGCTTCCGCAGCGGCCACCGCGACATCGATCTGATAGTCGAGCGGGGCGACACCGTTGCGTTTGTCGAGGTCAAGGCACGCCACGGCGCGCGCTTCGGCCATCCGGTCCAGGCGGTGGACTGGCGGAAGCAGCGTCAGCTCATCCGGTCGGCGCAGGTCTGGGCGGACCGGTACGGGCGTAGCGGGCAGGCGTTCCGGTTCGATGTCATTGGGGTGCTGATCGAGGGGCGTCGGGCACGGATCCGGCACGTCGAAAACGCCTTCGCGGTGCGCAGTCCACCTTGACCGGAAGGGGCTCCTTTCGTATTTTCTTCGGGTATGGGAATCGCCCCGCTCTGGCGTAGATTCACGAGGCGAGACCAGATCCACCGGGCAGGTTCACAATCACTTTCAGGGTGGGAAGCATGGCGGTCTCCACGGTTCAGGACGACAAGAAAAAGGCACTGGGTCTGGCCATCGCGCAGATCGAAAAGAGTTGCGGGAAGGGATCCATCATGAAGATGGGTTCCGATAGCGCGCGCGTGCGCGTCGAAGCAATTCCCACTGGCGCGATCAATCTGGATGCCGCCATTGGAGTCGGTGGCATTCCGCGCGGGCGTGTCACGGAGATCTACGGTCCGGAGTCGAGCGGCAAGACGACGCTCTGCCTGCATGTCGTCGCGAACGCCCAGGCGGCCGGTGGCGTTGCGGCGTACATCGATGCCGAACACGCGCTGGACACCGAGTACGCAGCGAAACTCGGTGTGGATGTCGAAAATCTGCTGGTGTCGCAGCCGGATACCGGAGAGCAGGCACTCGAGATCTGCGAGATTCTCGTTCGTTCGGGAGCCGTGGATGTCGTGGTCATAGATTCGGTCGCCGCTCTCGTGCCCAAGGCTGAAATCGAGGGAGAGATGGGTGACTCCCATGTCGGGCTGCAGGCGCGGCTCATGAGCCAGGCGCTGCGCAAGCTGACCGGCGCCATCGCGCGCTCCAAGACGTCGGTGGTCTTCATCAACCAGTTGCGCGAGAAAATCGGCGTCATGTTCGGGAATCCGGAAACGACGACGGGCGGCAAGGCGCTCAAGTTCTACGCGTCAGTGCGGCTCGACATCCGGCGCATTGGCGCGGTGAAGGAGAAGGAGGATGTCACCGGTTCCCACGTCCGGGTGAAGGTCGTGAAGAACAAGGTGGCGCCGCCGTTCAAGCAGGCCGAATTCGACATCATGTACGCCGAGGGGATCAGCCACACATCCCTGCTCGTGGACATTGGCGCCGAGGCGGGCATCATCGACAAGTCCGGAGCATGGTACAGCTACGGCGGCCAGCGGATCGGCCAGGGCAGGGAGAACGCGAAGCTCTTCCTGAAGGACAACCCCGTGCTCATGGCCGAGATCGAGGAGAAGGTGAAGGGCGTACTCGGCGTGAAGGCGCCCATCATGGTGGAGGGCGAGCTGGCGGACGAGTAACCGTCATGAGCAGTTGGCGCATTTGTGCCGAGGGTTGGATCGCTGAAATCAGGGGTACCCGGAAAAAACCTCTGTTTCGCGTTTCCTTCTCTCGGCACTTTGCGTTTGCCATCACGGAAAATCCATGAAGAAGATCCAGCCTGTTCGAATGCGCGAGCCGGAAGATTCACCGCTCGTCCCTGATGCCGATGCGCCGGCCGGACTGGTGACGGCGATTACGCCGAGCCACCGCAAGGAAGGCCGATTCGATGTGTGCATTGACGGCGAGGCGCTTGCCGTGCTCTCACTCGAGACCATCGAACGGCTCGCGTTGCACGTGGGAAGCGGGTTCACCGCGGCCGTGCGCGCTCGCGTGCAGGATGAAGCGGAGGCGCTTCGCGTCTATGATCGTGCGCTCGATCTGCTCGCGTTTCGCGCGCGCGCGGCGCGCGAACTTCGTCTCGCGCTCATCCGGAAAGGCGAGCCGGCGCCGTACGTCGATGGCGCGATCGCGCGGCTGGAGTCGCTCGGCCTGCTCGACGACGCCGCATTCGCGCGCCAGTTCTCGCGCTCCCGCATCGCGGGTCCCGGTTTTTCGAGGCGGCGCCTGCAGTCCGAGCTGGCTCGGCGCGGTGTTGCGCGCGACGTCGCCGAGGCGGCGATCGCCGATGCGATCGGTGAAGAGGGCACCGACATGGATGACACGCTCCAGCGGATCGCCCTGCGCAAGCTGCACACGTTGCGATCGGTCAGCGCACCTGTTCGCCGACGTCGCCTCTACGCATTCCTCGCGCGCCGGGGCTATGACGCCGACGCGATTCGCCGTGTGCTCGAGCGCATCGATGCGAGTGGGGCCGGAGCGGAGCTGGATGCCGCATCAGGCGACGCGGCTGCCGCGGACGACGGAGACGCGGTCGACCCCGGCTAGCATGAGGCGCCGGTGCCTGCGCCGGTGCCCGCGCCGGTGCCCGCACCACGGCGGCGTTGATGACGCGACTGTCTGCCAGCCACGCCCTGCGCACTGTATATTTTCGGCATGCACGCCTCCGAGATTCGCCAGCGGTTTCTCTCGTACTTCGAGCGCATGGGCCACACCATCCGGCCCAGCGCATCGCTCGTGCCCCAGGGTGACCCGACGCTGCTGTTTACCAACGCCGGGATGGTGCCATTCAAGAGAATCTTCCTGGGCCAGGAGCAGGCCTCGTTCGGTCGGCGCGCCACCACGGCGCAAAAGTGCGTGAGGGCCGGTGGCAAGCACAATGACCTGGAGCAGGTGGGCCATACCGCGCGGCATCACACGTTCTTCGAGATGCTGGGCAACTTCTCCTTTGGCGATTACTTCAAGCGGGACGCAATCCGCTTCGCCTGGGAATTTGTGACCCGGGAGCTTGGTCTTGATCCGGCGCACTTGCGCGTGACGGTCTTCGAGTCGGATGAGGAGGCACGCGCACTGTGGCGCGAGATTGCCGGGCTGTCCGACTCCCGCATCTACGGGCTGGGAGAGCAGGACAACTTCTGGCAGATGGCGGAGACGGGACCGTGTGGCCCATGCTCGGAGCTGTACGTGGACCTGGCGCACGTCGCCGCCGACTGGGCATTCCCCTCCGGTGCGCACGGCGAGTGGACGGACGTCACCCGCACCGAATTCTCCCGGGATGCATTCGTGGAGGGCGCCGAGGCCGGCCGCTTCCTGGAGATCTGGAACCTCGTCTTCATGCAGTATGATCGGCAGGCAGATGGGACGCTGGTGCCGCTTCCCAGACCCTCCGTCGACACGGGCGCCGGCCTGGAGCGCATCGCCGCCGTCATGCAGGGCGTCACGTCCAACTACCATACGGATCTCTTCCTGCCGCTGCTGGAACGGGCGCAGCAGATCGTGGGCATCGCGTATCCGGACCATCCGCTGGCGCGCGTGAGTGCGCCGGCCGCGGCGACGGCACGCGCGGTGGATGGTGCGTCCTTCCGAGTGCTCGCGGACCACGCGCGCGCCGTGTCCTTCCTGATTGCCGACGGAGTGTTTCCAGCCAATGAGGGGCGCGGCTACGTCCTGCGTCGCATTCTGCGCCGCGCCGTGCGCCACGCCTGGCTGCTGGGTCGCACCGAGCCCACGCTGGTGCATGTCGCGCAAGCGGTGATCGACCTGATGGGTGACGTCTATCCGGAGCTGCGCCAGCGGGCCACGCTCATTCTCCAGGCCGTGCGCGCCGAGGAGGAGCGATTCCTGGTTACGATTGACGGCGGCATGCAGCGCTTCGAACAGCTGGCTCCCGCGGCGACGACGCAGGGCTCGACGGCGCTGCGCGGCACGATCGCCGGTGAGGATGCCTTCCGGCTCTACGATACGTATGGGTTCCCGATCGATCTCACCGAACTCATGGCGCGCGAGCGCGGGTACACGGTGGACCTCGACGGATTCGAGCAGGCGCTCGATGCGCAGCGGCGTCAGTCGCGGCAGGAGCGGCGCACGCGTGACATCACCGTGGCGGCGGACGCTCTGGCGGACCCGGCGTCGTGGGAGCGCGCCGGCGAATCGCTGGCGCCGGCGGAGTCGCGCTTCGTGGGATACGACGTCGTTGAGATCGAGACGCAGGCGGTCGCCGTGCGCCGTCTGGCGGAAGGACGCGTGGCCGTCGTGCTGCGGGAAACGCCGTTCTACGCGGAGTCGGGCGGACAGGTCTCCGACGTGGGCGAGGTCATGGGCGACGGCTGGCGCGTCGAGGTGGACGAAGTGCGCAAGGTGAGCGGAGCGAACGCCGCGGTGGGCGCATTGCGCGGCGAATTCCGTTTCGGTCGTGCGCTGGCACGCGTGCCGAGCGACAGGCGCCGCGACACGGAGCGCAATCACACGGCGACGCACCTCCTGCATGCGGCGCTGCGCGACGTACTGGGCGAGCACGTGCACCAGGCCGGCTCGCTCGTCACGCCGGATCGGCTGCGCTTCGACTTCACGCATCACGGACCGGTGAAGCCCGACCAGCTCGCCGCGATCGAGGAGTGGGTCAATCGCGGGATCTGGCTGGATGAGGACCTGGTATTCGAGCAGCGTCCCTACGCGGATGCCGTGGCGGCGGGTGCCATGGCGCTCTTTGGCGAGAAATACGGCGACGTCGTGCGCGTGGTCACGATTCCAGGTCTGTCCATGGAGCTGTGCGGCGGTACGCACGCGCGCAACACGGGGCAGATCGCGCTCTGCAAGATCGTGAGCGAGAGCGGCGTCGCCGCCGGCGTGCGCCGCATCGAAGCGCTCACGGGGCCACGTGCCTATGCATACGTCCGGGACACGGAGCAGCGGCTGCTGCGCGTCGCGGAGCTCGTTCGCGCGCCGGCGGATGGCGTCGAACGGCGCGTGGAGTCGCTGTTGGAGGAACGGCGGACGCTGCAGCGGCGGCTGGACGAGGCACTGCGCGGCGGCGGCGATCAACTGGCGCCACTGGTGGCCAGAGCGGAACGGGCCGATGGTGCGCGGATCGTGACCGGCGTCGTCAGCGCCGGTGACGTGAAGGAGCTGCAGGCCATGGGGGATGCGCTGCGCGAGCAGCTCGGATCGGGGGTTGCCGTGATCGGGTCGTCGTTCCATGACGGTCGCACGACGCTGCTCGGCGTGGTGACGGACGATCTGCGGGCACGCGGGGTGCGAGCGGACCAGCTCATTCGCGACATCGCGGCGGTGGCTGGAGGCAAGGGGGGCGGCAAGGCCCACATGGCGCAGGCAGGCGTACCCGACGCGGCGCGTCTGCCTGCCGCCATCGCGCAGGCACCGGGCATCGTCCGGGCCGCGCTCGCCGCCGCCCTGTGACGATCGCGGAGTGGCTGGATGAACACGATGCGCTGGCTCCGCCGGCACTGCGCGCGCGTGTGCGTGAGGCGCTCCGGCCATCCCTCGAACAGGATGCTGCAGCGGTACCCGATGCGGCGCTCGCCGCGACCGAGGAGCTGCTGACCCGCTGGCTCGCTGCGGATGAACGGGCGCGAGCCGGCGCGCTGGAACTGCTCGCCGCGGATGCGCTGGTCACGTACGCATTCGAAGCGGCGGCCGACGCGCCGGACCTGCTGCCGGCGCGCGCGCGGCGCGCCATGGAGCGGATCGCCGCGCTGGCCCCGGCCCCGGCGTCGCGGTGACCGTGCTGGAGCGACTGTCCGCATCGCATGGGCTGGCGGTGCTCGTGGACCCGGCCCGGACGAGCGAAGCGACCGCCGCGGCACTGGCGCAGCGTGCGGCCGGGGACGGTGCCGCGCTGCTGCTGCTCGGCAACAGTTTCGGCACCGCGGGTGACACGCCGGCGGTGGCGCGCGTCCTCAGACGACATGCGCCGGCACTGCCGCTCATCCAGTTTCCCGCCACCGCGGCGCAGCTCATCTGCGCCGTCGATGCGATCCTGTTTCTCTCGCTCGTCAGTGGGCGGAATCCGCAGTACCTCATCGAGGAGCACGTGCGCGCGGTGCCCTTCGTCAACCGGCACCCGGATGTCGAAATCATCAGCACGGCCTATTGCCTGGTGGACGGCGGCCGGGTGAGCACGGTGGAATCGGTCACGCAATCCCGCCCGCTGCCCGCGGACAAGCCGGAGGTGCTGGCCATGCATGTGCAGGCCGCGATGCTGCTGGGCATGCGGGCGACGTATCTGGAAGCGGGGAGTGGCGCCGCGCAGGCGATCTCGCCCATTCTGGTGCACGCGGCCCGTGCCCAGGCGCGCGGGCCGCTGTTCGTGGGCGGTGGCATCCGCACGCCGGATGATGTGCGCCGCGCGCGTGACGCGGGAGCGGACTTCGTGGTGGTGGGTACGCTGTTCGAGGAGGATGGGGTACGAGCGATCTCCGCGCTGGCGGGCGCGGCGCGTTCGTGATCGACATTCACAGCCATCTGCTTCCGGGCGTGGATGACGGGTCGCCGAGCATCGCGGCGTCCGTGCCGGTGCTGGAGCGGTTCGGCCGCGACGGCGTGACGCTGCTCGTGTGCACGCCGCATCTGCGCGCCACGGACGCGGCGCATGCGCCGGTGGAGCGGTACGCCGAGCTTCTCGCGCAGCTCGCCGAGGCAACGCCCACCGGCCCCACGCTGGCACAGGGCTGGGAGATCATGCTCGATGCGCCAGGCGTCGATCTGCGCGCCACGGCGCTGCACCTGGCGGGATCGCGCGCCGCGCTCGTGGAGTTTCCGCGCATGAATGTGCCACCCGGCGCGTCGCGCGAGCTCCTGCGCATCAGCATGAGTGGCGTGATCCCGGTGCTGGCGCACCCCGAGCGGTACCATGGTGCCACCGTGGAGCAGGTCGTCGAGTGGCGCAGCGTGGGCGCGGTCATTCAACTGGATGCGGTCATGATCTTCGGGTCGGCACCAATGAGCCGGTTCGCGCGCCAGCTCCTGGAGGAGGGACTCGTCGATTGCATCGCCAGCGACAATCACGGCGATGCCCGCTCGCTCAACGCGGCGCGCCAGTGGCTGCTCGAAATCGGCGCGGACGAGCAGGCGGAGCTGTTGACGCATACGAACGCGGACCGTCTGTTGCATGGTCAACCGATGCTGCCCGTGATGCCCATTCCGCGCGTCGAGGCCGGCATGCTCGGCCGCCTGCGCAAACTCTTCCTGGGACGCTGATGACCCAGCCACTCGACGCCGCACTCCGCGAACTCGCGGCCATCGCGACGCGCGTTGCCGATACCATGATGCCCGACATCGAGCGCGCGGCGGACATGGTGCGGCATACGGTCCGCTCCGGCGGCACGCTCTACTTCTGTGGCAATGGCGGCAGCGCCGCGGATGCGCAGCATCTCGCCACGGAATACGTGGTGCGATACGTTCGGCACCGGCGCGCCGTCCCGGCCGTGGCGCTCACGACGGACACGTCGCTGCTCACGGCGGCCGGAAACGACCTCGGATTCGAGCACATTTTCGCGCGACAGGTGGAAGCGCTCGCGCGACCGGGTGACCTGCTCATCATTCACTCCACGAGCGGATCGTCGCCGAACGTGCTGCGCGCGGCGGAAGCGGCGCGCGCGCGGAATGTGCCCGTGCTGGCCTTCTCGGCGCGGGACGGCGGCGCGTTGCGCGCGCTGGCCGCGTGCACGGTGACGATCCCGACCGATCGCACCGATCGCGCGCAGGAATTGCATCTGTGCATTGGCCACGCCATCTGTGAGCGCGTGGAGGCCGAGCTGTGATCTCGCTGCGCGGCAAACGCGCGCTCGTGACCGGCGGCGCACGCGGGATCGGTGCCGCGACGGCGCTGATGCTCGCCGAGAGCGGCGCGGACGTGGGAATCGGCTACCGCAGCCGCGAGGCGGAAGCCGCTGCCGTGGTGCGGCAGATCGCGGATCGCGGCGTGCGGGCGTTTGCGCACGCCGCCGACATCTCCACGGAGGAGGGAACGGCCTCGCTCTTCGAGCGCGTGTCGCGCGAGTTCGGCGGACTCGAGCTGTTCGTGGGCAACGCGGGGATCTGGCCGCCCGAGGATGTCGCGCTGTCCGACATGACGGATGCCCGCTGGTCGCGCACGATGGCGCAGAATCTGGACGCCATGTTTCGCACGACGCGGGCAGCCGTCCGACTGATCGGCTCCGGCGGGCGTGTGGTGCTCGTGGCGAGCACGGCCGGCCAGCGCGGCGAGGCGTTCCACGCGGACTACGCGGCATCGAAGGGCGCAATGATCGCGTTCGTCAAGTCGTTGGCCGTGGAGCTGGCGCCCAGCGACATCACGGTGAATTGCGTGGCGCCCGGCTGGGTGGACACCGAGATGTGCGAGGACCCATTCGCGAACGGCGGACGCGAGCGGATCATGGCGACGATCCCGCTCGGACGAATCGCCGCGACCGCGGACATCGCCGGTCCCATCGTCTTCCTCTGTTCCGATCTGGCCCGGCACGTCACCGGTGAGGTCCTGAATGTGAACGGCGGAAGTGTGATGTGCGGGTAGTCGCATGCCGTTGATCGTCCTGATCTTCACCGGCGGCACGATTTCCATGCGTCACGATGCCGTGTCGGGTGGCGCGATACCGGCGCTCTCGGGTCAGGAGATCCTCGACGCCACGCGCGGCATCGAGCAGGTGACGCGCGTGGAGATCGAGGAGTTCGGATCCTATCCGGGACCGCACATGACCGTGGAGCGCATGTGGGCGCTGCGCGCATGCATCGCGCGGCATCTCGCGCGCGCCGAGGTAAACGGCGTGGTCGTCACGCACGGGACCGATTCGCTCGAGGAATCGGCGTATCTCATCGCGCGCTCGCTGCCGCCGGACAAGCCGGTGGTCTTCACCGGCGCCATGAAGACCGCCAGTGACCTGGGGTGGGACGGGCCGGCCAATCTGCTGGATGCCGCGCGCGTGGCCTCCAGCGCAGAGGCGCATGGCTATGGCGTCATGGTGACGATGCTGGGGCGTGTGTTCGCGGGGATCGACGTGACCAAGGCGCACACGCATCTGCTCGATGCCTTCGAGAGCCCGGGACTGGGGCCGGTTGCCGTGGTCGATGACGGCGAGGTGATTTTCCGGCGGGCGCTGCCGCCACTGCCGGCGCCGCTCGCGCCGGTGGCGCCGGCGCTGCCGGTGGACATCATTTACTCGTGGGCCGGAGCGGACTCGCGTCTGCTCGACGCCTCGCGCGAGACGGCGCGCGGGGTCGTAGTAGCCGCGATGGGGCGCGGGAACGTGCCGCCCGCCATGGTGCCGGGCCTGGAGCGATGGATCGGAGAGGGAAAACCCGTCGTCATTTCGTCGCGGGTGCAGCGCGGGCGCGTGGGACTGACGTACGGGTATCCAGGCGGGGCACGCCGCCTGCACGATGCCGGCGCGATCCTGGCGCGGGGACGCCGGCCGCAACAGGCGCGCATCGACCTGATGCTTGCGCTGGGACTCGGCATGGACGTCGCCGCGTTGCACGCGATGTTCGAGGGTTGGCGCGGGATCCACTGACTCACCTGCACGACGGAGCGAGATGGCGCGGATTCAGGGCGGGGCGGCCGGCGCGTTGCGCGTGCCGGCGCCCGTGATGGAGATTGCCCGCACGCTGGAGGGTGCCGGCTTCGAGACGTGGTGCGTGGGCGGCGCCGTGCGTGATGCCCTGCTCGGGCACCCGCATCTCGACTGGGACCTGGCGACCGCGGCCCGCCCGCGCGACGTTCAGCGCCTCTTTCGCCGGACGGCGCCCAAGGGCATCAAGTACGGCACCGTGAGCGTGCTCGATGCGCAGGGGACCGAGCACGAGGTCACCACCTTCCGTCGTGACGTCCGCACTGATGGCCGGCACGCGGAAGTGGAGTTCGGTGCGTCGCTCGAGGAGGATCTGGCGCGGCGTGACTTCACCATCAACGCCATTGCCGTCTCGCCACTGTCGGGCGAGCTGCGGGATCCGTTCCACGGACGTGACGATCTGGCCAGGGGCATCGTGCGCGCCGTGGGGCGCGCGGCGGATCGTCTTCGCGAGGATCGGCTGCGGGCTCTGCGCGCCATTCGCTTCGCGTCCCGCTTCAGATTTGTGATCGAACCCGAGACCTGGCGTGCGATCGTGTCGAGTGCACCGGAGCTCGTCCGGTTGTCGCGGGAGCGGGTGCAGCAGGAGCTGGAGAAGACCATGGAGCAGGTCGCGACGCCATCGGTGGCCCTGCGACTCTGGCGGGAGAGCGGCGCGCTCGGGGTGCTGATCCCTCCGCTGGCGGTCATGTCGGACACCACGCTGGTCGCCCTGGACAGCGTTAAGCGTCCCGATGGCGGCGTGCCGCGCGAACGCGTGATGCGCCGGCTTGTCGTGCTCTTTTCGGACTTGCAGAGTGCAGAGGCCGGACGCACGGCACGGAGCCTGCGCTTCTCGAATTCTGACGCGGACTGGGTGGCGAGCATCCTCGAGCGCTGGCACGCCATTGACGAACCGCTTCGCTCAGCGCTCGCGGCACCGGAACCACCGTCCGACCGCGCCATTCGCGCGCTGGTCGGCGTCACGGGCCGCACGCGACTGCGCGAGGTTCTCCGGCTCGCGGCGGCACGGTGTGCCGGCGCGGACGCACGTGGTGAGGTCGTGCCCGCGCCGCGCCGCATGGCCTCCCTGTATCGGCGCGCCCTGCGTATTGCCTTTCGCGATCCGGTGGAGATTGGCGATCTTGCGGTGAATGGGGTGGATCTGCAGCGCGTTGGCATTCCACCGGGGCCCAGGCTGGGGTGGACGCTGCGCCGATTGCTGGAGGACGTGTTGCAGGACCCCGCGCGAAACGTGCGCGAGCCGCTGCTGGCGCGTGCCGTGGTGCTGCAGCAGGAACCGATGACCTGAGTGGGAGTCTTTCCGCGATGTTCTTTCGTGGTCGCGAACCTGAAACGTCCCTCTGGAAGCGCTTCCGCAGCGCGGCCGATGGCTTCACGTTCGCCAGTGAGGGCGAAATCTTCTCCGCCCATCTGGTGGCTAACGCCGAACGCGTCGTGGACCTCTTCGTGACACTGCTCGACCAACTGCCGCCCGCGGTGGATCTCGCCATCACGGACGAACGCACGAAGCACGCATGGACCGGCGCCAGTCTCGCGCTGCCGGACGTCCGCGACGGCCTGGCGCGCATCAAGCCGTTGCTGGCCGCGCATGGTGGCGTGGAGATCGCCGTATTCACCAGCGAGGATCAGGTGACGCTCAATCCGCTCCTGGAGTTGTTCATCTACGCGCGGACGGATCGCTGGTTGTACTTGCTCAAGGGGAAGGGATTGGAGGAGCAGCGCATGGTGCGCACGCGGAGCTGGCGCCTGTCGCACCATGAATATCCGGAGGCCCCGGAATTGGTGGAGGCCGTTGCCGCCCTGGCGGGCACGCTGCACCTCACTGCCGCGTGAGTCACACGGCGCTGGAATACGCGATTGTGGCGGCGCTGGCCAATGTGGTCGGCGCCGCCGCCGTCACGTGGCGCGCGAGGTGGAGTGTGGGCGCGCTGGATGTGCTCGTGGCGCTCGCCGCGGGATTCATGATCTCGGCGTCGCTCACGGACATCTTTCCCGACGCGCTCGCGCACACGGGGCGCGCGGGCGCGGTGGCGGCACTGCTGGGCTTTCTGCTGGTGCATCTGACGCAGCACACGCTCGCGCCGCACTTCCATTTTGGTGAGGAGACCCATGAAGTATCCGAAATGGTGAGCGTCACCGCGCTGGTCGGCCTCCTCCTGCACACGTTCGTGGATGGCGTCGCCATCGCATCGGGATTTCACGTGAGCACCGCGCTCGGCACCCTGATCTTCGTGGCGATCCTGCTGCACAAGTTCCCCGAGGGTCTGGCGATCTCGAGTCTCTTTCTGGCGGCCGGCGCGGGGCGCGACAAGGCGCTGTACGCGGCCATCGCGCTGGGCATCGCGACGATCCTCGGTGTGATGCTCACCGACACGCTCGGCGTGCTCGTCACCTACGGGCTCGCGGTGTCGGCCGGCGTGACGCTGTACGTGGGCGCGTCGAATCTCATTCCGGAATTTCAGGGCAAGCACGAGTGGCGTACGCAGTTTGCCTTCTTTGCTGGGTGTGGGTTGTATTTTCTCTCTCGCGCCGCCGTGGGGATCTGATCGTGCCGCCACGACGCTCCGGCGGCGCACGCCGTGCCGAGCGCGATCCCAGGCGCGATCCGTCGCTCTTTCAGCCTCCGGAGTCCGCTCGCCCGCTTGCGGCGCGCATGCGGCCACGAACACTGGATGAGTTCGTCGGCCAGCAGCACCTGCTTGCCCCCGGCATGGCGCTGCGTTCCGCGATCGAGACGGGCAGCGTGGGCTCGATCATTCTCTGGGGCCCTCCAGGCTCGGGTAAGACCTCGTTGGCGCTGCTGATCGCGCAGTTCACCGATCGGGCCTTCGAGCCGTTCTCGGCGGTCACCGAGGGCGTGCCCCGCGTACGGGAAATCGTGCGCGACGCGGAGGATCGGCTCGCGACGATGGGTCGCGGCACCATTCTCTTTGTCGATGAGATCCACCGCCTGAACAGTGCACAGCAGGACGCGTTCCTGCCGCACGTAGAGCGCGGTACCATCACGCTCATCGGCGCGACTACCGAGAATCCGAGCTTCGAGATCATCGGCGCGCTGCTCTCCCGTTCGCGCGTCTTCGTGCTGCGACAGCTCGCGGAAGAGGACATTACCTCGCTGGTGCGCGCCGCCATCACGGACCGCGAGCGCGGACTCGGCCGTCTGGAGCTTCAGGTGGATGATGACGCCGTAGCGCTGCTCGCCCGCGAAGCAGACGGCGACGCCCGGCGCGCACTCACCGCACTGGAGGCCGCGGCGCAGCATGTCGGAGAACGGGGACACGTGACCGGGGCCGTCGCCCGCGAGGCGCTGCAGCTGCGTTTCGCCCGCCACGACAAGGCCGGAGAGGAGCATTTCAACCTGCTGTCCGCGTACCACAAGTCGCTGCGTGGCAGCGATCCGCAGGGTGCGCTGTACTGGATGGCGCGGCTGCTCGATGGCGGCGAGGATCCCATGACAATCTTCCGCCGCGCCATCGCGATGGCCGCCGAGGACGTCGGTCTGGCCGACCCGCGGGCCCTGCAGCTCGCCGTCGCGGCGCGTGACGCGTATCACATGCTGGGGCCGCCGGAAGGCTATCTTCCACTGGCCGAGATGACCATCTACCTGGCGACCGCACCCAAGTCGAACAGCGCAAAGCGCGCGCTGGGCGCCGCGCTCGATGCCGCGCGCGAGAGTCCGGGCGAGCCGGTGCCACTGCACATTCGCAACGCGCCCACCGCGCTCATGAAGGAACTGGGCTATGGGCAGGGGTATCAGTACGCGCACGACGCACCCGAGGCGTACACGCCGCAGGAATATCTTCCCGAGCGGCTGCGCGGCTCCATGTTCTATGAGCCCGGGCCGTTCGGCTTCGAACGGGACATCGCCAGGCGCCTCGCCTGGTGGTCCGAACTGAAGGACAAACTCGAGCGACCCTCCTGACGGGGGCGCGCGACCAACTGTCTGGAGCAGAGATGAAACCGGTGACGTTGCTGCTGATGTCGATCGTGCTGAGCGCAGGTGCCGCGTGTGCCACCTTCAACCCTCTGTCCTATCAGAACCCCGTTGTCACGGTGCGGGATGTGCAGGTCAGCCAGATCGGGCTCACGGGGGGAACGGTGGACGTCGTGCTGAACGTCTACAATCCGAATCACTTCAAGCTGGACGCCACGCGCATCACCTACAAGCTCATGGTCGACTCGGTTACCTTCGGCTCCGGCGCGAGTGACTCGCGCTTCACCGTGCAGAGCGGCGATTCGCTGCAGGTGCCGCTCCCGCTCACGTTCAGCTGGAACGGCGTCGGAACGGCCGGGCGCCAGCTCATGAACAGCGGCAAGGTCAACTATCGCGTGCTCGGAGACGTCACGGTCGGGGCGTCGGTGGGAACGTTCACGATTCCCTACGACCGCACGGGCACGTTCACCGCGTTCAGCGGCAGCGGCCGGTGATGTCCTCTCTCTGAGGCCCTGCGCATTCCTCGCGATATCATCTCTCTCGAAGCGCCCGTGGAGCGCGCCCTGCTGGTGGGCGCGCCGCTCAAGCGTACGCGTGCCCGGCATCAACTCGCCGAGCATCTGGGTGAGCTCGCCGAGCTCGCCGATACGGCCGGCGCCATCGTCGTTGGTGAAGTCACGCAGGTGCTCGATCGGCCCAATCCCGGTACGTACCTCGGCAGCGGGAAGCTCGAGGAGCTGAAGGGCGCAATAGACGAAACGGGGGCGACGCTCGTCATCTTCGACGACGAACTGTCACCCGCACAGGCGCGCAACATCGAGCTCGCGATCGGGAAGCGGATCATGGATCGCGCGGAGCTGATTCTCGATATCTTCGCCACGCGCGCGCGCACGAGCGAGGCGCGCATGCAGGTGGAGCTGGCGCAGCTCGAATATCTGCTGCCGCGGCTGACACGCATGTGGACGCATCTCGAGAAGTTCCGGGGCGGCATCGGCATGCGCGGGCCGGGTGAAACGCAGCTGGAAACCGACCGCCGCCTGATCAATCAGCGCATCCGCACGCTCCGGGAGCGCCTGATCGCCGTCCAGAAGTCGCGCGATGTCCAGCGCACGGCGCGGCATGGGATCTTCCGCGCGGCGCTGGTTGGCTACACGAACACGGGCAAGTCGTCGATTCTGCGCGCGCTGGCGGCCGAACCCGGTGTGCTCGTGGAGAACCGGCTCTTCGCCACGCTCGATCCGCTCACGCGCGAGGTCGTGCTCGACGACGCACAGCGCGTGCTCGTGACCGACACGGTCGGATTCATCCGCAAGCTGCCGCACGATCTGGTCGCATCATTTCGCGCGACGCTGGACGAAGTTCGCGACGCGGACTATCTGCTGCACGTGATCGACGCGAGCCATCCGGCGTGGGACGAACAGCGAACCGTGGTGGATGGGGTCCTCGCTGAACTCGGCGCGCAGGACCGTCCCGTGCTGCACGTCTTCAACAAGGTCGATCGGCTCGAGCGGCCGGAGCTGCTGGCGTTGCAGGAGCGCATGCACAATCTGCTGCCCAATTCCGTGTTTGTCACCGCGACGGTGTCCGGTGGCCTGGAGCCGTTGCGGCGCGCGCTGGTGACGGCCGTGCGCGCATCGCGCCCCATCACCGAGCTGCTGGTGCCGCTCACCAATGGCAAGCTCCTGGCCGAGGTGCATCGCGCGGCCGAGGTGCTCGGGCAGCGGAGTGACGGCGACCACATCGTCGTTTCGGCGCGGCTGGATGCCGCCACGCTCGGTCGATTGCAGCAGCACGGCGCAGTGGTGCAGCAGAGCTGATCAGCCCACGGGAGTGGCGAAGCGGGCGCGCGCGGGAACTGGCAGCCCGGCAGGTTCCGTGGCCCCGGTCAGTCGCTCTTCCCACACCGCACGTTGCATGGTGATGGCCTGTTCCGGGCAGAGCTGCACGCACACGCCGCATCGCGTGCACCGGGCCGGGTCGAGGCGCACCGCAGGCGTCGCCCCCGGCGCGAGGACGAGCGCCCCGGTGGGACAGCCGCGCGCGCACTGCCCACAGCTCGTGCATCCCTCGCTGATCACGGGCGCGACGGTGCAGTCCAGACAGCGCGACGCTTCGCGACGCACGCCGGCGCCGATCTCGCGCACCGCAAAGGGATCAGCGGCCGGCGTCGTGTTCCCGGGCAGCAGCGCACGCGGAGTGGCCAGCGCGAGCGTCGTGTGCTCCGCGGCGCGATCCTCCACTTCCACCCAGAATACCGAGACCGCAACACGCACGGGTTGACGCGTGAGCGCCCCGTGAATGTGCCAGGCCGCACGCTTCCCGTCGGCGGTCGCATGGGCGATGGCGCGGTGTCCGTACGCGCAGGCGCCGCCGGCCCACACGCGCGACATGGACGTCTGCAGAGTCTCCGGATCCACCTGGATGAAGCCGAGTCCGTCGACCTCGATGTCGGGACGAAAGACGGCGGAGGGCGCCGTGCGGCGGGCAGCGGTCACGATGCGGTCGCACGCCAGGATGCTGGAGACCCGCGCCGCGCGGCGCGTCAGCTCCACGCCCGCCAGCACGTGGGCGTCGCGGGTGAAGTAGCGGGTCGCACTCCAGCCGATTCGGACATCAATGCCCTCATCGAGCGCGGCGGCGAGCATCGATCCGGAGAGGGTACTCTCTTCGAGCGGCGTTTCGAGTACGAGATGGACTGGAGCCGCGGTGGAACCGCCGTGCGGGGCCAGCCGACGGAGCGTGCGCGCGACGTCGAGTGCCAGATCCCCGTCCCCGATCACGACCGTGCGGCCCGGGCAGGCCGCCGGGAACGCGAGGACGTGCATGGCGTCCACCACGTCGGGATGCTCAGGCTGGTCGGGAAAAAGCGATTCCCGTGGTTCGGATGCTCCGAGTGCGAGGAACACCGCGTCGAACTCGCTGGCCAGCAGCGCACGCAGGTCCGCGCTGCCCTCAATGCGATAGTCGCTCTGGTATTCAACGCCCATCGCGAGTATCGCCGCGCACTCGGCACGAGCGCCGGCGACCGAGAAGCGAAACGCGGGCATGGCGTGCGTCAGCAGTCCGCCCGGTTCGCGGGCGCTGTCGAAGACCACGCACTGGTGTCCCAGGAGCGCGAGGTCGTGCGCGCACGCGAGGCCGGTCACGCCGGCACCCACCACGGCCACGCGCTTGCCCGAGCGGCGCGCGCGCACCGCCTGCTCGGGCGTACGGCCGACCAGTCCCGCGACCGAGCGGGCGTCGTGCGCGCTGGTGCAGGGGCCATCCGCGGTGGTGAGCGCCGGCACCGAGCTGCTGGCGGCGGTCCACTCGAGTGCGGCAATCGCCACCGGCGCGCCCCAGGTACGGCGATGGCAGGCGCTTTCGCATGGTGCGTGACAGCCGATGCCGCAACTGCTCGCGAACGGGTTTGCGGCTCGCACAATGCGGTACGCCGCCGCGTGATCGGTGCGCAGAACCGCGCTGGCCAGCGCCGGCACATCGACGCCGAGCGGACAGCCGGGTCCTCGCGCGCACGGGACGAGCGCCGCAAGTGACGCGCTCTCCGGAGCCATGGGCAACGGGTGACTTTTTCCTTGAACGCTCACTAGGCTTCGCTTATGTTGCTCCGAACCGTGGCGAGAGGCGCGACGGTGCGCGGCCTGCATTTCAGGGCCGGTCGCGCGCTCGCGAGACCGCACGGGTAAGACTGATCAGACCGGGTGAAGGTTACGACGTCCCGAGCGGGGCGTCCGCGTCTGGGCGCTCCGCGACCGCGGCGCACCGGCTGTGAGACTTCGTCCTTGCGATGCACATGACGACATATCAGAAGTTGCTCGACCGTTTCACGCGCGGTGACGTCACGTGCGGGGTGGTGGGCCTCGGCTACGTCGGACTGCCGCTGGCTGTGGAAATGGGCAAGGCGGGGCTACGCGTCGTGGGATTCGAGAAGTCGGCGCGCGTCGCGGATCTCGTGAATCGCGGCGAGAGCCACATCAAGGATGTGGCGGCGCACGACGTCGCGACGCTTCGCGCCCAGGGCCTGCTCGAGGCGACGCTGGACATGTCGCGGCTTTCCGAGTGTGACGTGATCTCTGTCTGCGTGCCCACACCGCTGGGCAAGACGAAGGATCCGGACATGTCCTACATTGTGTCCGCTTCCGAAGCGGTGGCCGAGGCGCTGCGCCCGGGACAGCTCATCGTGCTCGAATCCACCACGTATCCGGGGACGACGCGCGAGGTCATGCTGCCCATGATCGAGAAGCGCGGCTTCGTGGTGGGGGAAGACTTCTTCCTGTGCTTCTCGCCGGAACGCGTGGACCCGGGCAACGGCCGCTGGCACACGAAGAACACGCCCAAGGTGCTGGGCGGTGTGACGGGACGGTGCAGCGAACTGGGGCAGCGGCTCTACGAGCGGTTCATTGACCGCATTGTGCCCGTCACGTCTCCCGAGGCCGCAGAACTCACGAAGCTGCTGGAAAACACGTTCCGCATGATCAACATCGGTCTCGTGAATGAGATGGCGGTGATCTGCGACAAGCTCGGCGTGAACGTGTGGGAAGTGATCGAGGCGGCGGCGACGAAACCGTTCGGTTTCATGAAGTTCACGCCCGGGCCGGGACTGGGCGGTCACTGCATTCCGCTGGACCCGCACTACCTCGCGTGGAAGATGCGCACGCTGCACTACAAGACCCGCATGATCGAGCTCGCCGGCGAGATCAACACCGAGATGCCCGCGTTCTGGGTCGGCAAGGTGGCGGATGGGCTGAACGACGCCGGCAAGCCGGTGAACGGCGCCCGCGTCCTCGTCGTGGGTGTGGCGTACAAGAAGGACATCGACGATCTCCGTGAGTCGCCCGCACTGGAAATTCTGGATCTGCTGGCGCGGCGCGGTGCCGATGTGCACTACCACGATCCCTACGTGCCGGCCATTGTGGATGACGGGCACACGCCGCCGGGTGCGGTGGGCACGTCGGTACCGCTCACGGAAGACATGGTGCGCGCCGCGGATGCCGTCATGATCGTCACGGATCACACGAGCGTGGACTACGATCTGATCCGACGCTGCGCGCGTCTGCTCGTGGATACGCGCAATGCGTGCGCCGCGCGCGGCGGCCCGTTGCCGGAACCCGTGGCGGCGAATGCCTGAGCCGCGAGCATCTGCGGCGACGCGGCCGCGCTTCCGCATTGGCGTGGTGGGCTGTGGGCGCATCAGCGACAGGCACTTCGAAGCGATTTCCAGCACGCCCGATCTGGAGCTGGTCGCCGTCTGCGACGAAGTCCCGGAGCGCGTGCAGCAGGCCGCGGAAAAGACCGGAGTGGCCGCCTTCACGAGCTACCAGAGCATGCTCGACACGGCGCCACTCGACGTCGTCGCGTTATGTACGCCGAGCGGTCTTCATCCGCGCCACGGCATTCTGGCGGCCGAACGCCACCTGCACGTGATCTGCGAAAAGCCCATGGCCACGCGGCTGGAGGAAGCGGATGCGCTCGTGCGGGCGTGTGATGATGCCGGCGTGCAACTGTTCGTCGTCAAGCAGAACCGGCTGAACCCCGCCATCCAGCTCCTCAAGCGCTCGGTGGACATGGGACGCTTCGGCCGCATCTACCTCGCCAACACCACCGTGCGCTGGAACCGGCCGCAATCGTACTACGACATGGCGCCGTGGCGAGGAACCTGGGAGTTCGACGGTGGTGCATTCATGAATCAGGCCAGTCACTATGTGGACATGATTCAGTGGCTGGTCGGTCCCGTGGAAACGGTCGCCGCCAAAACGGCCACGCTGGCGCGTCGCATCGAAAGCGAGGACACGGGCGTCGCGATTCTTCGCTTTCGCAACGGCGCGCTGGGCACGATCGAGGTGACCATGCTCACCTATCCGCGAAACCTCGAAGGCTCCATCACCATCATCGGGGAGAACGGCACGGTGAAGGTCGGGGGGACGGCGCTCAACCGGATCGAGCAGTGGGAGTTCGCGGCCTACGATGACATTGATCGCGAGGCGGAGCTGCTGCGGGCCGCCGTCAATCCGCTCTCGGTGTACGGGTCGGGACACCGGCCGTACTATCAGAATGTCGTCAAGGTGCTGCGCGGGGAGGCGGCGCCGGACACCAATGGCCGGGAAGGGCGCAAGTCGCTGGAGCTCATCCTGGCGATGTACGAATCGGCGCGCGCGGAACGCGAGATTGCGCTGCCGCTGCGCGCGTTCTCGAGGGAGCGGCGCCAGGCATGAGCGGCATGGTGGAACTGCAAAGCGGCGCGCTCGCGCATGAATCCAGCTACGTGGATGACGGTGCGCTCGTGGGGCAGGGCACACGCATCTGGCATTTCTGCCACGTCATGTCCGGCGCGGTGATCGGAGAGTGCTGCAGCCTTGGGCAGAACGTGGTCGTCATGCCGGGCGTGACACTCGGCCGCAACGTGAAGGTGCAGAATAATGTCAGCCTCTATGAGGGTGTGACCTGTGAGGATGACGTGTTTCTGGGACCGTCCATGGTGTTCACCAACGTGATCAATCCGCGCAGCCACGTTTCGCGCAAGCACGAGTACCGCGCGACGCTCGTGCGGCGCGGCGCCACCATCGGGGCCAACGCCACCGTGGTCTGTGGCCATACGCTCGGTGAGTACGCCTTTGTCGCCGCGGGTGCGGTGATTACGCGCGATGTCCCGGCGTACGCGATGATGGCCGGAGTTCCCGCGCGCCGCATGGGCTGGATGTGCCAGTGCGGCGAGAAGCTGCCACTTCCCGCGCGCGTCGGCACGCCGGTCACCGTGGAGTGCACCGCATGCGGCGAGCAGTACGACGCGGATGATGCGGGTGTGCGCTCGGTGCGGGTGCGCGCCGCGGGCTGATGTTCGGTCAGGGGAGCGCCACGGAACGACCGGCGCCAAAACACGAGCCGGGTCCGACCGGGCGGAGCCGGACCCGGCGTGCACCGCATGGTCGCGCAGGGACTCGAACCCCGGACCTCTGGTATGTGAGACCAGCGCTCTAACCAGCTGAGCTACGCGACCGCGAACGGCGCGGTGGCGCCGAGCGTGGTCAAGTCTAACCGGGGACCTTGCGCGGTGGTAGTGGCGGGCTTCATACCTGCCCTGTACTGTACGGCGCCACGAACGATTGCCGAACCACTCCGGTTCAGCGCCGCCCACCGCCCGCGCGGAGACTTGCCGCATGGCACTCTTCTCGTTTCTCAGTCGCGATCGCACCATCGCGACGCCGACCTACAATCGCTGGCGCATTCCCACAGCCGCGCTGGCCATTCATCTGGCCATCGGACAGGCCTATGCGTTCAGTGTCTTCAACCTTCCGCTGCATAATCAGGAAAGCTGGAAGCTGAGCACCATCGGCTGGGTCTTCAGTACGGCCATCGTCTTTCTCGGAGTCTCGGCGGCCCTGTTCGGGCAGTGGCTCGAACGCGTCGGTCCGCGCAAGGCGATGTTTACCGCGGCATGCTGTTTCAGTGGCGGGTTCCTGGTGGGTGCCCTGGGCATTCGCCTGCACAGCTTCGCGCTGCTGCTGCTGGGATACGGTGTGCTGGGAGGGTTCGGACTGGGCATCGGATACATCTCGCCCGTCTCGACGCTGATCAAGTGGTTCCCCGACCGGCCCGGCATGGCGACGGGCATGGCGATCATGGGGTTCGGCGGCGGCGCGATGATCGCATCCCCGCTCTCGGTAGGACTCATGAACCACTTCAGGACGGCCACATCGCAAGGCGTGGCACTGACGTTCGTGGCTCTCGCCATCCTGTATTTCATTTTCATGATGTTCGGCGTGTTCAGCGTGCGGCTGCCGCGGCCGGGGTGGAAGCCCGTGGGCTGGACGCCGCCCGCCGCGTCGCCCAGGCTCGTCACGACGGCCAACGTGACGGTGAACGAAGCGATGCGCACGCCGCAATTCTGGCTACTCTGGTGGGTGTTGTGCCTCAACGTCACGGCGGGTATTGGCGTCCTCGGCCAGGCCTCGCCGATGATCCAGGAGATGTTTTTCCACGGTAATCGTCCCGCGGCGGCGGCGGGCTTCGTCGCGCTGCTCAGTCTCGCGAACATGGCCGGTCGCTTTCTCTGGGCCTCCTTTTCGGATTACATCGGCAGAAAGGCCACGTATACGACGTTTTTCATCCTCGGCATGATTCTCTACGCCTTTGTGCCGCACACGGGCCGATTGCAGAGCGTCGCCCTCTTTGTTCTCGCCTTCGTCATCATCCTGTCGATGTATGGCGGCGGATTCTCCACCATCCCGGCGTATCTCAAGGATCTCTTTGGCACCATGCATGTCGGTGCGATCCACGGTCGCATCCTCACTGCGTGGTCCGCCGCCGGCATTTTCGGACCCGTGCTGGTCAACTACATCCGCGAGTACCAGATCGATCACGGCGTGGCGAAAGCGAACGCGTACTCGGTGACCATGTACCTGATGGCGGCGCTGCTCTTCGTTGGCCTGATCTGCAACTGGCTGGTTCGCGCCGTGCACGCCAGGCACTACTTCACGGGCGATGTGAACGCGCCCGGCGCGCCGTCCGGTGCAGCGACCCCTGTCCTCGGCACCCCGGAGGGCCAGAATGTCTAACACACATGGCGTGCTGGACTACCAGCGGCCTGCGCCGGATCCGCGTGAACGCGTCATCCTGATCTTCTCCTGGCTGTGGGTCGGCATTCCCGCAGTGTGGGGAGTCTATCACGTGGTCGTGGACGCACTGAAACTGTTCCGGTAGGCGGCGTGCCACGCTGATCCAGATCCGATCGCGGCGTCCTCCTGATTGACGCCGCGCCGCCCGGGCGTATATTCGCCGGCTGTTCGCGACCAGATGTCCACCGTCCAGGGCATGGCGCGCCAAGGGGGATGCAGGGCGTGGCAACCACACGTGTTGGCTTGCCGCGGCGAAGCGCCCGACGCTGGGTGACGCCGCTTGCAATTCTGTCCGCTGTGCTCATGGCGAGCTGCCAGAAGGACGGCTCGCCAAGCTCGCCTCGGCAACAGGCTGCTGGCCTCGCTCTGTCAGCCCAGATCAATGCCACAGGCGCCACGCAGCTTCGCGTTGGCGTCTTCTATTTCCGCTCGGTTTCAAACGGCGAGCCTGTTCCGGTCACGATATTCGACCAGAATTTTCCGCTCGGCACCGGACAGACGTCCTTTCCCATTTCCGTGGATCTCGCGGGGTGCGAGGCCGATCAGGCGCGTGTGGTTCCGGGACCGGGCTGCGTCGTGAACGTGCAGCTCAGCCTGCTGTCCGGCAGCTCCGTGTTGGACGTGCAGACCGTTTCGGCCGTTTCACTCGAACCCGATCAGACGACGACGCTCCCGTCGGTCGTACTGTCGGCTGTGGCATCACTCGCCATAACACCCGCCGCGGCGACGGTCCTCGCGGGCGATTCCCTGCAACTCACCGCCATCGCATCCGACATCAACGGCCAACCGCTCACGGGACGCAGCGTGACGTGGACAACCAGCGACGCCACCGTGGCGAGCGTGAGCGCGACCGGCTTGGTAAAGGGCGTTGCCGCGAGCGCGCAACCGGTCACCATCACGGCCACGACGGGGTCGAAGAGCGCGACCGCGCAGATCACCGTGAGGCCGGCGGTGTCTATCCAGCTTTCGCCTGCCATCGTGACCTTTGCGGCGTCGAGCGGTGGCGCGCTGCCGGTGTCGCAGACCGTCACGGTGAACAATCCAACTGGCGGTACAATACCGGGCCTCGCGCTCGGGACGATCGCCTACCGGGGCGCTACGGGTTGGCTGCAGGCCACGTTGAGTGGGAAGATCGTGACGCTGGCCATTCTGCGATCTGATCTTGCAACGGGAAGCGACACGGCGATCGTGCCGGTGACGTCCGCGGCGGCCGGCAACTCTCCGCAGAACATCACGGTGGTGTACCAGATTGGCCAGGGTCCGCTCATCAGCGTCGCCCCGGCAACCGTGACGTTCTCCGCGGTGACGGGCAGCGCGAATCCCACGGCAAAGACGGTCGCGGTCTCGAATACCGGCGGTGGTACGCTGAGCGGACTCTCAACAGCGACGACGTACGCGGCTGGACAGCCCACCGGCTGGCTCGCCGCGACATTGTCGCCGACCACGGCGCCGGCCGCCCTGACGCTGCAGCCAAACATTGGCTCACTGCCCTCGGCATTCGATACGCTCACGGCGACAGTGACCGTCAAATCCAGCGTTGCTGGCGTCAGCCCACAGGCGGTGACCGTCACGTTGTTCCTGTCTCCGGCACCGTCCATCTCGCTCAGCACCAGCATCGTCACCTTCGGCGCGTCGAAGGGTGCGGCGGCTCCGGCGCCCGCGACTGTCACGATCAGCAACGGCGGTGGTGGTACGCTCACCGGCCTGGCGCTCGGCACCACGACCTATCAGCCCGCCGGGACCTCCTGGTTGCAGGCGACGCTCAGCGGTTCGACGGTGACGCTGACGATTCTCAACACCAACCTCACTGCGGGCAGCTACAACGCGTTCGTGCCGGTCACGTCGCCCGTCGCGTCCAACAGCCCGCAGACGATCCTGGTCACGTTCACGGTCGGCCAGGGCCCCATCATCCTGGCGGCGCCGCCCTCGCTCTCCTTCAATGCGGTCGCCAAGGGAAGCAATCCCGCAGCGCAACAATCCGCGATCACGAACGCCGGCGGCGGAACGCTGAGCGGACTCGCCGCGGCGGTGACCTACGCCGCCGGTCAGCCCACGGGCTGGCTTGCCGCCACATTGTCGCAGACGACGGCTCCAGCCACGCTCACGCTCCAGCCGAATATCGCGTCGCTCCCCTCGGCATACGACACGCTGACCGCCACCGTGGCTCTCACGTCCACCGTGCCGGGCGTGACGACGCAGCATGTGATCGTGACCCTGTTCCTGTCGCCGCAGCCATCCATCGTGTTGAGTCCGGCGTCCGTACCGGTGACGACGACGCAGGGCGGCGCCGCACCGGCACCCGTGACCATCGCGATCAGCAACGGCGGCGGCGGAACGCTCTCGGGCGTCGCCCTCGGCACCACGACCTATCAGCCCACGGGCACCGCCTGGCTGCAGACGGCGCTGAGCGGGAGCACCATCACCGCAACCGTGGTGAATACCAGTCTCGCGCCCGGCACGTACAAGGCATTGGTGCCGGTGACATCGCCGGTTGCGGCGAACAGCCCGCAGACGCTTACCGTAACGCTCACCGTGGGGCAGGGTCCCGTCATCAACCCGGCGCCCGCCGCGCTCACGTTCAACGGCGTGCAGGGCGGCAGCAACCCCGCGCTGCAGGCGGTGAACATTACGAATACGGGCGGGGGCACGCTCACGGGGCTGACCGCAGCTGTGTCGTACGCGGGCGGTCAGCCAACCGGGTGGGCCAACGCGACACTGTCGAGTGGCACGGCGCCCGCGCAGCTCAGCGTGCAACCCGCGATTGGCGCCCTGCCCCCCGGAACCTACAACGCCACAGTCACGCTATCGTCCAGCGTGGCCGGCGTGGCTTCAGTGACGGTGCCTGTCACACTCGTGGTGGCCACGGCGCCAAAGATCGTGCTTTCCCCGGCGAATGCGCATTTCAACATGTTCGAGGGTGGCCCGATCCTGACCATGGAGAATATTCAGATCACCAATGGTGGTGGCGATACCCTCGCGCCAGTGGTGATTCAGAGCGTGACCTTCCGCGGCACGAGCGGAGCCACTGCGTGGCTGGAGGCGTCAGGTGGTGGTACCGGGCTGACGTACAAACCACTCACCTCCATCCTTGCACCTGGAGCCGACACGGCGTTCGTGACCCTCACCTCCGCCGGTGCATCGAACAGCCCGTACGTTGACACGGTGACGGCGACGATCGCCCCGGGGCCGGTGATCGGCGTCAGTCCGACGGCGCAGTCGTTCAGCGCCGTGGCCGGCGGCGCCAGTCCGGCCGCCCAGGAGGACACCGTGTTCAATGCCGGCGTCGCGTCCACGACGCTGGACGGCATTGTGACGTCAGTGACCTATGGCGCGGCTCAGCCAACGGGCTGGCTCACGGCGTCGCTCAACCGCGGCACCGCGCCGGCCTTCATCACGGTCACACCCACCACCACGTCGCTCGCGGCTGGTACGTACAACGCGTTCATCATCGTCACGACGACCACGCTGCCCGGCGTCGTGCCGGACACCATTGCCGTCACGCTCACGGTGGAGCAGGGAGCCAGTCTGGTGCTGTCATCAGATACGCTGACGTTCGATGTGCAGGCAGGCGCGCCAAACCCCTCACCCCAGACCGTGACGGTGAGCAATGGTAGCGGCGGGTCGCTCGGCACGACGGCGCTGGGCAGTCTCGCCTACACGAGCAGTCTTGGGGCCTATCAGGGTTTTGTGTCAACGTGGGCCAACGGCGCCTCCCTGGTGGGAAGCACGATTTCCGTGGCGCCGGTCACCTCGTCGCTGCCGGTGGGGACGTTTGTGGCCTCGATTCCGGTAACCGCATCAGGCGCCACGAACAGTCCTCAGTCTCTGGTGGCCGTCGTGCACGTCACCACCAACTGGAACGCGATCAGCACTGGACTCAATCACACATGCGCCATCGATTCCAATAGCGACCTGTATTGCTGGGGCGACAACACGCACGGCCAGCTTGGCATCAACTTCGGACCATTCTCCGGCGGAGAGGCGAATCCACTTCCTGTCACAAGTGGTGGAACCAAGTGGAAGTCGGTATACGCGGCCGGCAATCACACGTGCGCCATTGCCATTGACGACGTGCTGTGGTGCTGGGGTCAGAATGACAAGGGAGAAGTTGGCAACGGCAGTTACGCGGACGTCTCAGTGCCGTTCGCCCCGCAGTATTCCGATCTGGCCACCAATACGACGGCCGTGGCGCTGGGCAGCGACTTCACCTGTGCGGTGGAAGGCCCCAACAAGGCGCTCAATTGCTGGGGGAACAACGATCACTTCCAGGTAGACTTCATTTCAACGACCAGTTTCAACACGCCGTGGCCGGTGAGCGACGTGCCGACGCAGTTTGATCAGTTGCAGGCGGGGAACGAACATGCGTGCGGCATCAACACGGCATCGGTCACGATGTATTGCTGGGGCGCGGACAGCCTGGGGCAGCTTGGTGACAGCACGGCGGTTTCGGCGCGCCCGCTGAGCGGCGCCCAGCAGGTTCCGCTGTCGTCAGGTGGATACACAGTTGCCCTGTCCTCGGGCGGCAATCACACGTGCGTCATCAGCTTCAACGGGATTCCGTGGTGCTGGGGCGCAGACAGATCCGGCCAGGTGGGGAATGGAGTCACTCCGGATTCCGCCATGCTGCCAGCCGTGGTCCGTACAGCGCCGGCGGGGTTCTTCAGCGGTGCGACGCAGGTGAGCACCGGGACTTCGCACTCGTGTACGGTCGTCGGGACTCAGGCGGGGCTCACGTACTGCTGGGGGAGCAACCAGCACGGAGAACTCGGCCTGGGCTTCGCCAGCGTTGACACGGTGTGGGCCGCGCAGGTCGTCGCCGGCGGCGCGACCGGATTCCGGAGTGTCAGCACCGGCGGCGACTACTCGTGCGCGATTGGCAACGATGATCTCGCCTATTGCTGGGGCGATGCGGCCTTCGGCAAGCTCGGTACCGCGGCCGGCGTGGGCGGATCCAACATAAGTACGCCGACCGCAATTGTCGGTCAGGCTGGGAGCCCCGTGCCGGCACCACGAATCGTGCGCCAGCGTCCCGTCATCGCACCCAACCGTGGCGTCCCCACGCGAATCACTCCACAGCGGGCTGCTCCCCGCGCTGCGCCCGTGCAGCCGCGGCCGAGACGCACCGGGGCGGCGCCGTAAACCGTTTCGTCACCGCACACGAGTGGGCCCTGCAGGGATCGAACCTGCGACCGTCGGATTATGAGTCCGCTGCTCTAACCAGCTGAGCTAAGGGCCCTGCGCACCTGCACCGCGAACGATAGCAGCGCGCCGTGCCGGGGTTCAAGCGGGCGTTGCGGATGCGCTGCTGCTACCGGCTGGGCACGTATGGCAGCATGGTGGTGCTGGTGGCGCCGGTCGTGTACGTCACGGTCGCACCCACAAACGATGTGCGCGCCGACACTGAGAACACCGCACTGTAGGGCGCATCCTGAAACGTCTGCTCGGCCAGCACGTGCTGCAGCGAGTCAGCGAGAAACAATCGCACGGCGGCGATGGTCGAACCGGTGGCAGGGCGCGTGAGCCGCACGGTGTCACCCGGCAGGCGCTGCACCTCGATGATCTCGCCGTCCGGTCCGGGCGCGACTTCGATCACCTTGGTCCCCGCGCGTGCGACAGCCGGAGCACTGGTCGTGTCCTCTCCGTAGACGACCGGATAGAACTCCGGCACGATCGCGATGACTCCCGCCGTACGGCCGTGCACCGGCCTGGGCCGCTGCGCCGGCGTGCCGCCCCGTCGTGTTCCCGATTGCACGCGAGGCAGACCACCGCCGCCCGCCGGCTGTGTCTGTGCGGCGAGCGTGCCGCGAAGGCACACGAGTCCCGTGATCGTTACGACGATCAGCGACGTGATCCTGCCTAATGCTCTCGTCATGAACCCCCGCCTGTCACAGCGCCTCCGGCCCTGCCGCGGCGCTGCGTTCACGATACTCGTCAAAGGCGTCGATGACTTCATCGGTACTGACTGTTGCCGCACCAAGCTTCGCGACTTCCACGCCGGCAGCCACGTTGGCGATTTCGGCCGCTTCGCGGGCCGTCGCTCCGGCAGCCAGCATGGCCGCCAGATACGCCGTCACCGTATCGCCGGCGCCAACCACATCATACACCGCGCGCGCCGTGGTGGGTACGCGATGGCTCCCGCCGTCCCCGGATACCAGCACCATGCCCTGTTCACCCAGGGTGAGGAGAAGATTGGCCACCCCCAGGCGGTGCAGCGTCACGGGCAGGGCATCCGGATCCTCGAGCACGACCGCGGCGCCCAATGCGGCCTCCAGCTCGCGGCGATTCGGCTTGAACACCGTGGCGCCATGATAGCTGAAGAAATTTCGGAATTTGGGGTCCACGATCACGGGAATCCCGTGGCGCTGTGCCCGCGCGATCGCATCCTCAATGATGGCAGGGACGAGCACGCCCTTGTTGTAGTCCTCGAGGATCAGCGCATCGGACCGCTCGATGACCTCGCGCGCCGTAGCCATCAGCCGCTGCACGTCCGGGGGCGAGAGGTCCGCGTCATCCTCCTCGTCCACCCGCACTACCTGTTGTACGCGCGCCACCACGCGCGTCTTGGTCGTCGTGGAGCGCGATACGTCGATCAGACCCGCGCCGTCATCGGCGACGGCGCTCAGCATCTCGCGCAGGAGCGTGCCACTGGCGTCACGGCCAACCGCACTCACCAGCGTGCTCGCTGCACCCAGTGCCACGACGTTCTGCGCGACGTTGGCCGCGCCGCCCAGCGCGAGTCGCCGTTCGTGCACGCGCACCACCGGAACCGGCGCCTCGGGTGAAATGCGTTCCACATCGCCGTGCAGGTAGATGTCGAGCATCGCGTCGCCGATGACCGCTACGCGCTTGCCCTGCGCGGCGCCGAGCAGGGCGCAGAGCCGCGATCGCGTGAGCGTGAGGGCCGGCACTGGGGGAACTGGCATGGCTCGGAAGCTACGCCACCACTGTTCGTGCGACCAGAGCGCATGCGGCGGCGGTGTCCAGGGCGTGCATCTGGCCGCACGCGCGACGCATCCCCCATTAGCTTTTTCGAGTGCTCGCCGTCCTCCTGCTCGCGGTGCTCGGGATCTCCGTCGCCGCCCCTCTGGTCCGACTTTCTCACGCTGATCCGCTCGCGATCGCCGCGTGGCGGCTCTTCTTCTCGCTCATCATCATTGCGGCGTTCCTGGTGCCGACGCGGGGCTGGACGCAGTGGCGCCGGCTCGACAGACGGGGCGCCCTGCTCGCCACGGGCGCCGGCGTGCTGCTCGCGCTGCACTTCTGGGGCTGGAACAGCTCCGTCGACATGACGACGGTCGCGGCGTCCGTGATCCTGGTGAACACGCAGCCGATCGTCGTGGCACTGCTGTCCGCGGCCTGGCTGCACGAACGGCCGAGCGGACGCCAGTGGGTGGGGATCGTGCTGGCGGTGGCCGGCGCCGCGATCGTGGCCTGGGGCGACGCGGGCGGCCTGCTGCACAGCCTGGGCAGCCGCGCGGTTCTGGGCGACCTGCTTGCCCTTGGCGCGGGCGTTGCGGCCGCGCTGTATTATCTTGCAGGGCGGCGGCTGCGTCAGGTGCTCGATGTCTGGCCATACGTTGCGCTCGTGTATGGCGCCTGTTTTGTGACGCTGCTCGTCATCGCCGGGCTGGCTCGGGTGCCGCTGCTGCCGCAACCGCCGCGCGAGCTCGCGATTTTTGTGGCGCTCGCGGTGGGCCCGATGCTGCTGGGGCACACCGGCATGAACTGGGCGCTGAAGTTCCTGCCCGCGTACCTGGTCAACCTCACGGTGCTTGGCGAGCCGGTCGGCGCGACGTTGTTGGCCGCGCTGCTGCCGGGTATCCGGGAAGTCCCGCCACGCGTCACACTGATTGGTGGCGCGCTGGTGCTCGCGGGAATTCTGCTCGCACTGTCGCGTCGCACAACGCCCTCACGAGGGACAACGGTCAGCAATGCGGTTTGATCTGGACGTGATCGCCACACGTGGCGACATCGTGGAATCAAGACACCGGGTCCATGCGGCCGTGGTCGACGCGCGCGGCGTGCTGCGCGCGGCCGCCGGCGATCCGGACTTCTTCACCGTCTGGCGCTCGTGCGCGAAGCCCTTCCAGGCCATGGCGCTCGTGGAATCCGGACAGTTCGACGAGCTCGCGTGGGGCGACGACGAGCTGGCGCTCTCCTGTGCATCGCATGGCGGCGAGCCGGAGCACCTCGCGCTCGCGCAGCGCATGCTGGATCGCCTCGGCCTGGAGCAGGGCGATCTGGTATGCGGCCCGCACGATCCGATTACCCGGCGTGGCGCGAAAATTCTCGCGCAGTCCGGCGAAGCGGCCACGCGCCTGCACAACAACTGCTCCGGGAAGCACGCGGCCATGCTGGCGCTGGCGCGCACGTCCGGGTGGCCGACGATGGGCTACGAGTCCTCCCGACACCCGGTGCAACATGCTGCGCTCGAACACGTCGCGCACTGGACGCGTGTGGACGCGCCGCGCATCGGCCAGACGGTGGATGGTTGCGGTGTCGTGGCATTCGGGCTGCCGTTGCGCGCCATGGCCGGGGCCTTCGCCCGGCTCGGTGACGCCGCGCGGCGCGGCGACGAAGTGCCGGCCCGCATCGTCCATGCCATGGTCACGCGTCCGTTCCTGGTTGGTGGGACGGATCGCTTCGACACCGTGCTGATGGAAGAGACCGAGGGGCGCGTCCTGGCCAAGGTCGGCGCCGAAGGCATTCATACCGTTGCCGTGCCGGACGCGGGCTTTGCCTTCACGGTGAAAGTGGAAGATGGCGCGTCGCGGGCGCAGTATCCTGCGGTCCTGCGTTTGCTCCAGTTGCTGGACGTGCTGCCGGATCCACTCGCAGCGCCGCTCGCGTCCTTCCTGCGTACGCCGATCATCAACACCCGCGGTGTGACCGTTGGTGAAGTCCGGCCGATGGCCTGACCAGCGCGTGGATTCGCTCCGCCGCGCGATGCTTTCATGATGCCGACGCCGGACGCTCCCACTAACATCGGAATGCTCGATCAGCCCACGCAGGAGCTGTTGCGACTGGCGATGGTGATTGCGGTCGGTACCGAGGTCACCATGCGCGCCGGAATGGCGCGTGCCGCGGCGGGCGAGCTGAATCCCGTTTGGGTGGAGGAACTCATTCTGCAATCGTATCTGTTTGCCGGCTTCCCGCGCGCGTTGAACGCGGCGCGGGAGTGGCGTCGGGTGTCCGGCCGCGCAGCGCCCGCGTCGGATCCCGATACGGATCCCCGCGAGGCCGCCGCATGGCAGGAGCGCGGCCAGCGCACCTGCGCCATCGTATACGGCGCCACGTACACGCGGCTGAGAGGCAACGTACGGGAGCTGCACCCCGCTCTCGATGCGTGGATGATCACGGACGGGTATGGAAAGGTGCTGAGCCGGCCGGGTCTGGAGCTGCGGCTGCGCGAATTGTCCATCGTGGTGACCTGCGCCGTACTGGAGCAGGACCGGCAGCTCCACGCGCATCTCCATGGTGCGCTCAACGCCGGAGCCACTCCCGGCGAGGTGGGGGAGGCACTGGCGCTGGTGTCGTCAACTGTGCCACCGGAGGCTGCGCGGCGCTTTGCACTGCTGTGGAACCGGGTGAGGCCCGAGTGAGCAACTTCATCGATCGCGTGGAAATTCAGGTCGAAGCCGGAACCGGAGGATCCGGATGCGTCTCGTTCCGTCGTGAGCACCGGGTGCCCATGGGTGGGCCCGACGGCGGCGATGGTGGGCGCGGTGGCGACATCACGGTGCGTGGCGATGACAATCTCGCCACACTGCTCGACTACACCTATCGGACGCGATTTGCGGCCGGCCGCGGCGAGCACGGAATGGGTTCCAACATGACGGGGCATGCCGGCAACAGCATCGTGCTGCCGGTGCCGCCGGGAACGGTCGTCCGCGACGTGAAAACCGGCGAACGGCTCGGTGAGATCCTCGCGAAGGATGAAGAGCTCATCGTCGCTCGCGGTGGACGCGGCGGAAAGGGCAACGCGTTTTTCGTATCGGCGACGCATCAGGCGCCGCGCGAGTGGCAGCCGGGTGAGGAAGGTGAAGCGCGCACGCTCGAACTGGAGCTCAAGCTCATCGCGGATGTCGGTCTCGTCGGCCAGCCCAATGCGGGCAAGTCCACGTTGCTCTCGGTCATCTCCGCCGCGCATCCCAAGATCGCCGATTATCCGTTCACGACGCTCGCCCCCAATCTGGGCGTGGTGCAGCTCAGCGATCATCGAACCTTCGTGGTAGCCGACATTCCTGGGATCATCGAAGGTGCGCACGAAGGTCGCGGCCTCGGGCTCACCTTCCTGCGCCACATCGAGCGTACGCGCATCCTCGCCGTGCTGATTCCGGTGGACGCGATGGACTGGCAGGCGGAGTACGATGCGTTGCGACTCGAGGTCGCCCGATATTCCGCGGACCTGGCGGCCAAACCGCACTGCGTGGTGTTCAGCAAGATGGACCTGCTCGGCGAACTGGAGCCGCCGCCCATTCACGCCCCGCACGCGTTCGGCATTTATGCGATCAGCTCGGCCGGCCGACTCGGCCTCGCCTCCCTGCTCGCAGCATGGTGGGATGAACTGTTGTCGCTCCGCCGGAGCGCGTCCACCGGAGCGGCCAACGTCGCTCTGCCCTGAGGAAGAGACCCGGCGCAAGGCGCTCGCGCTCGCGCTGCTTCCCGGCGTGGGGCCCAGCACGTATCAGAATCTCGCTGCGCAATTCGGGTCCGCCGAGCGGGCTTTCGATGATGCTCCCGGACTCCGAGGACATGATGCCGCGCTGGGGCGCGCGGGTGAGGTGCTCGTCGACGCGCGACATCGCGGCATCGCCACCATCCTGTCGGGTGAGACGGGGTATCCGGCGTCGCTGCTGGAACTCGCTGACCCGCCACCTTGTATGTTCGCGCTGGGCAACCTGGCGCTGCTGGAGCGGCCGTCCGTCGCCATCGTCGGGACGCGTGACGCAACGCCGTATGGCGAGCGCATCGCGCGCGAGCTGGCCACCGCTCTGGCGCGAGCAGGCGTGGTCGTCGTGAGCGGCATGGCGCGCGGCATCGATGCGGCCGCACATCGCGCGGCGCTCGCCACAGCCGGTTCCACGATTGCGGTCCTTGGTACCGGTGTGGATCTGGCGTATCCGCGCGGGCATCGCGAGCTGCACGGCCGGATCGCCGCGGATGGTTTGCTGCTCTCCGAAGAGTTCCCTGGCGATCGGGCATCGGCCGGCTCGTTTCCGAAGCGCAATCGTATCATCGCCGCGCTGGCGCGCGCGACCATCATTGTTGAAGCGCCCTTCAAGAGCGGAGCGCTCATTACCGCCGGGCACGCACTGGATCTGCACCGCGACGTGGCCGCCGTACCCGGGCGCATCGACGATCCGCAGAGCGCCGGTTCCAACGAACTCCTCCGCGATGGCGCGCAGGTCATCGCCAGCGTCGCCGATGCCTTGGCGCTCGTTGGCGTCACACCGCCTGTGCGCACGATGGCCGCCATTGACTCTCCGGCCGAGCAGGCGATCTGGGACGCGCTGGGGGGCGGCGCCCTGCACCTCGACATGCTGGCCAGTCGCTCCAGGCTCCCGGCTCGCGAATGTCTCGCCGCGGTGACCGCGCTCGAGCTGCGCGGCGCCATAGAGTGTGCGCTGACCGGCGAGATTCGCCGCCGGTGACGGCTTGCACGCGCCGGTCCTTACCTTTCAGCATGCCTCCGCGCCACCTGTACGTTCACGTCCCCTTCTGCGCTCGCCGCTGCTCCTACTGCGATTTCTCCATTGCCGTTCGCCGGACCGTTCCGGTGGCGGCGTACGTGGACGCCGTCGCGCGCGAGCTGGATGTGCGGTTCGGCGCAGACGCCGCCTGGGAGGTGGACACGCTCTATCTGGGCGGCGGCACGCCATCGCACCTCGGCGGCTGGGGCGTGGCGGAGCTCATGCGCGTCCTGCGGCAGCATGTCACACTGGCGCCGCGCGTCGAAGTTACGCTCGAAGCGAATCCCGACGACATCACGCCTGACCACGCGGCATCATGGCGTGTGGCCGGCATCACGCGGCTCTCCATCGGCGCGCAGTCGTTCGACGACGGTGCCCTGGCATGGATGCATCGAACGCACGATGCGGCGCGCATCGCGGTCGCGGTGCGCGACGCCCGCAGCGCCGGATTCACGGATCTGTCGCTCGACCTCATCTTCGCGCTGCCTGAAGCACTCCGGCGCGACTGGCACCGGGATCTCACGTTGGCGCTGGCGCTTCAGCCCACTCATCTGTCGCTTTACGGTCTCACCATCGAGCACGGCACTGCGCTCGCCCGGTGGCGTGATCGCGGACTCGCGACCGAGGCGCCGGATGAACGGTACGAGCAGGAGTTTCTTCTGGCGCACGAGCTGGCCGTGGCCAGCGGCTTCGAACATTACGAGGTGTCGAATTTTGGGCGGCCAGGATTTCGCGCGCGCCACAATTCCGCGTACTGGCACCAGGTTCCCTATGCGGGGGTTGGGCCGGCGGCGCACGGCTACGACGGAACGTGTCGTCGGTGGAATGCCGCGGCGTACGAGGAATGGCGGCGCGCCGTTGCCCTATCCCGTGACCCAGTGGCTGGCACGGAGGTCCTCACTGCAGAACAGCATGCGGCGGAACGAGTGTATCTGGGGCTGCGTACGATTGACGGCCTTCAGATGGGCAGCGGAGGAACCGAGCAGGTACAGCGGTGGCTCGCTGCGGGGTGGGGAACCCTGGAAAACGGTCGACTCCGCCTGTCTCCCCTTGGCTGGCTGCGCCTCGATGCGCTGGCTGGCAGCTTGACGATGGCCGGAAGTCCTTACTAGCTTTTGACTTATGACCGGAGAAGAGCTCACCGATCGCGAGCGACGAGTGCTCGCGGCGGTCATCCAGTCGTACGTGGAAACAGCAGAACCCGCGGGATCGCGTGTCATTTCCCGCCGGTTCGGCCTTGGCGTCTCGCCGGCGACGATTCGCAACACCATGAGCGACCTGGAGGAAAAGGGGTTTCTCTTTCATCCGCACACCTCCGCTGGCCGCGTCCCAACCGACATCGGTTATCGCGTGTACGTGGACAGTCTGCTGCATTTCACTCCCCTCGACGCCGGCGCGCGGGATACGTTGCTCGAGCGACTCTCGGGCAGCGGAACCGCGATTGAAGCAATCCTGCGCCGTGCCGCACAAGTTCTCGGTGTGCTCACCCAGGAGTTGGGAGTCGCTCTGGCCCCGCGTCTCGATGAAACGCGCCTCGAGCGACTGGAGCTGATTCGTGTCTCGGCGGAACGTCTTCTTCTCGTCATGCGTTTGGGCGGAGGAGCCGCGCGCAGCATCTTCGTCGAGGTTCCGGGCGAGATTGCCGAAACGGTGGTGGCCGACGTCGCCATCGTACTCAATGAACGGCTGTCTGGCCTGACGTTGCGAGAGATCCGCTCCTCGCTGGCGGAGCGACTGCGCGATCGCAGCGACAAGGGAGGGGCTCGTGAGTTGCTCAACATTTTTATTCAGGGCGCAGATCAACTGTTCGAGCTCAGCCGACCACTTGGGGAGTCGCAGGTGCTCTTTGGCGAGGCATCAGTGCTCGCGGAACAGCCGGAGTTCGCGCGCGGAGAGAATCTGCGCAAGCTCGTTGCGCTCACGGATCGCCCGGAAACGTTGAGCGCGCTGCTGCGACAGCACACGGCCGCGCCCGGCATCTCCATCACGATCGGCACCGAGCACAGGGATCCGGCGCTCTCGGATTTCACGGTCGTCACGGCCGAGTATCATCTGGGAGCGCTGTCCGGAGTGATCGGCGTGATCGGTCCGACGCGCATGCCCTACGAGAAGGTTATTTCCCTGGTGACCCATACCTCGCGACTCATCAGCGATCTGCTGGAATAGCTCGCGCGGAGCGGGCGCGCCGCGATGCGGTGTCGCGCCGCGACGGGTCACCGGTCACTGCAGTGCCGGACTACACTGACGATCCACACTGGGACAGACGAGAACGATGGCAGACTACTATTCCGTGCTCGGCGTCGAGCACGGCGCATCAGACGAGGACATCAAGAAGGCGTACCGGCGGCTGGCCATGCAGTACCACCCCGATCGGAACGGCGGCGCGAAGGAGAGCGAGGAGCGCTTCAAGAGCATCACCGAGGCGTATGACATCCTGCGCGATCCCGACAAGCGCGCGGCGTACGATCGCTTCGGCGAGGCCGGTCTGCGGGGCGGGATGGGCGGTGGATTTCACCACGTCGATCTGTCCGAAGCCCTGGGCATCTTCATGCGCGACTTTGGCGGCTTCCCGGGCTTCGAGGAAATGTTCGGCGGTGGCCGTAATCGCGGGGGCCCGCGTGCCGGCTCCGATCTCAAGGTGAGCGTTCCACTCACGCTGACCGAAGTCGCCGAGGGCGCGGAGAAGCGAATCACCATCAAGATCCTGGATGCGTGCGAAGCATGCGAAGGCTCCGGCGCCGAATCGGGTACCAAGCCGACGCGCTGCGCCACGTGCGGTGGATCGGGTGAGGTGCGCCGCGCACAGCGCTCGTTCTTCGGTCAGTTCGTCAGCGTCGCGCCGTGTCCGACGTGTGCGGGGCAGGGCAAGACCATTGACACGCCGTGCCGGAAGTGCAAGGGCGAAGGGCGCGTGCGGGGCGAGAAAACCATCGCGGTGCAGATCCCGGCCGGCGTGTCCACAGGGCAGTACATGACGCTGCGCGCCATGGGAAGCGTTGGTCCCCAGGGCGGACCGCGCGGCGACGTGCTGGTCGTGTTCGACGTGGAAGAGGATCCGCGCTTCGAGCGGGACGGCGCCGACCTCTACACCGAGGTCCTGGTCACGTATCCGCAACTCGTGCTCGGCGCGGACGTCGAAGCGCCGAATGTGGTCGGGAACATCTCTCTGCGCGTACCATCCGGAACGCAGAGCGGGCAGGTCTTCCACCTTCGCGGCCGCGGACTCCCGCGCGTGAACGCGAGTGGATCGGGTGACCTTCACGTGCGCGTGCAGCTCTGGACGCCCCAATCGTACACGCCGGAGCAGGAAGCGCTGCTCGCGCAGTTGCAGGACACGGAGGGCGCGCTCCCCGCCAGACGGTCAAAGGGATTCTGGTCGCGCATGAAGGAGGCGCTGGGTGCCTGACCGCGGGCGTCACGGCGCGCCGTGACGACGTCATGGGTGGAGGTCCGGGTGTGCGGCATAGCCGAGAGCGGCCGGGACGCGGTGGTGCGCGCGCTCGTGCAGGCCGGGGCCGCCGGTGTTCAGGACGTAAATGGTGAACTGGTCACCCAGCTCGAGGATTCGGCGGACCGTGCTGCGCTCGATGCGGCGGTGACCTCCGCGAGTGCCGGTGCGCAGGTGCGGTACACGCCCACCGGCGCGTACGACTGGGCGCACGCGTGGCCCGTTCGCGTGGGCGTGAACCACGTCGGCCGGATTGCCGTCGCCCCGCCGTGGCTCGCCGCCGGCACTGCGAGCGCGGAGATCGCCATCCTCATTGACCCGGCCATGGCGTTCGGCACCGGCGAGCACGAGACCACGCGCGGTGTGCTGCATCTCATGCAGGCGGTCGTTCGACAGGGCGATTTCGTGGCCGATCTCGGAACCGGAAGCGCGGTGCTCGCCATCGCCGCCGCACGGCTGGGCGCCGCACGCGTCGCGGCGATCGAGCTGGATCACGACGCGATTGGCAACGCCGAGGAGAACGTTGCCCGCAATCACGCCGAAGACCGTGTCCATGTCATCGAGGGCGATGCCGGGATGCTGCTGCCGCTCCTGGCGCCCGTACGCGTGATCCTGGCGAACATCATCTCGTCGGTGCTGCTCGACCTGGCGGCGGCGATGCGTGCGGCACTGACGGCGGACGGCCAGGCCATTCTGTCCGGCATGCTGGCGACCGAACGCGAGGAGTTGCGGCGCGAGTTGGCGCGCAGACGATGGAAGATGGGAGCAGAGCTCGTCGAGGGAGACTGGTGGAGCTGCGTGGTCAGTCCGCGCTAGCGACGCTGTTCGCCGCCGAGCCCTTCGAATCGGGCAGGCCCGTGCTGCTCGGCGAGTCGGAAGCGCGCCATGCGCACGTGCGGCGCGTCGGCGTTGGCAGCCGGGTGTGTCTGGTGGATGGCACGGGCACGCGCGCGCAGGGTACGCTCGTGCGCCTCGCGAAAGCGCAGGCAACCGTCGCGCTCGAACGGGTCGAGCAGGTTCCGCCCTTGCCGGAGGTGCATCTGCTGGTGCCCATCGCCGATCGTGACCGCATGCTCTGGCTGGCGGAAAAGGCCACGGAGCTCGGCGTGACATCCTGGCGGCCCGTGATGTGGCGCCGGTCGCGCAGCGTGAATCCGCGCGGGGAAGGCGTGACGTTCCGGCAGAAGACGCGCGCGCGCATGATCGCGGCGCTCACGCAGTCGGGCGGCGCATGGCTCCCGGTCCTGTACCCGGATGCCACGCTGGAACGCGCGATCGCGGCCTGTCCGGCTGGCACGCGGTGGATGCTCGACGGTCTCGGTGACCCTGTGCCCATGTGCCCCATCGCCGCACCGGCCACGATCGCCGTGGGACCCGAAGGTGGATTCGAGGACGATGAGCGCGCCGCCCTGCTCGACGCCGGATTTCTGGCGGTGCATCTTGCGCCGCTCACGCTCCGCTTCGAAACGGCGGCCATTGCGGGAGTCGCGATGGCGCGCGCGGCGCTTTCTGCATTGAAGGAGGATGATCGTGACTGACACGGAGCAGTGTCTCTTCTGCAGAATAGCGCGCGGTGAAATTCCCGCGACCGTCGTCGCGGAAACCGCGGAGTGCCTGGCCTTCCGCGACATCACGCCGCAGGCGCCGGTACACGTGCTCGTCATTCCGCGCGCGCACGTGCGCTCGCTGAACGAGGCCGCGGGAACGTCGCTCGCCGGTGCCATCGTGGAGCTGGCCACGCAGGTGGCGCAGCGCGAAGGACTCGCGGATTCCGGCTATCGCGTGGTGTTCAATACGAACGCGGACGGCGGGCAGACGGTGTACCACCTGCACGCGCACCTGCTCGGCGGACGACACATGCACTGGCCGCCCGGGTGAGTCGCCGTTGCCGCGCGCCGCGCCGCTGTGGCGGCGTGCTTGACACCTTTTGCCGGAGCGCAATAGCTTCCGCAGGGATCGGCCACTGAACCGGCGCGCACGCGCCATGACGGGGGTAGGGGCTCCGTGTCGGAAATCATCATTCACGACGATGAGAACTTCGAGCGGGCACTCCGGCGCTTCAAGAAGAAGTGCGAGAAGGCCGGGATCCTCTCTGACCTGCGGAAGCACCGGCACTATGAAAAGCCCAGTGAGCGCAGAAAGCGGAAAGTGAATGCTGCCCGGCGCAAGACGCGTCGTCCCCGAATTGCCTGAGTGACGTGTCCGAGCTCCTCGCCCGATTGCAATCCGACCTCAACAGTGCCCGCAAGGCCCGTGACAAGGCCGGTGTGCTGCTGCTCGGCACATTGCTGGCGGACCTGAAGAATCGGCGGATCGAGTTGCTGCGCGATCTCACCGACGACGACGTGCGGGACGTGCTCCGCAAGGGGATCAAGCGGCGCCGGGAGTCGGTGGAGATGTACGAGAAGGGGGGCCGCGAGGATCTCGCATCGCGCGAACGGGACGAAGCCGCGCGCATCGAGCAATACCTTCCGGCGAACGTACCCGATGCGGACATCCGCGCGGCCGTGCGCACGGCGATCGCCGCCGGCGCCACGAGCATCGGCGCGGTGATGGGAACCCTCTTGCCTCAGTTCAAGGGACGGGCTGACGGTGCCACGATCAATCGCATCGCGCGCGAGGAGCTGGCCAGGCCGGGTGGCTGAGAGGCGCAGGCCGGACTGGCGGTGCGGGCGCGACAGGATTCCGTGGTGAATCGCCACGCGCTGGCTGTGCTGGAGTTTCCCGCTGTCGTGGCGCTGGTGGCGCAGCGCGCCAGCTCCGCGCTCGGAGCGGAGCGTGCTGGCACGCTCGAGCCGCACACCGATCCTGACTGGATCGCGCAGGAACTCTCGCGGGTCTCCGCGATGCGCGAACTCGGTCGCGGTGACCCGGCGATCCATCCCGAATCCATTCCTGATGTCCGCGCCCCGCTTGCCCGTCTGCGCGCCGCGGGCGCCGCGTTCAGCGGTGCCGAACTGCTCGACGCCGCCACGCTGCTGCGCTCTTCCCGACTCACGCGCGCGGCACTCCTCGATGACCGCAATGCACCATCCGCGCGCGTGCTGGAGTCATTGGCGCGACGGCTGCTCGTGGCGCAGCGCGAGGAAGCGGCCATCGAGCGGGCCATCGATCCGGACGGTTCGGTGAAGGATGAGGCGTCGCCCGCGCTGCGCCGCATTCGCCGAGAACTGCGTGGCGCCGGCGCGGACGTCGTGCGCATGCTGGAGCGCTTCATGGCGCGGCTCGAGCCGCATCATCGCGTGCCCGACATGTCGGTGTCGCTGCGCAATGGGCGATACGTGGTGCCGGTGAGGCGGGAAGCGCGAGCGGTGGTGGGCGGAATCGTGCACGGCGAGTCGGCAACGCGGGGCACGCTGTTCGTCGAACCCCCGGCCGCGATCGAGGCAGGGAATCGCATGGAGGAGCTGCAGGCGGATGAGTTGCGCGAGGTCAACCGCATTCTCGGCGAACTCAGTGATGCTCTTCGGCCCCTGCGCGATGCGCTTGCGGATGCACTCGAGGTGCTCGTCGTGCTCGACGTGCTGTACGCGCGTGCGCGGTTCGCCGACGATCTCCACTGTACCACCCCGGCGCTTGCCGCGCCGAGCGAAGGATTCGTGCTGCGTGATGCGCGCCACCCGTTGCTCCTGGCCGCCGGCGGCACCGTGGTCCCGTTCACGCTCGACATGACGGGTACGGCACGCACGCTGCTGCTCTCCGGCCCCAACACGGGCGGAAAGACCGTGCTCCTCAAGGCCGTGGGCCTCATCGCGGTCATGACGCAGTCGGGCATTCCGGCGCCGATAGGCCCGGAAAGCCGGATCGCCATTTTCGACGAGTGCTTTGCCGACATCGGGGATGAGCAGTCCATCGCGGCGAGCCTGTCCACCTTCAGCGCACACCTGCACAATCTGGGCGACGTACTGGAACAGGCCACCGCCAACTCGCTCGTGCTGATCGACGAACTGGGGTCGGGTACCGATCCGGCCGAGGGTGCCGCGCTGGGTGGGGCGATTCTCGAGGAGCTCACACGTCGCGGCACGATCACGGTGGCGACGACGCACCTGGGCGCGCTCAAGCTGCTGGCCGTGCAACAGGAGGGCATCATGAACGGCTCGCTGCAGTTCGACGAGGCAGCTCTGGAGCCGACGTATCACCTGCGGACGGGTGTTCCCGGCAGGTCGTACGGATTGAGCATCGCTCGCCGCCTGCGTCTCCCCGAGCACGTCCTGAAGAGCGCCGAAGCACGCGTGTCGCGAGAGGAACGCGACGTCGCGGTCCTGCTCGCCGAGCTGGAGCGGCGGGAGCAGGCGCTCGCGGCGCGTGATGCGGAACTCGCGGACATCGAGACGACGGCGCGCGAGCGCACAGCGCGACTCGCGGCGCGCGAGGCGAAGGTGCGGGACGCCGAGCGGGAGCTGGAACGACGCTCGCGGCAGGAGGCACGCCAGTATCTCCTCGAGGCGCGCCATGAGGTGGAGCGCGCCATCCGTGGCGCGCGGGAGAGCGCCGCGACGCCGGACGCCGCCCGTGCGGCGCGACGCCGCGTGGAGGAACTGGCCACCGAGCAGGCGGCCGCGCTGGATGCACTGGAACGCGCCACGCCATCCGGAGAGGACGCCGCGCCGGAAGCCGCGCCGCAGGCCGCGCCGCTCACACCCGGCGCAACGGTCGAAGTGCGCGCCCTCGGCGGACGCAGGGCGCAACTGCTGGAACTGCGCGGCGCCGACGCGCTCATCGCCATGGGATCATTTCGCCTGTCCGTTCCGATACAGGATCTATCTGCGGTACGCACGAACGCGCCGCCGCCGGAGCCGATCCCGCTCCGCGGGGCCCTGCCGGAAGAGCATGCGGTAAGCGAGATTGATGTGCGTGGACTTCGCGTGGACGAGATGGAGCAGGTGGTGATGCAGGCGCTCGATGCGGCGATTCGTTCGGACATGCCCGCACTGCGCATCATTCACGGCAAGGGAACCGGTGCGTTGCGTGCACGCGTGGCGGAGCTGCTGCGCGGCGACGCGCGGGTCCGCTCACAGCGCATGGGCGCCTGGAATGAGGGCGGCGCCGGCGTGACGATCGCTCAGATCCGCTGAACCGCGCATGATCAGCGACGAAACGATCGAGCGCGTGGAGCAGGCCGCGGACATCGTCCAGATCATCGGCGAACACGTGAACCTCCGACGCACGGGCGCGGATTTCCGCGGGCCCTGTCCGTTTCACCAGGGCACCAAGCGCAACTTCTCGGTGTCGCCCTCGAAGGGCATCTACTACTGCTTCGTGTGCCACGAAGGGGGAAGCGTCTTCACGTTCCTGCAGAAGCGGCTCGGCATGGACTATCCGTCCGCGGTGCGGTACGTGGCGGATCGCGTGGGGATCATCGTGGAGGAGGAGCAGCGGCGCCAGGGACCGGATCCGCGGCAGCCGCTGTGGGACGTGAATGCCGCGGTTGCCGACTATTTTCGCACGACGCTCTGGACCGGAGAGGAGGGTCGCGCAGCGCGCGACTACCTGGCGCTGCGCCGCGTATCACAGGAAGTGGCGGACCGGTTCGGCCTCGGCTTCGCGCCGCGCGATGCCGACACGCTGCGTACGCACTTCAACGCCCTCGGCATCGATGATGCGCAGCTCCTCGAGGCCGGCGTGCTCGTGCAGCGCGAGGATCAGAGCGGTCCGCGCCCCCGCTTCCGCAACCGGCTCATGTTCCCCATTCTCGATGCCCAGGGCAACTGCGCGGGATTTGGCGGCCGTCTGCTCGGTCCGGGGGAACCCAAGTACCTCAACTCCGCCGAGTCGAAGATCTTCTCGAAGGGCCGGCTATTGTACGGCTTTCACATGGCGCGTCACGTCATCCGGCGTGACGACCGCGTGATGATCGTGGAAGGGTATTTCGATGTCGTACGCCTCGTCTCCGCGGGGTACGCCTGGGTGGTGGCGCCACTGGGTACCGCGCTCACCGAGTCGCAGGCGGCGCTCGTACGACGCTTCACCAGAAACGCCTATCTGCTCTACGACAGTGACGAGGCGGGACTGAAGGCAACCTTCCGTGCCGGCGACGAGCTGCTCCGCCACGGGATGGCCGTGCAGGTCGTGACCCTCCCCGATGGCGAGGATCCGGACAGCTTCGTGGACAAGTTCGGCGGCGAGAAACTTGCCGCGCAGGTGGAGAATGCGATCGACGTGTTCGAGCGCAAGCTCCAGTTGCTGGAGCGCAAGGGGTGGTTCGCGGATCTGCATCGCAAGCGCCGGGCACTCGATCGACTGCTGCCGACGCTGCGCGCCACGGCGGATCCCGTGACGCGAGACATCTACCTGACGCGGACCGCCGAAGCGCTGGGCGTAACGCGCGCGGTGCTGGAGCGCGAAGTGAGTGCGGGGACGGGCGGCGCGCCGGCGTCGGCGGCTGTCGCGTCAGCCGGCGCGAACCGCCGCACCAGCAGCCACGGTGGACGTGAACGCAAAGAGGAAACCGGCACTCTGGCGCGCCTGCCTGGCACCCAGACCGAGCTGATTCGCATTCTGATTCACGACCGCTCGCGGCTGGAGGAAATCGCCGAACAACTCGGCCCTGACGCACTGTCTCATCCCGGCTTGCGGCTCATCTTTACCGCCATGCTCGAGCGGGCGCCCGATGCGTCCGCGAGCGAGTTGGCGGACGCGTTGCCCGAGCCCGTGCGACCGCTGCTGGACGCGCTGCTCGCGCAGCCGCCGGGCGAGGGATTCGACGCGCGGGCCGCACTCGATGGTGCAGTCGCGCGACTGCGCGACGAAGCCATGCGTCGCGAAATGCAGGAGAAGATGCGTGAGATGTCGCTCGCGAGCGACGAACAGAAGGACAGGCTGCTCGGCGAACTGGCGAATCTGACGCGGGATCGTCGCGCGCTGGGCGCGGCTGAACCCAAGCGATACTCTGGACGTTAACGATGAAGGAGGGGGCGTGCATCCGGATCTGAAGGCACTGTTGGCACTCCAGGAAAACGACGGCCAGGTCGCCGCGCTGGACAGGCAGCTCCACGATCTCGAGGTCCAGGAGCAGCGACTCGATCGCGAGCGCGAGGCGGTGGAAGCGGCGCGCGATCGAGCGCGCGAGAGCGCGGACGAGGAAGACGGCAAGCGCCGTGAGCTGACCCACAAGATCGAGGCGCATCGCTCGCTCCAGGAGCGACACGTGGCCGCGCTCGATGGCGTGCGCAAGGCGCGGGAGGCGGAAGCCGCCATGTCGCAGATCGACATCACCCGGCGTGCGCTCGCGCAGGAGGAGGGCGACCTGCACATGCTGGCCGGCAGGGTGACGGATCTGCGCCAGGCGGCGGACCTGCATGATCTGGAGCTCGAAGAACTCGCGCAGCGCCAGCGGGACCGACGGGAGGAGCTCGCGGCCGCGCGTGCAAAGCTGCGCGGCGAGCTGTCCGACGCGCGTGCCAGGCGTGACGAGACGGCCCAGCACGTCTCCCGTTCCGTGCTGTCCAAATACGAGCGCATTCGTGGGCGTGAGAAGTCCACTGCGCTGTATCCGCTCAGGGGCATGGCTTGCGGCCGGTGCAACACGGCTATTCCGCTGCAGCGGCGCAACGTCATCGCCGCCGGACGATCCATCGAGGTGTGCGAGGGGTGTGGCGTGCTGCTCTATGCAACAGCATAATGCTTGTTCGGTATCGGGTACGACCCTAGCTTTGGGAGCGTGACCGCTCCCACCTACCGTCTCCGCCAGTCCACCCGCTGGGTGATGCACGACGAGCCCGATGCGGCGGCGGTGAACGCGCTGGCGACGGCGCTGCATCTGCCTGATGCCATTTGCCGCCTGCTCGTGCAACGGGGCTTTGCCGACATCGACGAGGCCCGGCGCTATCTCCGACCAGGTCTCGATCAACTGCACGATCCACTGGCGTTCGCGGGCATGGACGTGGCCGTGGCGCGCCTGCAGGGCGCGATCCGCAACGGCGAGCGCATCCTCGTGCATGGCGATTACGATGTGGACGGCATCTGCTCCACGACACTGTTGCTGCGCGCGCTGCGCTACTGCGGCGGCACCGCCCTGCCGTTCATTCCGCGGCGCGTGGAGGACGGCTACGACCTGACGATGGCCGGGGTGAATGCCGCCGTTCGGGAACGCGCGAGCCTCATCGTGACCTGCGATTGCGGCACGACGGCGGTCGAACCGGTGCACGCCGCTCGCGAACTGGGCATTGACGTGATCATCACCGATCACCACCTGCCGTCGAGCGATGAGGTGCTGCCGGATGCGGTAGCCATTCTCAACGCGAAGCAACCTGGCTGCTCGTATCCGGACAAGGATCTGGCCGCGGTCGGCGTGGTCTACAAGCTGGCACTGGCGCTGGCTCGCGCCCTGGGCATGAGCGAAGCGCCAATTCACGACATGCTCGACCTCGTCGCGCTCGCCACGATTGCCGATATCGCGCCGCTCAAGGGCGAGAACCGCATCCTCGTGCGGCATGGGCTCAAGCTCATGCAGCATTCCCGAAACGTGGGCCTGCGCGCCCTGATTCACGCAGCCGGCCTGGAAGGCAAACCGCTTACGGCAGGCCGTGTGGGATTCATTCTCGCCCCCCGGCTCAACGCGGTGGGACGGCTCGATCATGCGCTGCGCGGTGTGGAGCTGCTCATGACGGACAGCGAGGAGGAGGCCAACGCCATCGCGCGCGTGCTCGAAGAGACCAATCGGCGCCGCCAGCAGCTCGATCGCGACACGCTGGCGGAAGCGATGGACATGGCAGCCGCGCTCGATATGGAGGAGACGTACGGCATCGTGCTGGCGCGCGAGGGGTGGCACGCCGGCGTCATCGGCATCGTGGCCTCGCGGCTGGTCGAGGAATTCTGTCGGCCGGTGATGCTGATCGCGTTGCACGACGGACAGGGCAAGGGATCGGGCCGCTCGACTGGCGGATTCGACCTGCATGCCGGGTTGACGGCGTGCCGTCACCTTCTTACACGCTATGGCGGACACAAGGCGGCGGCCGGCGTGTCCCTGCCGGCCGATCGCGTGAGCGAGTTCGCCGCGGCCTTCAACGCCGTGGCGCGCGAGCGGCTCACGCAGGCCGACTTCGTGCGCCGCGTGCATGTGGACCTCGCCGTTCCGCTGCCCGAGGCGTCGGAGGACCTCGAACGGCTGCTGCGTCACTTCGAGCCATACGGTGTGGGGAATCCGCAGCCGGTGTTCGTCGCCCGGGGCGTGCGACTCGCGGCGCCCCCTCGTATCATCGGCCGGCAGCGTGATCATCTCAAGCTGCGCCTGGCGCACGAGGATGCGCACATGGACGCCCTCGGGTGGGGAATGGCCGATCGCGCACGGGAGCTGGCGGACTCGGCGACTGTCGATGTGGCGTACCGGCTCGAGCGGGACGAATGGCATGGAGAGCAGCGGCTGCAGATCAAGCTGGCGGACATTCGACGGTAGCGATTCATGCGCATCGTGAGCGGCCGATGGCGCGGCCGGATCATTCTGGCGCCCACGGACCGCCGCGTGCGGCCCACGGCGGACCGCGTACGCGAGTCCTGGATGAGCATCCTGCAGTACGAACTGCCCGGCGCGCACGTGCTCGATCTCTTCGCGGGTTCGGGGGCACTGGGACTCGAAGCGCTCTCGCGCGGCGCGGCGCGAGCCGAGTTCGTCGACCTGTCGCGCCGGAGCCTCCTGGCGCTGCGCCGAAACATCGCGGCGCTTGACGCCGGCGACTCGAGTGTGGTTCACCAGGGCGATGCCGTTCGCTTCGTCGAGCGTCTCGCCGCCGGCGCATTCGACGTGGCGTTCGCGGACCCGCCCTACGAGATGGGGCTCGCCGGACGCATCGCGGCGCGCTGGCACACCGTTCCCTTTGCGACCGTGCTGGCTGTCGAACATTCCATTCGCGAGCCGCTGTCCGGTGCGGGCGACCTGCGCCGTTACGGCGATACCGCCATCAGCATCTTTCGAGGCGCCGTGCGCCGCGAACCGCACGCGCGTCCTGACCCCGCCACCTGACCACACCGCACATGACCACGGCCATCTACGCCGGCAGCTTCGATCCCATCACGCGCGGCCACGAGGATCTCATCCGTCGCAGCCTCGTGTTCGTGGATCACCTGGTGATCGCGGTGACCACGAACGTGGCGAAACAGCCGCTCTTTCCGGTCGAGGAGCGCATGCGCTTCATTCTGGCCTGTGTGAACGACCCGCGCGTTGATGTGCGCCAGTTCGACGGGCTCCTGGTGGATTTCGCTCGCGACGTCGGCGCCACCCTCTCGATCCGCGGACTTCGCGCGGTGGCGGACTTCGAGTACGAGTTCCAGATGGCCCTCATGAATCGCCATCTCAACGCCGATCTCGAAACGGTCTTCATGATGCCGCGGCTCGATCTGACGTATGTCAGCTCGAGTCTCGTCCGCGAGGTCGCGCGCTTCGGCGGCGACACGCGGGAGCTCGTGAACCCGGTGGTGCACGCCGCACTGCGCGAGCGATTCCGGAGCGCGTGAGCTTCATCGACGATCTGCGGCGCCGCGCGGCCGCTGTTATCCGCCGGATTGCCTTTCCGGAGTGCGGCGATGAGCGCACGCGTACCGCAATGCACCAGCTCAAGTCGCAGGGCATTGTCGAGCCCATCGCGGTGCTCTCGTCGGATGCCGGCCACGTTCGCCGCGGGTTCGACGAGGCGGGCATCGCGTGCGTTGACCCCGGCACCGATTCCCGGCTCGCCGCGGTGGCGGATCTGCTCCTGCGCCGGCGCGCTTCAAGGGGGCTCTCAGCCGCCGAGGCAGCGGCGCTGGCGCGCGATCCGCTGTTCTTTGCCGATGGGCTGGTCGCGCTCGACGAAGTCGATGGGTGCGTCGCGGGCGCGGTTCATGCATCCGCACACGTCGTCCGTGCAGCGCTCTGGTGCGTGGGCGCCGCGCACGCCGGCTCGACCGTATCGAGCGCGTTCTATCTGGTGCTGCCTCCCCGGTCCGGAAGCGGCGAGCGCGTCCTGACGTTCGCGGATTGCGCCGTCGTACCGGAGCCGACCGTCGAGCAGCTCGTGGAGATCGTGCTCGCCGCGGCGGCGGCGCGACGCACAGTCGTCGGGGACGAACCGCGGGTCGCGATGCTATCGTACAGCACGCTGGGGAGTGGGTCGGGCGGGTCGGTAGACCGGGTGCGGGCGGCGGTCGGGCTCGTGCGGCAGCGGGCGCCCGAGCTGCTGGTGGATGGAGAGCTGCAGGCCGATGCGGCGCTGGTCGAGTCGGTCGCCGCGCGCAAGGCGCCGGGCAGTCAGGTCGGGGGCGTGGCGAACGTGCTCGTCTTTCCCTCGCTGGACGCGGGGAACATCGCCTACAAGCTCGTGGAACGGCTCGTGCCGGCCATCGCGGTGGGGCCCATTCTGCAGGGAATCGCCCGGCCATGCGCTGATCTCTCGCGTGGAGCCGGTGCCGATGACATTATCAATGTTGCCGCGGTCACCGCGTTGCTCGCGGTTGAGTCGGGGCGCGTAATCACGGATGGAATTCGACGGGAGACGGATCCATGAGTTTCGCGATGCAGAAGAACGGTGAAGTGGTGGTGGTGGACGTGGCCGGCCAGCTGATCGTGGGCAACCGGCAGGAGCTCAAGCAGAAGGTGCTCGATGAGCTCGAAAAGGGGGAGCGCAAGTTCCTCATCGACTTCAGCCAGACCGGCTACATCGACAGCTCGGGGCTGGGCGTCCTCGTATCGCTGTCCAAGAAGATTCGCGAGCAGGGCGGTGAGTTGCGCCTCTCGAATCTCAACGATGATCTGAAGACCCTCTTCGAGCTCACCAAGCTCGATACGCTCTTCCAGATCACCGACACCCGCGAACGGGCGCTCCAGTCATTCTGAGCCAGAGCGGGATGTCGTCACGTCCTGATCGCGGCGGCATGCCGCTGCTGGACAGCCTGCACGTCGCGCTCGAACTGGAGATTCCCAGCGACGTGCGCTACATCGAACGGGTTGTCGAGGTCGTGACGCACCAGGTGTCGCGACTGGCGTACCATCCCCGACAGGTCACGCTCAACCTGCCGGTGGCGCTCACCGAAGCGTTGTCGAATGCCATCCTCCGCGGGAACGCCGACGTGACGCAGCGCCGCGTGCGGATTCGCTGTGACGTCAACCGCGAGCGCGTCATTCTCGAAGTCGTGGATGAGGGGTCGGGCTTCGACCTGCTCGCCTGCATGCAGGATCCGACCAGTCCGGAGAACCTCGTGCGCGAGGATGGGAGGGGCCTCTTTCTCATGGCGCGCCTCATGGACCGCGTCGAAAGCTTCACGAATCACGGGAACGTCGTACGCATGACGTTGCACCGGCATGATTGAGCTGCCGACGATTCTCAGCAGCTTCCGCGACGCCACCGGATGCAGCGCGGCGGTCTGGCTCGGTGATGAGGGGCATCTTCCCACCCGGGTGGCGACCTCCGTGCCGGCGGTCGGCATCCTGGGGTGGACGCCGCCGCTCGACAGCGGGCCCCCCGCCATGGTGGAGTCACCAGGGGGGCCGGTGCTGGTCGCGAGCATACCGGGACGGCGGCGTGCATGGCTCGTCCTCGGGCCCTCCTCTGATGCCCTGGCTTCACCCGAGCGCTGCGCCGGATTTCTCCTTCCTGTCGTCTCCCAGTACCTCCACTCCTCCATCGAAGTCGAACACGCCGCCAACGAGCTGGCCGAGCGGTACGAAGAAATCAATCTGCTGTACACGATCACCGAGATTCTCGGGCGCACCGTCTCGCTCGAGGAGACGGCTGCCACGATTCTCAGCGAGATCTCGGATACGGTGGGTGCGCGGCGCGGATCCATCCTGGTGCACGACGGCGTCACGGACACGCTGCAGGCGGTGGCCGTGCTCGGCGCGCCGCCGCTCGACGTCCCGCCCATCGCGCTGGGGGATGAGTGCAGCGTGTCGGCGCGCGCGTTCCGCGAGCAACGCGCGATCATCACGGAACACGGCGACGCGGATCCCTGTCCATCAGAAGCACTCTACCGGCGCGGCACGATGCTCTCGGTCCCCATCATGTGGACGGCACCCACGCACGGAGCCGAACCGCTTGGGGTTCTGAATCTCTCCGACCGCGTGGGCGGGCACCCGTTCAACGCGGGCGACCAGAAGCTGATGAGCGCCATCGCCACCCAGATCGGCACGGCGATTCAGAACGCCCGCCTCGTGCGCGCCTCGCTCAGCCAGCAGCGACTGGTGCAGGAGCTCGAGCTGGCGCACGACCTGCAGATGAAGCTGCTCCCGCGCACCGAACTGGTGGAGCCCGAGGCACAGGTGGCGGCCCGGGTCGTACCCACCGAGAGCGTGGGCGGAGACTTCTACAACCTCTTCCGCCTGGGTGGTGGCCGCACCGGTGTAATGATCGGTGACGTCTCGAGCCATGGGTACCGTGCCGCGCTGATCATGGCGCTCGCGATGAGCGCCTCCGCCATCCATGCGCAGGCCGCCAGCGATCCGGGCGAGATGCTGGCCGCGCTTCTGCGGTCGGTGCGCGACGAGCTCGTCTCCACTGAAATGTTCATCACCGTCTTCTACGGCATCATTGACCCTGCGGCCGGCGTGCTGCGCTATGCGAATACCGGCCATCCTCATGCCTATCTGATCGGGGCGGACGGCCGCAGCGAGCGGTTGGCCGCGATCGATCCGCCACTCGGCATGGTGGAGACCAGCCCGTCGTCGGCGCAGCGGCCGTGGCGCGCGGGCGAGGACATGCTGTTCCTGTTCACGGACGGCGTGAGCGATGCGCGCAACCGCTTCGATGCGCGACTCGGCGAACAGCCCGTGCTCGACATCGTGTGTCGCTATCGCACCGAAGGGCCGGACATCATCCTGCGCCGGGTGCTCGATGAGCTCGAGGAGCACGGCGGCGCCACCGTACAACGCGATGATCTCGCGCTCGTACTGATTCGCGGCTGACCGCGCCGCCCGGCCATGCGGACGCATCACCGTGCACTGCCGCCACCGCTGAAGCGGCTGGGGCAGCACTTCCTCACCGACCCGCGCATCCTCGGTCGCATCGTGGATGCACTGGCACCCGGTTCCAGTGAGACGGTCGTGGAGATCGGCCCCGGCCGGGGTGCGCTCACGGAGGCGCTCCGCGAGCGGGCCGGCCGCGTCGTCGCCATCGAGCTGGATCGCGCGCTCGCCCACGTCCTGCGCGAACGGTACGCCGATGATGATCGCGTGACCATCGTGCAGGGCGACGTGCTACGGACGCCGGTGGCGGACGTGGCCGGCGCGGACTATGCGCTCATCGGCAACGTCCCGTATTACATCACGACGCCGATTCTCTTTCGCGCGCTCGAGCCGCCGCGTCCATCGCGCGCGGTGTTCGTGGTCCAGCGCGAGGTCGCCGAGCGCCTCGCCGCGACGCCGGACGAGCGAGCCTACGGTGCCCTGTCGGTCAATGTGCAGGCGCTGGCCACCGTGGAGGTGCTCTTCACGATTCCGGCCGGCGCATTCCAGCCAACCCCATCGGTGGAGAGTGCGGCCGTGCGGCTCACACCGCGGGACGAGCCGCTCGTCGCGCCCGACATGCAGGACGCCTTTCGGCATTTCGTGCAGAGTGCGTTTGGGCTCCGTCGCAAGCAGATGGGGCGCGTCATTCGCACCGTGTTCGATCTCGACGTCGCCGCGACGGCACGCGTTCTGGAACTCGCCGGCGTGAGCGGGGAGACCAGGCCGGAGCGTCTCACGCCCGGGCAGTTTCTCGTTCTGCTCCAGTCCGCCGGCGTGGTCAGTCGTCGTGATTCGTGAGCACGAAGGAAAGCCCTTCGAGCTCCATGGCCATGTTCACGGTTTTCACGGCAACGTGCGCCGGGACCTTGAGCTGGTGCGGCGCGAAATTGAGAATGGCCCGGACCCCGGCATCCACGACGAGGTCCGCGACCCGCTGCACGGCCGGTGCCGGTACGGCGAGAACGGCAATGTCCACCGGTTCCGCGCGCGCATCGCTGGGCAGCCAGTCGAGCGCGCGAATCACGAAACCGTCGCTCCGTGTTCCGATCTTGGCCGGGTCGCTGTCATAGACAGCCCTTACCTGGAAGCCGCGCTGCGCGAACCCACGATACTGGGCCAGCGCCAGCCCGATCTTCCCGGCACCAACGATGACCACGCGCCATTCGCGCTCGACGCCGAGGATCTGACGAATCCGGCTGGCAAGCTCAACGACAGGGTAGCCGAGACCGCGCTTGCCAAACGATCCGAAGAACGAGAGGTCCTTTCGCACCTGCGTCGAGGTCGTGCCGCCTCGCGCCGCCAGCTCGGTACTGGAAATCGTATCGAGCGCGCGCGCCTCGAACTCCTCGAGAAAGAGGAGGTACAACGACAATCGCCGAACGGTGGACTCTGCTATGTGCTTCACTGCGTCCCAGGGCTTGTGAATTTCTTCACAAGTTAGGCGGAGCGGGCCGCGAATGCCAGCAGTTTCACCGCTGCGCTGGTTGGGAGGGCGCGAGACGGGTTATCTTCGGGCACTATGCCCGTCCACGTGACCTCCGAAATCGGCATGCTGCGCGCGGTACTCGTCCACACGCCGGGTCCCGAACTCCTCGCTGTCACTCCCTCCAACCGCGAGGACTATCTCTACGACGACATCATCGACGTGGAAAGCGCGGAACGCGAGCATCGCCGCTTCGTCGCGATCCTCGAACGATTCGCCAGGGTTCATTACGTGCGGGATCTCCTGGCCCAAGTCCTCGTCGAAACGACCGTGCGGGATCTCCTGGTGCGGGAAACCACGGACATCGTGCCATTCGGTCCGTTGGCAACCAAGATTGGCGCGCGACCACCGGACGAAATCGTCCAGATGCTCATCGAGGGCGAGGAAGAGGAGCCGGGACCGCTGGCGCAGGCACTGAACGAATCGGGCTACATGCTGCCGCCGCTCCCCAATCTCTTCTTCACGCGCGACACGGCCATGGTCATCGGCGACCACGTGATGATCGGCTCCATGCGCTACGGTGTGCGCTGGTCGGAAGAACTGATCATGAAGGCGCTCTTCCTGCATCATCCGGAACTCGCCAACAAGGGGATTCTCTATGACGGCGCCGCCGAGCGGCGCAGCAACTACACGCTGGAAGGGGGCGACGTGCATCCGCTCCGCGCGGATACGCTGCTCATGGGGTTCAGCGAGCGATCCAGTCCCGCCGCGATCGATCATCTCACCGAGCTCGTCTTCGAGCACACGCCCGTCACGGATGTCATCGTGGTGGTGATGCCCACGGAGCACACCGCGATTCACCTCGACATGATCTTCACCCAGATCGATCGCGACCTGTGCGCGGTCTATCCACCCCATTTCGTTGGCGCGGAACGACTCGCGATTCTTCACCGCCGCAAGGGACACCGGCAGATGAAGGAGATGCCCAACATCTTCGCGGCGCTGCAGGCGGTGGGTCTTCCCATGGAGCCGGTGTTCTGCGGGGGAACACGGCGCATCGTGCAGGAGCGCGAGCAGTGGGCCAGTGGCTGCAACTTCATCGCGGTGCGACCGGGCGTGCTGCTGTCCTATACCCGGAACGAGGGCACGCTCGAGGAGCTCGAGAAGATGGGATTCACGCTGGTGCCCGCCGTCTCCTTTCTCACGGGACAGGAGCGGATTCGCGACGATCAGCGCGCCGTGATCACCTTCGAGGGCGGCGAACTGGTGCGTGGCGGTGGCGGTCCGCGCTGCATGACGATGCCGCTCTGGCGGGACGATCCGTGGGACTGACGGTAGGCGTCAGGGAAATCGAAACGACGCTCGTGCGGCGCGCCCTGTCGTTTCTCACTGCTGGTCCCTCCGATCCGGTTCCGCTCATCGAGCACGTCTGTCAGTTGCCGGGCGCTCCCCGCGTGGTAGCCGAGCAGATGGCGCTCGCGCTGTTCGCGGACCGGCCGGAATTCGCGCGGGACGCATCCGGCCGGTGGTCGCTCGCGCCGCACCCAACGATCCAGAGCCGCGACCGCGCAACTGACGACAGCGCCTTCCGCGATGAGCTGGAGGCACTCTCCTACGTCGTGGTCGACGTGGAAACCACCGGCATGAATGCGTTCTTCGGCGATCGCGTCACGGAGATTGCAGCGGTGGTCGTGCGCGGAGGCCGCATCGCCGAGCAGTTCCAGACGCTCGTGAATCCCGAGCGTCCCATTCCAGCGATGATCACCGCGCTCACGCACATCACGCCGCAGATGGTGCGGGACGCACCCCGCTTTCGCGAGATTGCACCCGAGCTGCTCCAGTTCCTGCAGGGACACGTCTTTGTCGCGCATAACGCGGAGTTCGACTGGCGCTTCGTGAGCGCCGAGGTGGCGCGGGCAACGAATCGGCAACTCACCGGACGGCGGCTGTGCACGGTGCGGCTCGCGCGCCGCGTGCTGCCGCAACTGCGCAGTCGGAAGCTGGACAGCCTCGCGCATTTCTACGACGTGACCATCACGGACCGCCACCGCGCCGCCGGCGACGCGCTGGCGACGGCGCACATCCTGCTCCGCCTCCTCGATGCGGCGCGCGAGCGGGACTGTCGTGGCTGGACTGATCTCGAAGGATTGCTGGCCGCGCGCTCGAGCGGCCGGCGACGGCGCAGAGGAGAAGCGGCCATGCCCCGCGCCGCGAATGACGATACGACCGCATGAGGCCGCACCGGCCAAAGGAAACGTGATGGAGGCTCGATCGTGAGCGCACCCAGCCCCCTGCTCGAAACCCGCACGGTCGGCGCCTGGCGCGTGCACGCCATCCAGGCTGGCGGACAGCGACTCGATGGTGGCGCGATGTTCGGCGTCGTGCCCAAACCGCTCTGGGAGCGCCGCATTCCGGCCGACGATCGCAACCGGATCGCGCTCGGCATGCGCTGTCTGCTCATCGAGCACGATGTGGGCCTCGTGCTGATCGATACGGGCGCCGGTAACAAGGAGAATGACAAGTTCCTCGGCATCTACGGCATCGAGAACACAGGGCAGGAGGGTCGCACCGCGCTGGAGGACGGGCTGCGAGCCGCCGGATACAGGCCCGAAGACGTCGCGATGGTCATCAACTCCCATCTGCATTTCGACCACGGCGGCGGCAACACCTACCGCGATGCCAGCGGTGTCGTGAAGCCCGCGTTCCCGAATGCACGCTACATCATGCAGGCGGGAGAATACCATTACGCCACCCACACCAACGAACGGACCGCCGCCAGTTACTTCGCGTACAATTTTGTGCCGGTGTACGAGGCCGGTCAGACCGACCTCGTGGAGGGGGAGCGCGAGATCGTACCGGGCATCACCGTAATGCCGACGCCCGGGCACGTGCCATTTCATCAGGGGATCCTGCTCCAGTCGCGCGGCGAGACGGCATTCTATCTTGCCGATCTCGTGCCGACGGTCGCGCATCTCCCGCTGCCCTGGATCATGGGCTACGACGTGGAACCGCTGGTTACGCTCGAGACGAAGCGGCGCATTCTGCGGCGGGCGCACGAGGAGGGCTGGCTGGTGATCTTCGAACACGATGCGACGCACGCCTGGGGAACGGTCGGGCACGATGACAAGGCATATACGCTTCGCGAGTGAGCCGTATCGTCGTTACTGGTTGACAGGCCTGAAGTTGGCCCGTACATTGCGTCGTCGCATACATAGCAAGTAGAGCGGGCACGGACCGCTCTCACCCTCCGGCCTCCGGCGCATGGCGCGCGGGACGTGCTGCAGGAGTCCACTTCAGGCGCAGACGACCCTTTCGGGGGCGTGCTGGCGTATCTGGCGGACTCCGAAGTCGGGGCCGCCACTTTTTTTGTTCGGAGCATCGCCTATCCAGGACAGTACAAAGCGAGTCCGCGTCAACCGGCAGATTCGCATCAGCCCGTTGCGCGTGATCGCGCCCGATGGCTCGCAGCTGGGAATCATTGAACTCGAGACGGCTCTCGCGCAGGCTGAAGCGCAGGGGCTGGACCTGGTTGAAGTCGCGCCGCTCGCCCGGCCTCCCGTCGTTCGCATCATGGACTATGGGAAGTTCAAGTTCGAGCAGGCCAAGATGGCGCGGCAGGCAAAGAAGAAGCAGCACGTCATTCACCTGAAAGAAGTGAAGTATCGTCCCGGTATCGACGATCACGACTTCGACACGAAGACCCGGCACGCGCGCCGCTTTCTGGTGGATGGCAACAAGGTGAAGGTCACCATGATGTTTCGCGGCCGGCAGGTCGCTCACCCGGAGCTGGGCAGGGAAGTGCTCGACCGGGTTTCCACCGAGCTCTCGGACATTGGCAAGGTCGAGACGTCCGCGAAGCTCGAAGGCAAGAACATGACCATGATACTGGCGCCCAAATAAGGGCACTGGACACTCGCCATGAAGATGAAAACCCATAAAGGCGCGGCGAAGCGCTTCAAGACCACCGCCTCCGGCAAGGTCAAGCGCTTCAAGGCGTACAAGAGCCACATTCTCACCAAGAAGAGCGCCAAGCGTAAGCGCAATCTGCGCCGCCCCGGGCTCATTGCCACGACGGGCGACACCAAGCGCATCAAGCGCCTGATCCAGGCGTAAGGAGACTCATATGCCACGCGTCAAGTCCAATGTCACGCGGCTGAAGCGCAAGAAACAGGTCATGAAGGCCGCGCGCGGAGCCTTCGGTGCGCGCAGCAAATTGTGGAAGGCCGCCAAGGAGAATGTGGAGCGCGGCTGGAAGTACGCGTACCGCGACCGCAAGAACAAGAAGCGCGAATTTCGCCGGCTCTGGATCGTCCGCATCAATGCCGCGGCGCATCAGAATGACATGAGCTACAGCGTGTTCATGAACGGGCTGCACAAGGCCGGCATCGAGGTCGATCGCAAGGTGCTCGCTGATCTCGCGGTGCACGATCCCGCCGCGTTTACGGCCCTCGCCGAGAAGGCCCGGGCGGCGGTCACGGCGGCCTGATCGCGATCCGCGTCGGCAGCCGGTCCCGCGAAACGACAGCCCACGATACCTTGTCTCGGCGGCAGCGTGACCCTACCGGTCGCCTGCCGCCGTTTCTGTTGCTGATTCCTTCACGCACATGACGCTCGACGAATTCCAGCATCTGGTGACCGCCATCGAGCGCGACGGGCTCGCGGCGATCGATCAGGCCATGAGCGCCGAAGCGCTCGAATCCACCCGACACCAGTTGTTGGGACGGAAGAGCGGACGGCTCACCGATGCCATGAAGTCGCTTCCCACGCTGCCGGCGGAAGAACGGCGTGACGCCGGCGCCGCGATCAATCGCGTCAAGCAGGCACTCGAACTGGCTCTCGGCGCGCGACGCGAGTTGCTCGTAGCCGAGGCACCGGCGCAACCCGGTCCGGATCTCTCCATGCCGGCCCGCCACGGCTGGCGCGGCGCCAAGCATCCGGTCACGCTGGTCATCGAGGAAATCGCCGCCATTTTCCGGGAGCTCGGTTTCACGATTGCCACGGGGCCGGAAGCGGAGCACGAGTGGTACAACTTCGGCGCGCTGAACTTTCCCAGCGATCACCCTGCCATGGAGCTGCACGACACGATTTACCTGGGCCCTGGCACGCTGCTGCGCACGCACACCTCGCCCGTGCAGGTGCGTACCCTGCAACTGCATCGGGCGCCGGTGCGCATCCTGGCGCCGGGCAACGTATATCGCCGCGATTTCTTCGACGCGTCCCATGCGCCGATGTTCGCGCAGATCGAAGGCATGGCGGTGGACGAAGGCATCAGCTTCGTGGATCTCAAGGCCACGCTCACGTATTTCGCGAATCGCTTCTTCGGCGAGACTGCCACGCGCTTTCGCCCCAGTTATTTCCCCTTCACCGAACCGTCGGCGGAAATGGACGTCCGCTGCACGATATGCGACGGCAGCGGCTGCCCGAGCTGCAAGGGAACGGGGTGGATGGAGATTCTGGGCTCGGGGATGATGCATCCGGCGGTGCTCGAGGCGGCCGGCATGGACAGCGAGCGCTATACCGGCTGGGCATTCGGCATGGGGCCCGGCCGCATTGCCAATCTGCGCTACGGCATTCCCGATATCCGGCTGCTCTACGACTCCGATATCGCCTTTCTGGAACAGTTCAGCTCATGAACGCGTCGTGCGAGTGGCTCCAGAGCATGCTCCCGGTGGTCCTGTCGCCCGAAGCCATGCGCGACCTCATTACCGCGCGTTGCTGTACGGTGGACGAGCTGATTCATCTGCGCGACGACCTGCGCGACGTCGTCGTCGGCCTTGTCGTGGAAGCGTATCGTCACCCGGAGTCGGACCATCTCTGGGTGACGAAGGTGGATGCGGGGCGCGGCGAGTTGCTGGATGTCGTCTGTGGCGCGCCCAACGTGCAGGTCGGGGAGCGCTATCCGTTCGCGCCCGCGGGCAGTACGCTGCCGGGCGGCGTGAAGCTCGAGAAGCGAAAAATTCGCGGGGCCATCTCGAACGGCATGCTCTGCTCTGCGCGCGAGCTCGGGCTTGGCCATGAGCACGACGGCATTCTGCGGCTGGACACGCTCTCGCCACCGGGCACGCCCTTTCTCCAGGCAGTGGGCGGCGGCGATGCACGGCTCGTGATCGACGTGACGCCGAACCGCCCCGACCTGCTCTCGCACGTCGGCCTCGCGAGAGAGCTGGCGGCGGCGACGAGCACGTCGCTCACCATACCACCGATTCCCCGAGGGGATACGGTGCGCATTCCCACCGTGGCGGTCGCGCCCCGGGAGGCGCGTGCGGGCGCGGTGCGTGTTGTGCTCGAGGACCCCGAGGGGTGTCCGCGCTACGACGGTGTGGTGATTCGAGGACTCTCCGTACGTCCCAGTCCGACGTGGCTCGCGGAGCGGCTCATCGCGGTCGGGTCCCGCCCCATCAACAACGTCGTGGACATCACCAACTATCTCCTCCACGAGCTGGGGCAGCCCATGCACGCCTTCGACGCGCGCACGCTCGCGGGCCCCGCCGTGATCATCCGGCGCGCACACGACGGCGAATCACTCACCACGCTGGACGGGGTGGAGCGCACGCTCTCCTCCTCCATGACGGTCATCGCCGATCAGGATCGCGCGCAGGCCATCGCCGGCGTCATGGGCGGTCGCGCCACCGAAGTGACGGAGGCCACCACGGATATTTTTCTCGAAGTGGCGAACTTCCAGCCATCCAGCGTGCGCCGCGCACGCCGGGCGCTCGCCATGTCCACCGACGCAAGCTATCGCTTCGAGCGCGGCGTGGACTTCGAGCTTCCACCGCGCGCGCTCGCCCGCGCAGTCGAGATGCTCCTGACGATTGCCGGCGGCCATGTCGACGGCGCGCCGGTGGATCTGCGCCCGGCGCCGCGGGCGCTCACGCGCATCACGCTGCGCGTGGCGCGTGTCGAGCGCGTGCTGGGCATTGCACTCGCGCCAGACGCCATCGCCACGCTGCTCCGTTCCATCGGCTTTGCGGCGGAGCAGGGTCCGGAGCATCTGGACGTCACGGTTCCATCCTGGCGGCCCGACGTGACGCAGGAAGTTGACCTCATTGAAGAAGTCGCCCGCCTGCATGGCTACAACGCCTTTCCAGCCGAGATCCGACCGTTCCGCCCGGGGACCGTACCCGATTCGCCGGCGGAACTCGTTTCACGCCGCGTGCGGGAGCTGCTCGTTTCGCGCGGACTGCTCGAAGCACGCCCCATGCCGTTCGTGTCGGGAGCGCCCCGCGGCTTCGCGCGCGTCGCCAATCCACTGGCGGAGAACGAAGCGTATCTGCGCCGCGATGTGCTCGACACGCTGGCGCGACGCGCCGAGTACAATCTGTCACGCATGCGGCGCGACATCCGGCTGTTCGAGGTCGGAGCGGCGTTCATTCCTGCTGGCGAACCGCTCCCCCGCGAGGAGTTGCGTGCCGCGGCGCTGATCACCGGGCGTCGCCACCCGCCGCATTGGACCGATACGCATCCGGCGGACTTCGACGAGTGGGACGCGAAAGGGCTCGCGGAGGAACTCGCCGGCGTGGCATTTCCCGACGCAGCGATCGAGCTGGTCGCGGGCGACGGTGCTGCGCTGTGGACCATCATCGTGAACGGCGCGGAGCGTGGGATCGTGCGGCGCGTCGAACTCGACGCGCCAGTGTGGGCAGCTCCCGTGTACGGCCTCGAAATGACTCTCATCCTGGTGGAGTCGGCGCCGGTGGCCCCGCCGGGCCAGTCGGCGGTGTCGCGCGAACAGCACGCCACCATGCCGGCTCATCCGTCGTTGCGCTACCGGCCTCTGCCCACCACTCCGGCGGTCGAACTCGATGTCGCGCTCCTGGTGCCGAATGAGCTGCCCGCCGCAATCGTGGAACAGACCATCCGCGCCTCGGCCGGTGAGCTGCTCGAGTCGCTTTCGCTCTTCGACGAATATCGTGGGGAAGGGGTGCCCGCCGGCGTTCGCAGTCTCGCCTGGCGATTGACGTTTCGGCATCCAACACGCACTCTACGCGACAAGGAAATCGCCGGACGGCGCGACAAGCTTCTGCGAACCCTGGAAGGAGAACTCGGTGTCCGACAGCGCACGACCTGACCTCGAGGCGTTGGATGAGCTGGAACAACTGATTCGAAGCCTGGCTGACGAGATGGCTGCGTGGCGGCGCCGTGCTCATGAGGCGGAAGCACGACTGCGCACCGTGGACGAGCGAACCGCACAGACCGCGGCAGGGAAGCCGTCGCCGGAAATGGTCGCGCTCACGCGTGAGAATCAGGAACTGAAGCAGCGCCTCGAAGGGGCCAGGCAGCGGACCAGGCAATTGCTCGACCGCCTGCGCTTCCTGCGCCAGCAGCACGAAACGGAGGTGAGACGGTGAGCCGCCAGAAGTCATCGGTCAAGGTGACAATCCTTGGCGAGGAGTACACGATCCGGAGCGATGAGCGTCCTGAGCACACGCGGGCTGTGGCGCAGCACGTGGATGACACGATTCGCACGCTCATGAGCGCCGGAATGGTCGTGGAGTCGCACAAGGCGGCGATTCTGGCCGCCATGCAGGTGACCTCGGAGTTCTTTCACGCGAGAGAGGCCCCGGAAGAGATCGCGGACCGTATCGAATCACTCTCGGCGAGCATTCGAAGACTCCTGCCGCCTGCCAAGCGCGTTCGGGAATAGTCGGCGGAGCCCGTCTGAAGCGGGCTCCGCTCTTGTTTTTGGGATGTCGACACGTAGCTTTTCCTCAAAAGCCGCCAACCTGCCTTGTAGTCCAAAGCGAAACTTGGAGTTAGCCACGCCCATCTCGCGCCCTACGCCGGCGCTGGACCGGCGCCGCCATTCAGCTTCGTTGCGACTCGGTGGGTCGGCATTCCTGATGCGCGACGCTTGCGTCGCTTTGGAGCATAGATCCAATGACTCAATTCGCGCTCATAGCCGCGTCTGGCGTAGCAGTGCTCATCGCCGCCGCGGCTTTTTTCATGATCGGTCGCGAACAGGGGCGTGCTGCTGAGCGCGCCACCCAGGCTGCCGCGCGTGCCACCGCCGAGGAAGCGGCAGGGCGCATTCTCGACGATGCAAACCGCGAGGCCGAAACGCTGCGGAAGTCGGCGCTGCTCTCCGGAAAGGAGGAAACCATGCGCCTCCGCGAAAATTGGGAGCTTGAGGCCCTCAAGCGGCGTGAGGAGCTGGATCGTGCCGAGCGCCGCGTGCAGGAGCGGGAGGGACACCTGGACCGCAAGCTCGACCTCCTCGATCAGCGCGACAAGGAGGTCGGTCGCCGGGGCAGCGAGCTGGGGCGGCGCGAAAAGATTGTCGGCGAGCGCGAAGGAGAGCTGGACAAGCTCCTGTTCGAGGAGCGCCGCCGGCTGGAGCAACTGGCCGGCATGTCCGCGCAGGAAGCCAAGACCGAACTCATCGGCCGCATGGCGGAACAGGCCAACGCGGAAGCTGCCAACACCATTCGCGAGATCCGGGAATCCGCCCGCCGAAATGCCGAGCGCGAGGCTCGCAAGATCGTCGCCCTCGCCGTGCAGCGCATCGCCTCCGAGCATACGTCCGAAATCAGCGTCTCTTCCGTGGCGCTTCCCAATGATGAGATGAAGGGGCGCATCATCGGCCGGGAAGGGCGAAACATTCGCGCGTTCGAGCTGGCGACCGGAGTGGACGTGATCATTGACGACACACCGGACACGGTGGTCGTGTCCTGCTTCGAGCCCGTTCGGCGCGAAGTCGCGCGTCTGGCACTGTCCAAACTCGTCGCTGATGGCCGCATTCACCCCGGGCGCATCGAGGAAGTGGTCGCCAAGGCGCGGAAGGAGGTGGATGTTTCGATCCAGGAGATGGGCGAGCAGGCTGCCTATGAGATCGGCGCGCACGGCCTGCATCCGGAGATGATCAAGCTCGTCGGACGCATGCACTACCGCACCAGTTACGGTCAGAACATTTTGCAGCATTCGAAGGAAACGGCGCACCTGGCCGGCATCATGGCGGCCGAACTCGGGCTCGACGTCGTGATGGCGAAGCGGGGCGCGCTGCTGCACGACGTGGGCAAGGTGCTCACGCACGAGCATGAGGGCACGCACGTCCAGCTCGGTGTGGAAGTCGCTACCAAGTACGGCGAGCATCCCCTCGTCGTGAACTGCATAGCCGCGCACCACGACGACGTTCCGCACGAGAGTGAAGTGTCGGTGCTCGTGCAGGCGGCCGATGCCATCTCCGGGTCGCGCCCGGGTGCGCGTCGCGAAGCCTTCGAGACGTACGTGAAGCGGCTCGAGGGATTGGAACGGATCGCCGGCAGCTACAGTGGCGTGGAGAAGGTGTTCGCCATTCAGGCAGGCCGCGAAATTCGTGTGATCGTGAATCCGGACGACGTGGATGACATTCGCATGGCATCACTGAGCGAAGAGATCGCGCGCCGCATCGAGGGCGAACTGCAGTATCCGGGGCAGATCAAAGTGGTGGTGATTCGCGAGCAGCGAGCGGTGGACTTTGCCCGCTAGCCTCATCGACGGCGTTGCCATTGCGCGCGGAATCCGATCGGATGTGGCGCTCCACGCCGCCCGCCTGACGGCCCGCGGCGTGCGTCCCGGTCTCGCCGTCGTGCTCGTGGGCGATGATGCGGCGAGCGCCGTGTACGTGCGCAGCAAGGGCAGGGCGTGCGAGGAAGCCGGCATGCACAGCGTCACGATCAGGCTCCCGGCAGCCACGTCGCAGGATGTGCTGCTGGCACAGGTGGACGCCCTGAACAGGGACCCGGCGATTCACGGGATCCTGGTGCAGATGCCGCTGCCCGCGCACATCGACGCGGACCAGATCATCCGGCGCATCCTGCCGCACAAGGACGTGGACGGCTTCCACCCCGTGAACGTCGGCAAGACGCTGATCGGCGAGCGCGATGGCTTTGCGCCGTGCACGCCGGCCGGCGTGCAAGAGCTGCTCGTCCGGAGCGGCGTGGACACAAAGGGAGCCGAGTGCGTCATCGTGGGACGCAGCAACATCGTCGGCAAACCGATGATGGCATTGATGGTGCAATCGGGTCCCGGCGCCAACGCCACCGTCACCGTGTGCCACAGTGCGACGCGGAACCTGGCCGCGCATACGCGGCGGGCGGACATTCTCATCGTCGCCGCGGGTCGCCCGTGCATGGTCAGCGGCGACATGATCAAGCCCGGCGCCGTGGTCATTGACGTCGGCATCAACCGCGTGGCGGATGCATCGGCGCGGAACGGCTACCGCCTCGTGGGCGACGTGGAGTTCGCGAGCGCGCGCGCGGTGGCGTCGCTGATCACACCGGTCCCGGGTGGCGTGGGACCCATGACCATCGCGCTGCTCCTCCGCAATACCATTCGTGCGGCGGAGCGCGCTGCCTCGGCATGACGCCCGCTCGCGGCCGGTCCTCGTCGCGCCTCGCGCGTGACGCTGCCCCGGATGCGCCTGACCTCTTCGCGGTGCCGCCGCTGAACACTGATGGCGCCGCGGCCGCTGCGTCGTTCGCCGTGCCGGTGAAGACCACGGGAGAGAGCGCGCAGCAGGCGATCGCGGTGTCCACGCTGACGGAAACGGCGAAGGCGGTGCTCGAGGGCGCGTTCACGCCGCTCTGGGTACGCGGCGAGGTGAGCGACTTCAAGGCGCATCGCAACGGCCACTGGTATTTCTGTTTGCGCGACGCGACGGCGCAGGTGCGATGCGTCGTATGGTCGCGCAATCAGCGGCGCATTCCGGCGCCACCGGACGACGGCATGCAGGTGTCGGCATGCGGCCAGCTCTCGGTGTATGCCGCGCGCGGCGACATGCAGTTCGTGGTCACCGCCATGGAGGCTGCCGGCGACGGGCTGTGGCGCAAGGCGCTCGAACTCTCGCTCAAACGCCTTCAGGCCGATGGACTGACGGCACCGGAGCGCAAGCGGCGCATTCCCGCCTTTCCCCGGCGCATCGCGGTGATCACGAGCCCGGATGGCGCGGCGCTGCGTGACGTCATGGCGGTGGTGCGGCGGCGCTGGCCGCTGGTGGAGCTCGTCGTCGTACCCGCGAAGGTGCAGGGCGAGGGCGCCACGGAGGAGCTGATCGCGGCGCTCGGGCGCGTGAATCGCTGGGGCGGAGCCGACACGGTGATCATTGGACGTGGCGGCGGCGCGCGTGAGGACCTGTGGGCGTTCAACGACGAGCGCGTGGCGCGCGCGCTCGCGGCGTGCACCGCGCCCACGATTTCCGCCGTGGGGCACGAGGTGGACACGACGCTGTGCGATCTCGTGGCCGACCTGCGCGCGCCGACGCCTTCGGCGGCCGCGGAAGCCGCCGTCCCGGTGCTCGCGGATGAGCGGGATCATCTCGCTGTGTTCGCCAGGAACCTGCGCCAGGGTCTCACGGGACGCGCCGCGGACATGCGCGCGCGGCTCGAGCTGTCGCATCGGGACCTGCGGCGGCGCGGCGAGCAGCTCGTGGAATCGCGGCGCGCGCGGCTCGAAGCTGTCGCAGGGCGACTGCATGCACTGAGTCCGCTGGCGACGCTCGCACGTGGCTTCGCCGTGGCACGGGGAGCGGACGGCGAGCCGCTCACCAGTGCACACCAGTTCTCTCCGGGACTGGCCTTTGCGCTCGTTTTGCGCGATGGCCGTGTGCCCTCGCAGGCCACGGGCGCGCCCGAACTGTCCGCGCCGGATGCGGCGACACCTGAACCAGGCGAGTGACACATGGCATATGAGCAGGACGTTCAACGGCTCGAACAGATCATCGCGGCGCTGGACCGCCGGGATCTCGACCTCGATGCGGCACTTCGCCTCTTCGAGGAAGGCGTGGAGCGGCTCCGCGCCGCCTCCGCTGCACTGGGCGCGGCCGAAGCCAGCGTCCGCCAGCTCGTCGAACAGGCCGACGGTTCACTCGGACTTGCCGACTTCAATCGCTGAGCCCGTGGAGATGGAGTTCGCCGCGGACCGGTCCGCGGTGGATGCGGCGCTCGTTGGCCTCTGTGACCGGGCGCTGGCCGATCTGCCCGCGGCGGTGGCCGCCGCGATTCGCTACAGCCTCCTTGGCGAGGGCAAGCGGCTCCGGCCGCTGCTCGTGCTGGGCGCCTATCGCGCCTGCGGCGGCGGCGGCAACGCGTCCGCGCTCGCCGCGTCGGTGGAGATCGTCCACGCGTACTCACTCGTGCACGATGATTTGCCGTGCATGGATGACGATGACGTGCGGCGCGGGCGCCCGACCACGCACCGCCGGCATGGTACGGGCGTCGCCGCCGTCGCGGGAGTGGCCATGGTGCCGTTGGCGGCGCAGGCGGCCGGCGACGCCGCGCTGGCCCTCGGGTTGCCCGCACACTCGCGCAGCGACATCGTTCGAGAGTTGATGCGGGCATCGGGCGCGGCCGGGATGGTTGGCGGACAGTTGCTGGATCTGGCCGGGGAGGAGCGGGTCCTGTCGCTGGCGGAGCTGGAAGGTGTGCACGCCGCGAAGACCGGCGCACTCATTGCGGCTTCGGTTCGCATCGGCGGGATCGCCGCGGACGCCACGCCCCGGCAGCGCGACGCCCTGCAGGGATTCGGCGATGCGATCGGCCTCGCCTTTCAGATCGCTGACGACGTGCTGGACGCGACCGCGACCACGGCGCAGTTGGGCAAGACCGCCGGCCGCGACGCATTGCTGGGGAAGAGCACCTATCCGGCGCTGCTCGGGGTGGACGGCGCCGTGGCGCGGGCCGGTGCGCTGGCGGATCAGGCGCGCGCAGCGCTCCTGGCCGGTGGTCTGCTGACGCCCACGCTCAGCCGGCTCGCGCAGTTCGTCGTGGATCGCACCTCGTAGTACTGTTCAGCCTTTGTCCCCGAGTGGATATGCCGGTTCTGCCTCGCATCAACATTCCTGCCGATCTGAAGTCGCTGTCGCGCGACGAGCTCCGCACGCTCGCACACGAAATTCGCGCGGCGCTCATTGACAGTTGCTCCCGCACGGGAGGACACATCGGCGCCGGGCTCGGCGTGGTGGAACTCACCGTCGCGCTGCATCATGTCTTCGATGCGCCGCGCGATCAGATCGTCTGGGACGTGGGACATCAGGCGTATCCGCACAAGATGCTCACCGGACGCAAGGGACGCTTCGAAACGCTTCGCCAGGAAGGCGGACTGTCCGGCTTCCTCAAGCGCGACGAGAGCGAGTATGACGCGTTCGGCGCCGGCCACGCGGCAACCGCCATTTCGGCGGCGTTGGGCATGGCGGTGGGACGCGATCTCATGGACGACGATTTTCGTGTGGTGGCCGTGGTGGGCGATGGCGCGCTGACCAGCGGGCTCTCGTACGAGGGGCTCAATAACGCCGGAGCGTCCGGGCGCGACATTCTCGTCGTCCTCAATGACAACGAGATGTCCATTGCGCCCAACGTGGGCGCCATCTCCAAATACCTTGGCTCCATCCAGCGCAATCCGATTTACAACCGGGTGCGCGGCGCACTTGGCACGGTGATGGACGAGCTGCCGGGACCATTGTCGGGCATTGGCGGCATCGTGCGCAAGTGGGAGGAAAGCATGAAGAGCTTCCTCACGCCGGGTGTGTTGTTCGAGGAGCTGGGTTTCCGCTACTTCGGCCCGATCGAGGGGCATGACATCGACGCCCTGGTGGACACGTTCACGGCTGTGAAGGGCATGCGCACGCCGCGCCTCGTGCATGTCATCACGCAGAAGGGAAAGGGGTTTCCCGCGGGCGATCATGGCGAGAAGTGGCACGCCCTGCCGCCCGGTCACGATCCGGCAACGGGCAAACAGCTCAAGACATCCACTGCGAATCCGGCGTACACCGCGGCCTTCGGCAAGGGGCTCGCGGAGCTGGGCGCCGAGGAACAGCGACTGGTTGTGATCACCGCCGCCATGCCCGCGGGAACGGGCACGGGAATGTTTGGCAAGGCGTTTCCGGCCCGTTTCTTCGATGTGGGTATAGCGGAAGGGCATGCCGTGACCTTCGCGGCGGGGCTGGCAACGCAGGGGCTGCGGCCCGTTTGCGCCATCTACTCCACCTTTCTCCAGCGCGCGTACGACAACGTGATTCACGACGTCGCGCTCCAGCGGCTGCCGGTGATCTTCGCCATGGACCGCGCGGGACTCGTGGGCGAGGACGGCCCGACACACATGGGTCTGTACGACATCGCGTACATGCTGGCGGTGCCCGGCATGACGGTCACTGCGCCGAAGAATGCGACCGAGATGCTGGCATTGTTGCGCACCGGCCTGCGCCATGAGGACGGGCCGCTGTGTCTGCGTTATCCGCGCGATCCCGCGCCTGAGGTGCCGTTGCCCGCCGCGCAGATTCCACCGGTGCCCTTTGGGACCTGGGAAGTGCTGCGTCAGGGCACCGAGTGCGCCGTGCTCGCCGTAGGCACCATGGTGCTACCCGCGCTCGAAGCGGCCGCCACCCTCGCACATGACGGGGTGAACGTCACGGTGGTGAACTGTCGGTTCCTCAAGCCCTATGACGACGTGACGCTCACGGCGATCGTGGCCAACCACTCGCGCATCCTCACCGTAGAGGAGGGGACCGTGGTGAACGGCTTCGGCGCGATGATGGCGGCTCGGATCCAGCAGCTCGATCCGGCCGTTCGGGTCGCGGTGCACGGCGCGCCGGACCGCTTCATCGAGCAGGGCTCACGCCGCCGGCAGCTCGAGCTGACGGGCCTCGACGCGGCCGGCATCACGCGGCGGCTCCGCGCCCTGCTCGAGAGCGAGGCGATGACCGGGTGACTCGCATTGGCGTCGTGGGCAACCGCCGCTATGAGGGGCTGCCCGGAGTACTGGAGACACTGCAGCGGCGGGCTCCGGCGCTGGGGATGACGCTGGCGTACGAACGGGAGTTGTGCGACGCCGGTGCGCGCGGCGACGAACTGGACGATCCCGCCGGCATCGATGCGCTCATCACACTGGGCGGTGATGGCACCATGCTGCGCGGCGCGCGCCTCGTGGCAGGGCGACAGATCCCGATTCTCGGAATCAACCTCGGCCGGCTCGGCTTTCTCACGGCGTGTGCGGGCAGCGACCTCGAGGATGCACTCGACCGGTTCGCCACCGGCGACTACGCCATCCAGTCGCGCATGGCGCTCGAGGCGCGATCGTCGCGCGACGGCGACGTCAGGCAGCGGGCCCTGAATGATGTCGTGCTGCACAAGGGCGGTTTTGCGCGGGTGCTGCAACTCCGGGTCTTCGTCAACGGGGAGCTGATCGGCGCGTACGCAGCGGACGGACTCATCATCGCGACGCCCACCGGCTCCACGGCGTACAGCCTGTCGGCCGGCGGACCGGTCGTGGTGCCAACGCTCGACTCGATTGTCCTCACGCCGATTTCACCGCACACGCTCGCGGTTCGGCCCGTGGTGCTGCCGGCCGGCGCCGAGGTTGGCGTGAAAGCGGAGGATGGGCCCGACGAACTTCTGGTAACGATCGATGGCCAGGTCGGCAGCACCTTTCTTCCCGGTGACACGCTCATGGTGCGCCGCGCGGAGCGGCCCGTGTTGCTGGTACACTTTCGCGACACGACATTCTTCTCTCGCATGCGCCGCAAGCTGGCCTGGGGCGGCCTGCGGGAGCGGGGCGAACAGGACGTGTGCTGACCGAGCTGCGCATCAGGAATCTCGCGATCATCGATGCTCTGACGCTCCCGCTATCAGGTGGCCTCACCGTGCTCACGGGCGAAACCGGCACGGGCAAATCCATCATCATCGGTGCGCTGGGGCTGCTGCTCGGTGAACGTGCCAGTGCGGACCTCATTCGTACCGGCGCGGAGCGCGCGTCGGTGGAGGGAACGTTCGATCTCAGCGGTCGCACCGGGTTGCTCGCCATGCTCGACGAGCGCGGCGTGGCAGTCGAGAACGATACCGTGGTGCTCAAGCGCGACATCTCCTCCGCTGGCCGCGCACGGGGCTGGATCAACGGCACCACCTGCACGACCGCCATGCTCGCCGACGTGGGGCGCGCGCTCGTGAACCTGCACGGCCAGCACGAGGCGCAGGCGCTGCTCGACACCTCCGCGCAGCGCGAGATTCTCGATGCGTTTGGTGGCGCGTCGGGTGAAGCGGCCACGGTGCGACGGCACTTCGATGCGCTCGCCGCGGCCACGCGGGAGATGAAGGCGCTGGAGGCCCGGCGGGCAGAGGCGGAGAAGCAGGCCGACTATCTGCGGCACGTCGCCAGCGAAATCGACGCGGCGCGGGTCGAGCCGGGTGAGGACGCGCGCCTCGACGAGGAGGCGAAGCGCCTGGAGCACGCGGAAGAACTGAAGGGTCTCGCCGAAGGCATGGCGGCACACCTGGATGACGGAGAGGATGCCATCCTGCCGCGGCTCGCGCACGTGCAGCGGTCGCTCGCCGCCATTCAGCGCATCGATGCCTCGCTCGAACGTCTGCAGGAGCTCTACGATGCGGCCTTTTACGCGCTCGAGGAGCTGGCGACGGCGCTCGCCGCCTACGCCCAAGCCGTGGACCTCGATCCCTCGCGGCTCGACGAGGTGCATCGCCGGCGTGATCTGCTGTTCCGGCTCATGAAGAAGTACGGCCCCACGCTGCACGACGTAATGGACCGCGGGCGGCGGGCGCGCGCGGAGCTGGAGCTCGTCGATGCCGGCTCGCTGGATCTGCGAGAGCTCGAGGCCCGGCGCAGTGCCGCCGCCATCGCCCTCGGACAGGCCGCTGCCGCACTCTCGGAGCGCCGCCGCACGGCGGCCGAGCGCCTCGCCCGCGACGTGGATGCGCTGCTGCCGGAGCTGGGCATGCGTGACGGCCATCTCACCGTGGCGCTCGTGCCGCGCGCGGACATCGGGCCCGACGGTGCCGAGGACGTCGAGTTTCGCGTCGCCATGAACGTCGGTCATGACTCGCGCCCGCTCGCGCGCGTGGCGTCGGGCGGCGAACTCTCACGCGTGATGCTCGCACTCAAGACGATTCTCGCACGACTGGACCACGTGCCCACACTCGTGTTCGACGAGGTGGACGTGGGCATTGGCGGACGGGTCGGCCTGCAGGTTGGCGATCTGATGCGCGCGGTCGCAGCGCACCATCAGGTCCTCGCCGTGACGCACCTGCCCCAGATCGCCGCTCGCGCCCATCAGCACATCGTCGTCAGCAAGGGCGCCCGCGACGGCATCACCACGGCGGATACGAGTGCGGTAGAGGGCGGCGCGCGCGTGAGCGAAATTGCCCGCATGCTGGGCGGCGATCCGGACAGCGAAACCAGTCTGGCCCACGCACGCGAACTGCTCGACGCCGCGGCGCCGCCACGGGGAAGAAAGCGGGCGCGCGCCTGATCACTTCGCAGCGGCCGCGTGCGTCCCGTCACCCCACAGCGACACTCGGAGTCGCACGCGCAGCTCCGTCATCGTCCGCGTGGCTCTGCCGCCCGATACGCTCAGATCCTGATACCGGGAGAGACTGACTTCAACGGGCACACCCCCGCGCCCCTCCACGTGCGCGGCGATCGTCGAGAAGACCACGCCAAAGCCCAGGCGGTGCAGCGTGAGCGCGGACGCGGCATCGAGGACGGACGCATCTACCAGGACGGCGGCGCCAGACGTGTCCGTCGTCTCGAGCGTACCGGTGAAGGTGCCTGCGCCCCGATGCAGATACAGATACTGCGCGCCAACCGAGAAGTAATCACCCAGCACCAAGCGGGGCGTCGCCTCCAGCGCGATGTAGTCGCCGGGCGCGCGACGCGTGCTCACCGCGCCGGCGACACTGGAAAATGGATCGCCCGGTTGCGACACGCGAATCGTGCGGGTGTCAGGCAGGGCATGCCCGTAGCGACCCACCACGCTGGCCCAGAAATGACGGCTGGCCATGATGTCCCACGACGATGAGGCTTCGATTGCCGTCTGCCCCGTGCCCGTTCCAATGCCGAACTGCGCGAAGGGATTGGCGGGAGCACCACTCCCGATGCGGACGCGCGCCTGGACGGCGCTGCGCACGTGGAGGCCGGAGACGCGAATGCGCTGCGCCTCGGAGAGTTCTCCGAGCCAGGTGAATCGGGCCCACAGCGCGGCATCACCCAGGCCGCTCTGATCGAAGGTACGCGCCGAGTCGGCGTGTATCGCGCGTGCGGTATCGGGGAAGTAATCCGCAATGACCTTGGTGCCCGCCTGCGTGATCGAGCCACCGATGGTCAGACGATTCGTCACGCCCAGCTCGAGGCCGAGGGGCGTGCGCCGCGCCTGCGACTGCGTCCGGATGCTTGCTCCACTGGGCGCCGTGAAGCGCTCTTCGAAACGGATCCAGTCGTTCGTGGCGATACCCCGCACGGTTCCGGCGGGCAGCGTCGTCGCGTCGTCACCGAAGCCGAGCACCGCCTGTGCCGGTGCGACCGCAGCCCATGCTCCGAGCGTGAGGGCCGCGAGCGCGATGGGCCGGCGCGCGGCGTCCAGCGCGCGGTGGACAGGGGCGACGACAGACAGGAGGCGGATCGAACCGGCTGGTGAAACGTGGACCGAAGGCAAGCACCACGCGGTGCCCGGGGACCTGGCGGCTAGTCTGCCATGTGGTGGGTCCGTTGTCAACTTGACGGCGCGGGCCGCTTCACCATCGCAGTATATTGTGCGAGTCGTCGCGTGGTGCCGCATGGCGACCACGACTCCAGCCCCTTCTCCGTGCGCGTCCTCCCGAAATCTGCGATCCCGTGGCAGGTGACCGGCAATCACTGGCTCTCGCTCCCGTGCATTCACCCTGTAGACGGTTCGCTGTATGCGCTCGGCATCCTGCACCGTGGCGCGCGGGCCGCGGTGGAGTTCGCCGGCTCCGCGGATTTTCTGGAAGCGAAGGGACCGCCATTACTGCGCCTGCGCATTCATATCAATGGCACGGAGCGCGAGCTGGGTGGGAACGGCCTGGCCTGGGAGCGCGCACTGGGCTGGATCCCGACCTTCACCTGCACGCTGGACCAGCTCGTGCTGCGCGGGACGGTGTTTGCACCGTACGGACGCGATGCCGATGCTGCCGGTGCGGTCTACGCCATTGCCGTTGAGAATCGTGGGAACGACGCAGTCCAGGTGACCGTCGCCCTCGAGGGCGTGCTCGGTCACCGGCAGCTTCGGGTCCGCACGCCGCGCGCACTGGACGACGCGCATCGGGTCACTGCGGGCGACGACGGCGTGCTGCTGCTCGATGGCAGCTCGCAGCCCAGTTTGGCGGCGCTCGCGATCGCGGCGGACGGCGCGTGGCGTTCATCCATTGGCAGCGCGAGCGATGCACGCTTCACGATCGAGCGGTCCCTTGCGGTCGCAGCCGCCGAACATCAGAGCATGGCATTCTTCATTGCGGCGGGTCCGGAGCGGGACGGTGCCGAGGCCACGGTCGGCGTCATGCGGCGGCGCGGCTGGCGCGACCTGCTGGGTTTGACGCGCGATGCGTTCCAGGCAATGGAGCAGTCTGTCGGGCACGACGGACTCGATCGCCTCATCAATCGCAACCTGCTCTTCGCGCTGTTCTTCGGCGTGGGCCGCGGACTCGACGATGCGCAATACTATCTCGTGCGCTCTCGTGCGCCGTGGAACGGGCGCGGCGTCACGTTGCGCGACTGGGAGGCGCTCTCCTGGCTGCTTCCTGCGGTGCAGCTTGCCGATGGCGGACTGGCGCGCGAGCTCCTGTTGCGGGCGTGCGAGCTGCACGGCTACGCACCGGGCAATGGCGTGCACTACCTGGACGGCACGCTCTTCGAGGCTGGTTTTTCGCTGGAGGGAGTCGCGGCGTACCCGCTCGCTGTTGACCGGTACGTCCGGGACACGGGCGACGACCAGATCGTCGAGGAACCGGTGATCGCCGACACGTTGTACGCGGTGTGGGACGACCTCGCCGCGCGCCGCGACGAACACGTCCCGCTCTATGCGACCGAGGTGACCCTGTCGGGCGTGCCCACCCCGTATCCGTACACGCTCCATGGAAACGCCGTCACGGGCCAGGCGCTCGAGATCCTGCGCCGCACGCTGGATGAGGAAAGCGCGCGCAAAGTGGAAGATCCGGACGCCGTGCGTGCGGCGCTGCGGCGTCACTTCGCCGTCGAGCAGAATGGGAAAGTCACGTTTGCGGCCGCGATCGATCTGACCGGCCGGACGCATGATGAAGATGACCCGAGTGCTTCCGCGCTCTGGCTTCCGTTATACGGTGCGGTGGAACGCCACGATTCCATCTACCGCCGGACGGTGCGCGGCGTGGGCGCGGAGCCACATGCGCTTGCGCTGCAATGCGCACGACTGTTGGGTCCCGACGGCGCGGCGGTGATGCAGTGGCTGCGCCGCGCGCCCCTCGACGGCGGCATTGCCGGCGAGATCGTGGACGAAGAGGGACGCGTCGCGGGAAACGGCGGCGATGCCGCGCTCGCCGGGCTGCTCGCTTGGAGTGTGTGGTACGCGGTGCATGGCCTCGGCCTGCATCCCTGAGGGTTTCCCCTCTTCTGTCACGGAGCGCGATGTCGTAGGCTTCACGCCGCATCATTCCACCAGAGGAGAACCCTCATGAGGCCGGACCGAGTTGCATGGTGCCTTGCCCTCTGTATCTGGCCGGTACCAGCGGCACTGCTCGCGCAGGGATACCAGCTCAATGAAGTCGGCTCCTGCGCCGTCGCGCGAGCGCAGGCCGTGGTCGGCGCGCCCTGCAAGGATCCGTCGAGCATCTACTGGAATCCGGCGGCCACTGTGGATCTTCGCGGATGGTCAGCCTATGCCAGCCTCACGGCTATCGCCGTCGGCGGAGATTTCACCGCCGATACGTCGGGCCACGTCACCAAGGCGGATGTGCCGGCCAGCTTCCCGCCGGCGCTGTTCGTGAATTACGGCTCCCGAGGCGGGCGATGGGCTGCTGGAGTTGGCGCATACGTGCCGTATGGTCTGTCCTCACAATGGCCGGAGGACTTCTCAGGGCGCTTCGAGGCACAAAAGGCTTCGCTGTTCTCTCTCTACGTGCAGCCGAACTTCGCGTACCGCTTTGCCACCCACTGGTCGATCGGCGGCGGCCCGGTCATCGGCTACGCGCACGTTCAACTGGTGCGGGGACTCGATCTCGCCACAGAGATGACACCAGTGGGGGTGACATTCGGTCAGCTCGGCATTCCGGCGCGGACGCAATTCGCCCAGGCGACGCTCGAGGGCAGCGCCACGGCATTCGGATTCAACGTGGCGATCCACGGCACGATTGGTGACAGCTGGGAAATCGGCGCGCGCTATCTCTCCAAGCTGGACTTCAAGTACAACGACGCCACCGCCAGCTTCACGCAGACGCCGACGGGTCTCACGCTCTCGGCTGCCAATCCGTTCGGGGTGCCCGCGAATACGCCGGTAGACGCGCTCTTGAGTCCCTTGTTCGACCCCGGCGCGACCCTGTCACGGCAGAAGGCGTCGTCGGCGCTGCCGAACCCCGCGCAGTTCGAAATTGGTGTGGGATACACCGGACTCGTGAACACCACACTCTCGGCCGACTTCACGCTGTCGCAGTTCTCGGTATTTCAGGTGCTCCCGATCACGTTCCATGGTCCGGCCAGCGCGGCGAACGAACGGACACTGGAGGATTACAACAATTCCTGGTCGGTGCGCGCCGGAGTCGAGCATGCGTTTGCCATTGGCATCAAGGGGCGCGCCGGCGTGAACTTCGTGAAGTCGCCCGCGCCGGACGTCACGGTCACGCCGGAGCTGCCCGACCAGAACCGCATGAATTACACGGTGGGCGCCGGAGTCCCTCTGTCGCCGCGCTATACCCTGGACATTGGATATCTGCGTGTGCAGACCAGCGGACGACGCGGACGCGTCGTTCAGCGTACCGACGAGAGCCAGACTGCGGCGGCGCTCAATTCCGGGTTCTACCGGCTGAGCGCCAATGTCTTTTCGCTGAGCGTACGCGCCAACTTCTGACCGTCACCATCAACGCCTCGGGAGTACATCGCCGATGTCCCGACTTCCTGGTTTCGCCGACTGTGCACGGCTGCTCATGCTGGCGGCCACGCTTACGGCGTGCAGCGAGAGCAAGGACCTGGTCAACCCCCCGCCTCCGGTGAGTCCGCTCTTTGCCAGCTACGTCTCGCTGGGCAACAGCCTCACGGCCGGGTATCAGTCCGGCGGCATCAGCGACTCCACACAGCAGCTGGCCTATCCCGTACTGGTCGCGCAACAGATGGGGACGCCATTCACCATCCCGGCACTCCGGGAACCGGGGTGTCCACCGCCCATCGCGAACTTCCTCACCGGTGAGCGGGTGAGTGCGCCCCAGGGACTCACCGATGCGTGCAGCTTTCGCTCCGACGTCACGGGCAGGGCGGTGATCAACAACGTCGCCGTGCCGGGCGCGTATTCAGTGGATCCCACGAGCTTCAGCGGCACCGGTGCCAATGCGCTCACAACACTCATTCTGGGTGGCGAAACGCAGGTGCAGCGCGCGCTCGACGCGAATCCGACGTTCGTCTCGGCCTGGATCGGCAACAACGATGTTCTCGCGGCAGCCCTCTCCGGCATCCTGGTTCCCGCGACCGGCATTTCCCCGGGTGTCACGCCGGTGGCGACCTTCGCGCAGAACTACGCGGCATTGATCAGCGGGCTGCAGGCCGGCACGTCGCTCAAGGGCGGTGTGCTCCTCGGCGTTATCCAGGTGGCCGCCGCACCCGCGCTCTTTCCGGCCGCGCTGCTCGTGAACGATCCGCGCTACAAGGGCATGTTCGACGCGGCCGTGGGTGTGACGGTGACGATCCATCCGAGCTGCACGGCCACCACGAAGTCGCTGATCTCGTTCGCCATTGTCGCGCAGATGCGCGCCTGGCTGGCGGATCCCAATCCGGATCCGACGCAGCGGGCCGGCGTACCACCAGTGCTGCTCTGCGAAAAGAACCAAGCGGGCTTTCCGGCGCCACTGGGCGATATCTTCGTGCTCGATGCCGATGAGCAGGCCTCGCTCGCGACGACGATCAACAGCTACAACGCGATCATCGACAGCACGGCAAATGCCCTCGGCTGGGCGTTTGCGGATCTCAACCCCACGCTCGCGCAGCTACGCAGCGACACGGCGGTGGTGCCGGCCTTTCCACACCTCGATCAGCCCGCGAAGCCGTACGGCGACTACTTCTCACTCGATGGAATTCATCCGGCCGCGGCGGGGCAGCGACTCATCGCCGACAGCGTCATCAGCGTGATCAACGCCAAGTTCGGCACCGCCATTCCGAGCATCGGCGCCGCGATCAACTGAGAGTGCGGAGCATTGCATGGCGCCGGTGCACGAGCCAAACGGCGCGCACTCCCATGGTGATTGTAGTGCCCTTGTTCGCGCGCCGTGACCCGGATAGCTTCACGTCGAATTGCGGGAATAGCTCAGTTGGTAGAGCACAACCTTGCCAAGGTTGGGGTCGCGGGTTCGAGTCCCGTTTCCCGCTCTCTTCATCCCCAGAAGCAGCAGGTTCCGAGGAGCCGCGACACGCAGGAAGCGCGGCCGCTGATGTCATCGCCGGCCAGGGCGCGCGTATGGAGACGTGGGGTGCGCGATCGGTCGGCCCGGGTGGCGAAAAGGGGCAGACGCGAGGGACTTAAAA
>DATNDS010000055.1:0-6355 GCA_035553215.1 Gemmatimonadaceae bacterium
ACCGCTAACTACCGCCAGCTCCCCCCCAGTGCCTTGTACAACTGCACAGCCGCAGTGAGCTGCTGCAGCTCCGCCTGGCTCAGCGCCAGCTCGGCGTCGAACAGGCTCCGTTGCGCATCGAGCACGTCCAGATAATTCGAAATGCCCGTCTGGTAGCGCAATTCGGCGAGCTGCAGCGCGCGGCGGAGCGCCACGGCCTGCGTCTCCTGCGCGATGCGCTGGTCGCGCGCCGCGCGCACGCCCGCCAGTGCATCGCTCGCTTCACGCAGCGCGGTGAGCGCGGTCTGTTCGTAGGTCGCACGTGCTTCCTCCGCCCGGGCGCGCGCCGCGCGCTCCTGGTTCTCGAGCGAACCGCCCGTGAACAGCGGAATGGAGATGCCGCCCTGCAGTTGGTACACCTTGGTCTGCTGGGTGAACAGGTTGCTGGCGTTGGGTGACTGCGTGCCGCCGCTCGCGATGATGGAGATGTCCGGCAGGCGGGCCGCCCGCGCCACCCCGATGCGCGCACTCGCCGCCGCGTACTCACGCTCCGCCTGCTGCACATCGGGTCGCCGGTCGAGCAGCGACGCCGGCAGCGAATCCGGCACGGCCACGGCGCGCGCCGCCTGCTCCAGCGCCTCACCGCGTGGAATCGTCGTTGGTGCCTCGCCCAGCAGCAGGCTGAGCGCGTGCTCCTGTGCGCTTCTCGCCTGCTCCACCTGCGCCAGTCGCACGGCGGGTACCGCCACCTGCGCCTCGAACTGCCGCACATCCAATTCGGAAATCACACCCTGGCTGAAGCGCTTGCGCGCCAGCTCGAGCGTGGCCTGCCGCGACGCGAGCGTACGCTCGGCGATGGCCTGCTCCTGATCCAGCTCGCGCAGTTGGAGGTACGCCGTGGACACATCGCTCACGAGCGTGAGCACCGTGCCGCGCTCCGCGGCCTCCTGTGCGGCGACGTCCGCCTTCGCCGCCTGGTACGCGCGCCGCGTCTTCCCCCAGAAATCGAGTTCCCAGGCGAGATCGCCCGTCAGCCGGAGCGCCTTGAACGCCGACGGCGGAAACGCGCCGAACGCCACCTGACTGGTGCTCGCCGAGCCGTTGATCGTCACGCTCGGGAACAGCGGCGCGCGGGCGACACCGGCCTCGGCGCGGAATTCCGTGATGCGGGCGCGCGCCAGCGCGATGTCGCGGTTCTGCTTGAGCGCCGTCTCCACGAGCCGCGTGAGCGTGGAGTCCTTGAGGACATCGAGCCACGCGATGCTGGCGATCGAGTCCGGGTACAGCACGCGCGGCGCGAGCCGCGGCTGGCGCCGCGCCGCGGTATCCGCCGTGTCGGCCGCGCGCGCCGTCGCAAGTGAATCGAAGAACGCACGCGTGGAATCCAATGCGCCGCCCGCGCCCACGCGCGTCGACTCTGGCACCACGGGCTCGGGCTGATATTTCGGCCCCGCCATGCACCCCGCCAGCGCCAGCGCAGCGAGTGCGAACACTGCCACACGCGTCGTCATGGTGCTTCTCCCGTTGCGCCAACCCGATCGTCGCCACCGCGCTCCGACACGCCGCGAATGACGCGGAAGAAGAGCGGAATGAAGAAGACGCCAATGGTGGTGGCGAAGAGCATGCCGGCGAACACGCCGGTTCCAATGGAGTGACGACTGGCCGCACCCGCACCGCCGGCAACCACCAGTGGGCTCACGCCCAGAATGAACGCGAACGAGGTCATGAGAATCGGACGAAGGCGTTCCCGGGCAGCCTCCACGGCCGCCTGGCGAATGGTGTAGCCCTGCCGGTGCAACTGGCTGGCGAATTCCACAATGAGGATGGCGTTCTTCACGGCGAGCCCGACGACCGTAATGAGTCCGACCTGGAAATAGATGTCGCTCGCCGTCCCGCGCAGCCAGATGCCGAGAAACGCGCCCAGCACCCCGAAGGGAACGCCGAGCAGCACGGCGAACGGAACGGCCCAGCTCTCGTACTGCGCCGCCAGCACCAGAAAGACGAGGATGAGTCCCAGCACGAACACGAGTCCGGTGGTGCCGCTCGACGCGCGTTCCTGATACGACTGTCCCGAATACGCAATGCCCATTCCCTCCGGCGCAAAGCGCGTGTTCACGAGACTGTCCAGCTCACCCATCATCTCGCCGGAACTGTGGCCGGGCTTGGGCGCACCGGTCACGAGCGCGGATGTGAAGCCGTTGAATCGCGACAGCAGTGTGGGCCCGCTGCGAAATTCCGTGCGCGTGACGGCGGAGAGCGGAATCATGGCATCGTTCGAGCCGCGCACGTACAGCCGGCCGATGTCGCTCGGCTGCTGGCGGAACGGCGCCTGCGCTTCGGCCTGCACACGATAGGTGCGCCCGTACAGATTGAAGTCGTTGATGTAGAGCGTCGACAGGAACGACTGCATCGTGCCGAACAGATCGCTGAGCTGGATGCCACGCGACTTCGCGGCCGCGCGGTCCACGTCCACGTACACCTGCGGTACGTTGGCGCGGAAATTCACGTTCACGCCGCCCACCGCCGGCAGCTGATTGGCCGCCTGCGTGAACGCCTGCACTTCCTGCGCGAAATCCGTGATGCTCCTGCCCGCGCGGTCCTGGATGTTGGCTTCGACACCAGCCGTCGCGCCCAGTCCGGGAATCTCCGGCAGGTTGAAGGCGAAGCCGGTGGCGTCCTTCATGCCGAACAGCTCGCCATTGAGACGACCCGCGATCGCATCGATGCTCTCGCCCGCGCCCCGTTGGTCCCACGGCTTCACGTTCACGAAGATCGTGGCGCTGTTGGGCTGGTTGGAGCGGCTGAGGATGTCGAGACCCGCGAGCGCCACGATGTTCTGCACAGCGGAGTCCCCGCGCAAAAATCCTTCGACGCGGCCGAGCACTGCCTCGGTGCGCTGCAGCGACGCGCCGTCAGGCAGTTGCAGCGCCACCGCCATGTATCCCTTGTCCTCGGTGGGAATGAACGCCGTCGGCACATGGCGCCAGAGCAACGCCGCGAGCCCGATGATCACCACGAAGACACCGATCCACGCGCTGGGCCGGCCCAGCATGCTGTCCACGCTGCCCACATAGCCGCGCGTGACGCGCGCGAACGACCGGTTGAACCAGCCGAAGAACCCCCTCGTGTGCGCCTCGTTCGACTCCGTGAGCAGCAGGGCGCAGAGCGCCGGTGTGAGCGTGAGCGCCACCAGACCGGAGATGACGACCGCGATGACGATGGTGATGGCGAACTGCTTGAACATCTCACCCGTCACCCCGCCCACGAACGCCACCGGGACGAACACGGAGCACAGCACGAGCACGATCGCGATCAGTGCGCCGGCCACCTGACGAATGGCCAGGTCGGCCGCCACCCGCGCCGGCACTTTTTCGGCCGCCATGATGCGCTCCACGTTCTCGATTACCACGATGGCATCGTCCACCACGATGCCGATCGCCAGCACGAGCGCGAACATCGTGAGCACGTTGATCGAGAAGCCGAGCATCAGCAGCCCCAGGAAGGTGCCGATGACGCTGACGGGGACGGCGAGCATCGGGATGAGCGTCGCGCGCCAGCTCTGCAGGAAGAGGAACACGACGAGCGCCACCAGAATGAGCGCCTCGACCAGCGTCACCACCACCTCATGGATAGAGGCCGTGACGAACGGCGTCGTGTCGAACGGAATGGAGTAGTGCACGCCCTTGGGGAAGGCGTGCGACAACTCGTCCATGCGCTGCCCGACTTCGCGGCGAACCGCGAGCGAGTTGGCACCCGGCCGGAGGTAGAGCAAGGTGAGCGCGGTAGGCCGGCCGTTGAGGCGTCCGGCGAAATCGTAGTTCTGGGCACCGAGTACCGCGCGACCGATGTCGCGGATGCGGATGAGCGAGCCATCCGCCTTGGCGCGTATCACGATGTCATTGAACTGGTCGGGCGTCTCGAGGCGCCCGAGCGTGGTGACCGGAAGCGTGAGGTCGGTTCCCGGCGGTGACGGCGCGCGTCCCAGACGGCCGGCAGGATTCGTCGTGTTCTGCTCGCGCACGGCCGCGGCCACGTCGCTCACCGTCACGCCAAGCTGCGCCATCTTGTCGGGGTCGAGCTGCAGCAGCATGGAGAACTGCATTTGCGGGAACGTCTGCGCATTGCCGACACCCGGCAGCCGCTTCAGCTCGTCCTCCACGTAGAGCTTCAGATAGTTCGTGAGGTACGACGCATCGTACGCGGTGTCCGTGGAGGAGAGCGCCACCACCGCGAGGATGTCGGAATTCGCCTTGAGAATCGTGATGCCGTTCTGCCGCACCGCATCGGGTAGTTGTGGCTGCGCGAGCGCGACGGCGTTCTGCACGTCCACGGCCGCGAGGTCCTGATCGCGCGACACGTCGAACGTGATGTTGAGGCTCATGGAGCCGTCGCCGGCGTTGGCCGACGAATAGTAGAGCAGCCCCTGGAGTCCGGAGAGCTGCTCCTCGATTGGCGCTGCCACGGCCGTTGCCACATCCTGCGCGGTGGCGCCGGGGTAGATGGCGTTGACCGTCACGGCCGGCGGTGTGATCTGCGGATAGCGCGAAATTGGCAGGCGGCGAATCGAGAAGATGCCCAGGAGCGTGATGACGATCGAGATCACGGCGGCCAACACCGGACGCCGAATGAAGAAGTACCTGATCTCGTGCTGGGGTCCGGCGGGTGCGCCGTGTACCGGCTCCGTCATCGGTTCGCCCCAACGGGAGCGGGTGACTTGATGGCGGGCGCCGCGGAATCTGCGCTGAACGGAACGGGTTTGGCGACGGCACCGGGGCCAACCTTCTGCGCACCGTCCACGATCACGCGTTCGCCCGCCGAGAGTCCCTGATCGATGATCCAGAGATCGCCACTCCACGGGCCGGGGTGCACGTCGCGCGAGGCCACGGTGTCGCCCTTGCCCACGACGTACACGAACTGGCGGCCGAGCGCGGACTGCACGGCGCGCTGCGGCACGGCGAGCGCGCTGTCACGCACGAATCCCACGAGCCGCACGCGCACGAACTGACCCGGCAGGAGCAGGCGGTCGGGATTGGTGAAGCGCGCGCGGAATTCCTGCGTGCCCGTGGACGGGTCGAGCGAGGGCGCCACGTAGTCGAGCCGTCCGGTGCGCGGGAAGGTCTCTCCACTCGGCAACACGATTTCGACCTTCAGCGGACTTCCCGGCTGAATGAGCGCGCGATCCGCGGCGCTCGACTTCCACTCGAGCAACTGATCCGACGAGGGACGGAAGGTGACGTAGACCGGATCGAGCCGATCGATTGTCGTGAGCAGATCGGCGGGGCCCGTCACGCGCCCGCCGACGTCGAGATTGGTGTTGCCGATCCGCCCGGTCATCCCCGCGCGAACGGTGGTGTCGTCCAGATCCTTCTTCGCCTGGTCGAGCGCGCCACGCGAGGCCTCGTACTCCGAGCGTGCGTTGTCCACGTCCTGCTGCGCCACGGCGTGCTGCGGCAGCAGCGGCTCGAGCCGCGCCAGCGTGCGCCTGGCATTCTCGAATCGGGCGAGCGCACTGCGATACGCCGCCTCGTAGCGCACCTGATCCAGCCGGTAGAGCACCTCGCCGGCCTGCACGACGGACCCTTCCCTGAACGTGCGCGCCTCGATGACCCCGTCCACACGCGCGCGCACCTCGACGCGGCGGTACGGCACGACTTCGCCGCTGAACTCGTAGGATTCCGGCACCGGCCTCGGCGTCACCGTGACGACCGCCACCTGCGGCGGCGGCGGCGCGTGCTGCGGCGCCTTGCCGTGACATCCCGCGGCCACGAGCGCCGAAACGCCCGCGACGCACACGGCAGACACGCGCGACGGATGCGGCAGACGCGGCAGGCGGAGCAGACGCGGCAGGCAGCGCAGGGACAGCGGATAGAGCAGGCGCGGCAGACGGGACAGACGGGAAGGACGGGCCAGGCGGCGAAATGACATTGAGGCGGAAACGTTCATACGGCTGGGGCAGCCAGTTGGAAGTGTGGGAAAAAACGCGGCATGAAGGCCTGCAAGGAGTACGCCCGGAACCGAACGCCTGATGGACGGGGGAAGTTTCACGCTCCTCTCGCCACCGCCCCGCCCTTGGGAATGGGCAATCATTCCCCGCCGCCCCACCCCGCCCTTGGGAATCGGCAATCGGGAATGGGGAATCGTGGGAATGGGGAACGGGGGCGGACCGCCACCCCTGTTCCCCATTTTCGATTGCCGATTCCCGGATCAAAAGGGTCAGAGTCGATTGATTTTCATCAGATGGCGGCGACCGGGCACCCGCGACCGTGGTTTAACCAGCTATGAAAGCGAGACAGGATTTCAGGATGGACAGGATTTACAGGATTCTCACGGTGCCGTTCCAAAAGCATTCGCCGTCGTTCAGCGAACTCACTGAAGC
>DATNDS010000056.1:0-3885 GCA_035553215.1 Gemmatimonadaceae bacterium
AGCGAGTACGGTTTGGGCCGGCGATCGGTGTACGAACCAACGACCGGCTGGAGCAGCGATGCGGTGACCTGGTACGTGAACGAGATGAGCCCAACCTGCACGAAGTCGAGCGCGAACGACGTCTTGAGCATCGGATAGATCGCCGGCAGCAGCGATTGCATCATGTCGTTCAGCAGATGGCAGAAGCTGATCGCGCACAGCACCGCGAAGGCGGTGTGCCCGGTATCCCCGTCTGCTGCGGCAGCTGTCGGTTCGGTCATGCCCCTGTATCCGTTCGCTCGAGTCGATCGAGAATGATATCGCACCGCGGCGAAGCGTGGCATCCGGGAGCGCTCGATCCGGTCGACACACGTGCAGTCCACAGTTCGATTGGCGACGAAGCGTTGGGTGCCGCGTGAAGATATCTTCCGCGGAGCAAATGCCTCACGACAGCGGCGCCGGCTTCTTGTACCTTCCCTTCAGCTCATTCCTGACGGTGCCCAGTGTACACGGACGGCCGCAGCCGAACGACGAGCTCCCTGGTGTCGTTAGCCATCGCCTACCTGCTCCTGGTCGTCATCGGCGTGGGCGCGATCGCCATCCTGCCGCCGGGCACCTCGAGCGGCCTGGCTGCCCTCAATCCATTCGGGCCGGCAGAACTCTCACGCCGCTTCTTTGCGGCAAGCCCCGACGCCGTTCGCATCAGCGCGTTCTTCTGCTTTGCCTCGGCCGTTCCGTTAGTCATCTACACGGCCATCATCGTGGCCCGGCTCAGGCTCCTGGGCCAGCGCGACGCCGGCGTCCACGCGGCATTCGCCGGTGGATTGGCGGCGTCCGGCGGTCTCGCGGCCGCGGGCCTCTTCCTGTGGGCATTGTCGGTCCCCGAGGCCAGCGCATCGTTGGGCTTGAGCCGCACGCTGCACGTCCTGGTTTTTCTCTGCGGCGGACCGGCGTTCGCCATGGGGATGGGACTGCTTGCCGGCGGGGCATCGATGTCCCTGCTCGCCACAGGCCTCCTGCCCAACTGGGTCACCCGGCTCGGTCTCGCCCTCGCGGTCACCGGCGCGCTCTCGTCGTTAGGCCTACTCATCGTACCGATGACGGTCGCCATCCCGGTCACGCGCGTGGGGGGCTTCGTCTGGCTAATCGCGGTGGGAGCCCTGTTGCCAAGCCGGTCGTCGCGCTGACACCGATGAGCCCGCCGCGGACACCTCTCCGGCCAGCTCGAGCAGACCCCTTCGTTGGTCATGCGCTCCTTGGGCGCGGTCGATCTGGTGCTTGCGATGATCGCCTTGTATGGTGCTTTCGCTTTCGAGCACCGGCGCCGCCTGCGGTTCGCAGGTCGCGCGGCACTCGGCGCCGCCGGTCGCAATCCGGAATGAACCCTCGAGCGGCGCTCGACGCCGATTGACCCCAATGACCAACGCATCTCTGTCCCACCCGAGCAGCGGACGGCAGCAGGCTGTCCGGATCTACTATGCGGTTGGCATGATGAGCGTGGGCGTGCTCGCGCTCGTGTACGGCTACGCGGTCTTGGTCGCGGAAAAGCCGCCGGCGTGGCTGCCGTCGCCTAACGGCATCGGTTACGCCGCCGGCATCCTCATGCTCCTCACGGGCGCGGGGCTGCTGTTCGAGCGCTCCTCGAAACTCTCGATCCGCATCCTGCTTCCGTTCCTGCTACTGTGGACCTTGACGCGCGTGCCGATTCCGCTCATGGACCCGGGCAGGGAAATCACCTGGTTCCTCGTGGGCGAGATCGCCGTGCCAGCGGCTGGAGCCCTCGTGCTGTTCGCGTGGTACGCGGACTTACGGCCGGGATCGAAGCTCGAAGCGCTCACTCGCGATCACGCGATCGCGTTAGCACGAATTCTCATTGGTCTCTCGGTACCCACGTTTGGGCTGTCGCACTTCTTCGAGTTCGCCGCGCGCACCGTTTCGTTGGTGCCGCCGTGGCTGCCGTTTCCGAAATTCTGGGCCGACGTGATGGGCGTCGCACAGTTCCTCGCGGGCCTCGGCGTGCTGTTCTCGGTGTATCCGCGTCTGTCGGCCGCGGTGGAGGGTGCGCTGCTGAGCGTGTTCGCGCTCCTCGTGTGGGTGCCTGCGGTGATCACGAACCCGAAGCTTCCGTCTAACTGGGGAGAATTCCTATTCACAGTCGCGTTAGGCGCTGCCTGCCTCGTGGTAGCCGAGGGCATCCCGGCGCGCAAGATAGCCGCGCCGGAACTGCCGCCATCGGGCGTTGGTCCGAAGGCCGCGGCCAACGCTGGATGATCGACACACGAGACATGTGGATTGCGTCAGAGTATTCCATCGAAGCGACTGCCTTACGTGGCTGGTCTCTACGCTCATTGAGAAGCGGACACAGCGCGGACACACTGGACAAAGCACGGACCGCTCGGCTGCAGGGAAGGGCAACGCGCTGGCAGGACGTCGCTTCCGCCGCGTGTGTTTTAAAAAAGCAATCGCTTTTGGTTGCTCCCGCAACAATTGACTTCCCCTTGCAGCAGAGCAGTCCGTGCTTTGTCCGCTGTGTCCGCGCTGTGTCCGTTTCTCCATGCGCGTAGAGACCAGCCACGCGCCGAGTCCAGCGGAGTGACTGACCAACCTGCCCGACCGCTACGTTTTCTTCGCGGCTGACGCGCACCCGTCCGGGATCTGCCGTCCGTAGGTGAAAATGGTGTCGGCCGGCGCGGTGGTGATGTCGCCCACCGCATCGATCGCTCGGCCGGTGAGCGGCTTGAGAAAGAAATTGATCGCCGCCGACACGAAGCCGGGCGTCTGCCATCCGATTCCGGAGTCGAGAAACACGCCGAGCGTCGCTTGCCGGCACGGAAACGCTTCGGTTGGCGAGCCAAGGATGCTGCCACCGAATCGCACGGCGGCGTAGACGCCGGCGTTGAATCCGAACGCGCCGATGCCCACCAACGCGCGAATCGAGAACGCCATCGCGAACGAGTTGATCCCAACCGAGATGTTGCTGAGTGATTCGGTCAGATCCGTGACGGTCGTCGGCTCGGCCGGCGTCGACAGCGACCACCGTCCGCCGGCTCGGCCCGCCCAAATTTTCCCGCCGAAGTTGTACTCGCCTTCCGCCCGGATGATCGTCGACTGCGCGCTGATGCCCGAGTTCACGTCGAACAGCGTCGCGAACGTGAGCGCGAACGGAATCGGCCCGCCTAACGGAATGCTGAAGTCGACCGGCACCCAGTGCTTGATGTGCATGTTGACGAACTTGGTCGTCGGGCTGTGCGAGTCGATCATCAGGTGCACGCCGGCGGCGCCGGCGATGCTGATGCCGGCGCTGTCGACTTTCCCGTTCAGGATCGTGAACACGCAGTGCACCTGGGGCGCGTGGAGCGTCACCGTGCCCGACGCCGTGACCGACAGGCCGGTCTTGTCGACGAAGTAGTACTGGAGTCCGACGCCCGAATTGCTCGCCACGGGTTTCATCCGGATGTTGTTGTCGTCGGCGGTGAGCGATGGGATAGCGCCGAGGGTTTGCTCAGGGGAAGGCAGTTGCGTGAGCGCATCGACCCACCGGTGGCCGCGGCGCCGATAGGTGGTGCGGCGCCCGTCGGCCGCGGTGCGCGACATCGACGTCGGTGTCCACCGGCCGTGCTCGATGCGCGACAACACCACGGTTTCCTGGCCGCCTCCTTCACCGTTAGGCGCGCCGAGGCTGGCGGATTTCGCGAGCCCGGTGTCGGTGTTCATGCCCGGGTAGTCGGGCGCGACGTACGTGATCATCTTGTCCGCGTCGATGGACTGGTTCATGATGAACCGGCCGTTCTTGACCACGTCCGTCACCTGCACGGGTCCAAGGATCGCCGTCACGGTCGAGCCTTTGCGCTCGAGCGCCATGATCCGGCCCACCGCGCGGCCGGTCGCGAAAACGATCTTTCCTTC
>DATNDS010000057.1:0-26837 GCA_035553215.1 Gemmatimonadaceae bacterium
CCTCGATTTCGCCAAGCCGAGTCTTGGCCTCCGATGCCGCCGGACTCGACGGATCGTCGGCCAGCTTCTGCCAGATGACCTTGGCGTCGGCGGTCTTGCCGGCATCCATGAGCGCCCTGGCCGCGCTCGCCAGGTACACATCCCGGTCGGCTGGATAGATGGCCACAGCCGCGGCCTTCTGGTAGGCGGCGGCCGCGTCGGCCGGCTTGTTCGTCTGGTCGTAGCCGGCCGCAGTCAGGTTGTAGGCGCTGGCGCGCACAACCTTGTCGTCTGACGACAGCAGCGGAACCAACTGCTTGATCCCTTCCTGGTATCGACCGTTGTCGTAGAGGACTTCAGCCAGCAGCAGCCGTGCCTGGTCGCCCGACGGCGTCTTGCCGTACCGGCTCACCACCTTCTCCAGATTGCTCTGCGCCAGCGGCAGGTTGCCGGCCGTGAGCGCCAGCTCCGCATCGCTGAGCGCCGCCGAGGCGTTGGTCGCCTGAACCGCCTGGGACTTGTGGTAGAACCATCCGCCGGCCGCGATCACCACAATGACCACGGCTGCGATGGTCAACTGCCTGGAGTGGAGTTCAGCCCACTCGACAATGTTCTCGGTGCGCTCGTCGAAATCGGGGCGCCCAAGTGCTCCCGTACGTGTCATCAGCTATTCCGTTGGAGTAATCTTTCCCTTCGACGATGCGAGCCTGGCCGGCACGCCGTCCTTCGTCGAATGCCCCTGGGGTGACTCGAACACCCGGCCAACGGTTTAGGAAACCGCTGCTCTATCCACCTGAGCTACAGGGGCGAAATTGATACGACGGCGCTGCAGTGGGTGCTGCGCCGGGCTCCTGAGCGCTTGTGGCGCCGTATAACGTTCAAAGCTACATCCTCGCCAGATGTCGCGCGACCCTTTCGCCATCTGCTTTCCCTTCACCCCCCTGCACGCGGCGTTTCGGCTGTCCGCGCCGCGGCTTCGTGGAGACTTACTCATGCATGCTGTCCGTCATCAGGTCTGGTGCTGTGCCGTTGCGCTGTTCTCGCTTGCCACAGTCCCGTCCCGAGCCGCGACCCAGGTCCACGCGCCTCGTGAGCGCCTGCGGGCGCGACCGGACGGCTCCGACAGCACAACGGCCTCGCCGGCCTATGATCCTGCCCTGCGCGGGCTCCGGTGGCGCCTGGTGGGCCCGTTTCGTGGCGGCCGCGCCGTTGCCGTTGCCGGGGATCCCGTGAAGCCCCTCGTCTTCTATTTTGGCGCCGTGGACGGCGGAGTCTGGAAGACCGAGAACGCCGGCGCGACCTGGCGCAATGTGACGGACGGCACCTCGGACATTGCCAGCGTCGGCGCCATTGCCATTGCGCCGTCAGACCCCAATGTGCTCTATGTCGGCACCGGAGAGGCCGACCTCCGCGAGGATCTCACTGGCGGCTCGGGTATGTACCGTACCACCGATGGAGCGCGAAGCTGGCGGCGCATCGGCCTGGAGGATACGCGCCATATCGCCGCGGTCCGCGTGGACCCGCACGATCCCAACCTCGTATACGTCGCGGCGATGGGCCACGCCTTTGGCCCCAATCCGGAACGCGGCGTCTATCGCTCGCGTGACGGAGGCGCGACCTGGCGTCGCGTGCTCTTCCTGAATGACAGCACGGGCGCCATCGATCTCGCGCTCGACCCGGCCAACCCGCGAATCCTCTACGCGGCCATGTGGAAGTTCCAGCGTTTCCCCTGGGGCTTCAGCGCCGGCGGCGGCCGCAGTGGTCTCTGGAAGAGCACGGACGGCGGAGACCACTGGACCGAGCTCACGCACCATGCCGGCCTGCCGGACGGCCCCATCGGCCGGATCGGCATCACGGTGTCCCCGATCCGCCCGTCCCGGCTCTGGGCCAGCGTGGAAGCGCGTGACTCGACCGGCGGCATCTTCCGCTCCGACGACGCCGGCGCGACGTGGACGCGGGTCAATGCCGAGCAGAAATTCATGGTGCGCCCATGGTACTTCTCAGGCATTACCGCCGACCCCGCGAACGACAATACCGTCTACGTGCTGAATCTGGAAACGTGGCGCTCCATCGACGGCGGCACCACCTTCTCGCGCGTGCCTGCCCCGCACGGCGACGATCACACGCTCTGGGTGGACCCCACGGACGCGAGCCGCATGATCGAAGGGAACGACGGCGGCGCGACGATCAGCATGGACGGCGGAAAATCGTGGTCGAGCATCGAGAACCAGCCCACCGCGCAGTTCTACCACGTGATCACGGACAACCACTTTCCCTACCGCATTTACGGAGCGCAGCAGGACAATACCACGGTCTCGATTGCCAGCCGGTCGGACCACGGCGTGATCACCGAGTCAGACTGGCACGACGTCTCCGGTGGCGAGAGCAGCTACATCGCGCCCAAGCCGCGAGATCCGCACGTCGTATTCGCCGGCAGCTACATGGGCACCGTCACGCGCTTCGACGACCGGACCAACCAGTCGCGCGACGTGTCCGTCTGGCTCAACAACTACGATGGCTATGCCGCGAAGGACGTTCCCTATCGCTTCCAGTGGACCTTTCCCATCCTCTTCTCGCCATACGACAGCAACACGCTCTACGTGGCCGCGCAGTATGTCTTCAGGACGACGAATGACGGCGAGAGCTGGACGCGCATCAGCCCGGATCTGACCCGGCACGACGCCGCCACGCTGGGACCGGTTGGCGGGCCCGTGACGCGCGACATGACCGGCACCGAATGGTACGGGACGATCTTCGCGCTGGCCGAATCCCCGCTGAAGGCCGGCGAACTGTGGGCGGGGTCGGACGATGGCCTGATACATCTCTCACGTAACGGCGGCGCCACGTGGACGGACGTGACGCCTCCCGCGCTGAAACAGTTCACCCGCGTGAGCATCATCGAGCCGTCGCACTTTGACGCGGCCACCGCGTACGTGGCGGCCAACCGGTATCAGCTCGATGAACGGCAACCGCTGCTCTTCCGAACCACGGACTACGGCAAGAGCTGGACGCAGATCACGACGGGCATGCCCGCAACCGCCTACACCCGGTCCATCCGCGAAGACCCGGTGCGACGCGGCCTCCTGTTCGCGGGCACGGAGTCCGGCGTGTGGGTGTCCTTCGACGACGGCGGACACTGGCAATCCCTGCAGCTCAATCTTCCCCGCTCCTCCGTGCGTGATCTCACCATTCACGGTGCCGATCTCATTGTCGCCACACATGGCCGCGCCTTCTGGTCGCTCGATGACATCGCCCCGCTGCGCCAAATCGCCGACTCCATTCGACACGCCAGCGTCTTTCTGTTTGCGCCGGAACCCGCCGTACGCTTCCTGGGCGGCAGCGGTCACCAGGTCAACGCGGGCGACAATCCGCCGGACGGAGCCATCGTGGACTACTGGCTGCGCGAGCAGCCGCACGATTCGGTGACACTCACCGTTCTGGACAGCACCGGCGCGGTGGTGCGCCGTTTCACGAGCGGCCGCGCCACCGATACGGCGTCTACGCAACGGGACAGCACGGCGGAGGACAGCAGTTCCTACGCGCCCAGCGATTCGATCGTCGCTGCACACGAGGGCGCAAATCGCTTTGTCTGGAACCTCCGCGCCGAGCCGGCCCACAAGCTCGACAGCGTCGTCGTGGACGAAGGCATGCTGGATGGGCCACAGGTGGTGCCCGGTACGTACACCGTTCGGCTCACGGTTGGCACGACGACCGTGGAGCGCCGACTCCAGGTCGCAGAGGATCCACGTGTGAACACGTCGCCCTCGGACCTCGCCGCGGAGTACGCGCTGGCGCTGCAGGTTCGCGATGCGATCGACTCGACCGTGATGTCGGTTCAGCGCATCGAGAGCATCCAGGAGCAGCTCCGGCATCGGAGCATCCAGGCGAAGCACATGCCATACGAAGCGCGTGTGTCTGCCGCTGCCGATACCCTTGTGGCGCAGCTCGACAGCGTGCGGTTCGCACTCGCGGCCGTGGAATCGCACGCCGACGAGATCACGCTCAACTACCCCATCAAGCTGTATAACAAGCTGCTCACGCTGAACGTCATGGTGCAGGGCGCCGACGCCGCGCCGACGCCGGCGCAGCGTGCGGTGTATGCGGAACTCAGCGGCAAGGTGACCGAGCAGCTCGCACGCCTGCGCGCGATCGAGCAGGTCAGGCTCGCGGCGTTCGACACGCTGATCAGGACGCTGCAGATTTCGGCCATCGTGCCAGCCGGACGAAGCCAGACCGTCCCGAGGTGAAGCAACGTGATTGCCGAGCGGACGGCGACGGACTGACGGGGCACCGAAGGGGCTGCCCCAGGAGCTGCCCCTGAGTCTACCCCTTCGGTGCCCCGCCGATCAGTAACCCGGGTTCTGCGTGACCCCTGGCGCCACATCCACCTCGCGTTGCGGAATCGGATAGAGCGTGGCCTGTGCCGAAATGCCCATCACCGTCGTCGCGAGTCCCGTGCGCACGAGATCCGGCCACCGGTCACCCTCGAACGCCAGCTCGAGTCGGCGCTCGTTGAGAATGCGCGCAATCACCTGATCCTGGGTGGAGAGCACGGTCGCACCAGGCCCGATCACTGTCACGCCGAGCACATCATCGGGCAGCCCGGCGCGCTCCCGTACGCGGTTGTATTCATCCACGGCGTCGCTGAGTTGGCCCAGCCGCGCCAGCGCTTCGGCACGCGTGAGGATCACCTCGGCGAAGCGCAGCACCGGGAAGTACTCCGTCCCCACGATGGACCGGTACTTCGATCCGTACACGCGACTCCCGGAAATGCTGATGTTCCACTGGCCGCGCAGATCCGTCGGGTTGTAGCTGCTGATGTCGCCATCGGGATCGAAGCTTGGATCGTAGGCATGCATCAAATCCTTGGTGGGCCGCAGTTCGTACACGCCACCCAGTCCGCGGGTGAAGTAGTCGTATGAGAGGAAGCTCTCCTGGATTTCGGTCTGGATGATCCGGAAGATGTCCTCGGACGTGGCGTTCCCGCTCGCGGAGTAGAGATCCTGATACCGTGGGGCCAGGTCGTAGCCCATGCTCTCCACCTCCGCCGCGGCCGCTTCGGCTCCCGCCCAGTCACCCGTGTACAGGAGCACGCGGGCACGCAGGGCCGCCACCGCGCCCACTGTCGCCTGCGTCGTTTCATCCGTGTTGGAAATGCCGGCCGCGGCCGAATCCAGATCCTTCAGGATCTGGCCATACACGTCGCTCACGCTCGCCCGCGTCACGGCACTGGCATCCGCGAGGTTGGTTGCCGGTTGGGTGACGATGGGCACGCCGCCGTAGAGCTTGACCAGATTGGAGTAGTTGAGCGCGCGCAGGAAGTACGCCTCGCCCAGGATCTCCGTAGCCTGATCCGGATCGATGGTGGTGATGGTCGGTACGCGCGTGATGATTTCATTCGCGCGGTTGATGTCGTCGTACGACGCGAGCCAGATGTCCGCGACGGCCGAATTGTTGGCGTGCAGCTGGTTGCCGTCGACCTCGGCGTACGAGGTATACGTGCCGCTGTTCTCGGCGTTGTCCGCGGAGAGGTCGCCCAGCTCGACGAGTTCCTCTCCGTACAGCGACAGGCTCTGCAGGCCGTTGTAGGCCCCGATGAGTGCGGCCTGGGCGCTCGGGCCATCGGAAATGGCCGTGGCATCCGGAATGGATGTGGTGGGCTGCACGTCGAGCGGATTGCTGCAGGCAGCGGCTGCGAGCAGCAGCAGAGCCGCCAGGATGCGAATGCGCATTGCCGGGTTCATCCTCGATGAAGTGGTCATGAGGCGAGGACTCATCAGAAGTCTCCGCGAATGCCGATCGCAATCGTGCGGGCACGCGGATAGGCGTAATAGTCGGTGCCGAGCTCAATGTTGGCGCTCGAGCCGTTGCTGTTCACGTCGGGATCGTAGCCGGTGTACTTCGTGAAGTTGTGCAGGTTGAACCCGCTCACGTAGAGCTGGGAGTTCTGCAGGTTGCCGAACGACAGGAGCGACTTGGGCAGTCTCCAGGAGAGCGTGACCTCCTGAACGCGCAGATACGAGCCGTCCTCGATGAAGTGGTCCGAAATCTCCGTTCCGCCGGAGTTCCCGTCGAAGCTCGCGCGCGGCTCGTCCGTGATATCGCCCGGCTTCTGCCAGCGCGAAAGCGCGTAGGTGAACTTGTTGTCGTAGTGGTAGCCGCCGTCATCGGCGAAAATGCGCATCAGGTTGAAGATCTTGGCGCCCTGGCTGAACTGAAGGTTGGCCGCAAGCGACACGCCGTGCCAGGACCAGGTATTCCGGAACCCGCCGTAGAATTTCGGCTGCGGGTTTCCGGCGTAGGTGCGATCCGCTGACGTGATTTCGCCGTCGCCGTCCACGTCCTGGTACATCGCGTCGCCCGTCTGGGGATTCACGCCCAGGAAGTGCAGCACGTAGAACTCACCGATCGGGTAGCCCACCGCCACGCGGTCAATCGCGCGGAAGTTGTTCCCGTCGATCGGCTGATTCTTGTAGAGCTCCGTCACCTCGTTGTGATTGAAGGCGATGTTGAAATCGGTGCGCCACGTGAAGCCATTCGGCGAGTCCGCGCTCACGTTCACGGACTGGAGGCCGAGCTCGACCCCGCGATTCATCACGTTGCCAATGTTGTCCCAGTAGCTCTGGTAGCCGGTGGTGCCCGGAATGGGACGATTGACGAGCAGGTCGGACGTGAGCTTGTGATAGTAGTCGGCAATGACGGTGAGTCGTCCGCCGAATGGACTCCAGTCAAGTCCGGCATCCCATTCCTTTGTGGACTCCCACTTCAGGTCCGGATTGCCAAAGGTCGAGGGGGCGATGCCGGGAGTGCTGCCATAGTTGCCGCTGCCGTACACACCCGCGTAGGCGAAGTTGGGAAGCTCCTGATTGCCCGTGACACCGAAGCTCCCGCGCAGCTTGAGGGATCCCAGGTGCTGCTTGAATCCGCTCATGAACGATTCATCGCTGATCAGCCAGCCCGCGGACAGCGCCGGAAAGTAGCCGTAGCGGTTGTCCGGCCCGAAGCGGGAGGAGCCATCCGCGCGCATGCTGGCGGAGAGCAGATAGCGGTCCTTCCACGAGTAGTTCGCGCGCGCGAAGTATGACACCAGGTTGTGCTGCACGGGACCGGTGCCGCCGTACGAGACGATGTTGGTGGCATTGTCGATGTAGTGCAGATCGGCGCTGCTGAACCCCTCACCGCGGATGAAGTTGGACTCGTCCTTGTTGTACTCGACGCTGGCGCCGCCCACGATGTTCCAGGCGCTCGCCGTGTCCGAGCCGCCCTGGTACGTGAGGAAGCTCTCCATGAGGTAGCGATTCCCGTTGTCTGCCGCGCTCTTCGCCACGCCACCGGCGCCAAACGCGTAGGTGCCCACCACGAGCGGTGACTGCCACTGATCCTCCCGCATGTGCAGCACATCCGCACCCAGCCGGCCCGTGAGCGAGAGATGCGACGAGAGGTTGTAGTCCGCGTCAATGTTGCCGATGAAGCGGTCGGTGGTCGTGGGCAGCTCGTCGTACTGGCCAATGGCGACCGGGTTCGTGTAGTCCAGACCGTCGTCCGGATTCGAGAAGCGAGAGCCGATCATGACCGGGTAGATCGCCGGGAGACCGATGGCGTTGGTCACGATGCCGTTATCGCTGTTGTCGCCTTCCACACGGTCGGTGTTCTCGTGCGCTATCGCGAAGGACGACTTGAGCGTGAGCCGTGCACTCGCATCATAGTCCACGTTCACGCGACCGTTGGCGCGCGCGTACTTCGAGCCGAGCACGATGCCCTGCTGGCCGTAGTACGAGCCATCCAGGTAGTAGCGGAGCCGGTCACTGCCGCCACTGACGCTCAGGTGCGCGTTGCCGACCGGCGCCGTCCGGAAGATCGCATCCTGCCAGTTGGTGTTCGCGTATTGCTGGTCCGTCGGGAACGGCAGGTCCTCGCCATCGTTCACGGCGCCTTCATTCATGTACTGGACGTACTGCTGCGCATTCATGAGATCGAGCTTGCGTTCGGCGTTCTGCCAGCCGAGGTACGCATCGATGGAGAAGCGGGCCGGACCCGAGACGCCGCGCTTGGTCGTGATGAGTACGACGCCATTCGATGCGCGTGAGCCATAGATCGCCGCGGAAGAGGCATCCTTCAGCACGGTGATGGATTCGATGTCGTTCGGATCGAGTCCCGTCACTCCTGTGAGTCCCTGCCCGCTTGGCGAAAGCTGGGCGAAGTCGGAGGTCTGCACGGGGACGCCATCCACGACGTAGAGCGGCTGGTTCGACGCCGAGATCGATGCGGCGCCGCGCACGCGCACACTGATGCCGTTTCCGGGGTCGCCCGAATTCTGCATGACCTGAACGCCCGGCGCCTTTCCCTGCAGCGCCGCATCGATGCCGGCGACCGGCTGGTTCGTGATGTCGCTCGCGCTGACGCTGCTCACCGCTCCCGTGATATTCGTGCGGTTCTCCGTGCCGTAGCCAATGGCTACGACGGGAGCCAGCACGGTCGCCACCTGCTTCAACGCGAAGTCCGCCACCGCGGTGTCGCCCGCCGCGACCGTCACCGTGCGCTCGGCCATCGCGTAGCCCACGCGCTGGACACGGATCTGCAGGGATCCCGGACTGACATTATGTATGACGTAGGTGCCTGTGCTCGTGGACAGCGCGCCCATCGTGCCGCCGACGACGCGCACCTGCGCACCAGCCACGGGCTCGTGCAGGGTGGAATCCGTGATCGTGCCGCGAACCGTGCCAGTCTGCTGCGCCACGGCCGAAGGCACACCAGCCAGGAGCGACAGGAGCAGAGTCGCGCCCACGGTCACCCACGACGTACCGGACAATCGCATGGGATTGACCTCCGTGTTCTGGGTAGTGATGAGAAAGGAAAGACGAATCCGCGGCGCGTCGGCCGCACGGATGGATACAATCTACGTGCACCGAAACGTTTCTGTTTCGGAATACCGTCACGCAATCATCCATTGACGGGCCGCGTCCGTCAAGGGATGACGGGCGCGCGACCGATGAACGTGAGGGCCGGACGACCTGGCGTCAGGGCTTGCGCGCGATGGCGCGCCGCGCGGCATCGCAAATGGACGGGGGTGCCAGGCCATACGCGTCGAGCAGTTCCGCCGGTGTGCCCGACTGGCCGAATTGGTTCTGGACTCCCACGAACTCGATGGGGACGGGATAGCGCTCGGCGAGAATCTCGGCCACGCGCGACCCCATGCCGCCATGCACTTGGTGCTCCTCGACCGTCACGACCACACCGCACCGGCGCGCGACGCCTTCCACGGCCGCGGCATCCATCGGCTTCACGGTGTGATTGTTGAGCACCAGACAGTCCAAGCCGTCTGATCGGGCCAGTGCGTCGGCCGCGACGAGCGCATTGAACACCAAAATGCCACAGGCGATGATCGCGACATCATGCCCGTCCCGAAACAACTGCGCGCGTCCCAGCTCGAACGGAGTGTCGTCCGATGTCACCACGGGTGACTTCTCGCGCCCGAAGCGGACGTACGCCGGCGACGTCGTGCGGGCAACGGCCTGAGTCGCCAATTTCGTCTGGCGCGCGTCACAGGGCACGACGATCGTGATGTCGGGAATGGGGCGCAGAATGGCGATGTCTTCGATGGCCTGATGCGTCGCGCCGTCGGGTCCCACCGACACGCCGGCGTGGGCACCGGCAATCTTCACGTTCGCCTGGTTGAGGCAGATGTTCGTGCGGACCTGCTCCCATGCGCGTCCGGGGCAGAACATGGCGTACGAGGCGATGAACGGAATCTTTCCCGCAAGCGCCAGCCCCGCACTCATCGCCGCGAGCAACTGCTCCTGCACGCCGATTTCGATGAAGCGATCCGGAAATGCGTCGCGGAATGCCTGCATTCGTGTGGATTCAGCGAGATCCGCGCACACGGCGACCACCCGCGCATCGCGACGACCAGCTTCCACCAATCCCTCGCCGAACCCGTCTCGCGTGGCGACCTGCTGCAACGCCTTCGCGTCACGGTAGTCCGCGAGATGCATCGCCTCGGGTTGCTCGAGCGCGGCAGGCGGCGCGCCGCTCATGTGCCGGCCTCGATTCTGCCGCCCAGCGTGCGCAACTCGCGCAGCGCCTCCACGGCCTGCTGCGCCGTGGGCGGCTTGCCGTGCCAGTGGTAATCGCCCTCCATGAATTCCACGCCCTTGCCGGCCAGTGTATGGGCAATGATGACGGAGGGCCTGTGCTGCACCGTCTGTGCGCGGCCCACTGTCTCGATGATCGCGGCCATGTCATTGCCGTCACACTCGAACGTCTGCCAGTTGAAGGCGTCATACTTCGGCCGCAGTGGCTCGAGCGGCATGACATCCTCGGTACTCCCGTCGATCTGGATGCCGTTGCGGTCCACGATGCACGTGAGGTGATCGAGCCCGAACTTGGCGGCGAACTGCACGGCCTCCCAGTGCAGGCCGCACTGCTCTTCCGCATCCGACACGATGCAGTACACGCGCCAGTTCCGATTGTCCATCTTCGCGACATATGCCATGCCGGCGGCCTGCGCGAGGCCGGCGCCGAGCGGGCCCGACGTGGTTTCGAGTGCCGGCAGTCGCGTGCGATCGGGATGGCCCTGCAATGGGCTCCCGAAGCGGCGCAGTCGCGCCAGCTCCGCTTTTGAGAAGTACCCGGCTTCCGCCATGGCGGCGTAGCGCGCCGGGCAGATGTGACCGTTGGAGAGGATGAGGCGGTCACGCTCGTCCCACATCGGGCGCTGCGGATCGTGACGCAGGATGTGGAAGTACATCGCGGTGAACACGTCGGCCATGTCGAGCGGGCCCGCCGAGTGCCCTGACCCCGCCTCCACGAGCATCTCGATGATGTCGCGGCGGATGGTGTTGGCGCGCTCCCGGAGCTCGATGAGCTTGTCGTGTGATGGCATGTCCATGCAGTGCGCGATGTGCATGAAGGGCGCCAGCATGCACCATGGAGTGTTCGGGTGAATCGGATCGCGGTGGCTGGTGTGCTGCACAGGAGCATACCAGTATGACATAACTGGCGTCAGTCTGGAGCAGGACGGCGAGGCGACCCGATTGCCGCGCCTCAGTACTCGACCAGGCTCGTCACGCGGCGCGCCGAGAGCGCCTCGACGCCTGGCAGGAACGACAGGGTCATGAGAAACGAGCAGCCGAGCACGAGTCCACCCAAACGCTCCACCACGTTGCATGCGGCGCGCGCGGTGCCACCGGTGGCGAGCACATCGTCCACGATGAGCACACGGTCCCCTGCCCCAATGGCGTCGCAGTGGACTTCCAGCGCATCGAGCCCGTACTCGAGCGCATACTCTACGCGTTCCACCCGCGCGGGAAGCTTGCCCGGCTTGCGCACCGGAACGAAGGCCGCACTCAGATGCTGCGCCACGGGCGCGCCGAGGATGAATCCGCGGCTCTCGATCCCGACCACGTGCGTGATCGCCTCGGCCGCGAATGGCGCAGCCATGGCTTGCGTGGTACGCCGAAAGAGTGTGGCGTCGAGCAGGACCGGCGTAATGTCCTTGAAGATGATTCCCGGTTTGGGAAAGTCCGGAATGTCGCGGATGGCGCCGCGCAGCATCCGGTTGAGAGTCGAGTCAACGCCGTCGTTCATGCGAAATCCGATCAGCGGAGCACGCGGAATGGCCGCGTCAGCGGCTCGAGCCCGTCCGCATTCATGCGCCGCAGCGTTTCGACGCGCGCGCCCGCTGGCCCGCGTTCAACTGCGCCGAGGAACCGCTGCACGACCGCGTCCTCGCCTTCCACCGCGATTTCGACCGCGCCATCCGCCCGATTGCGCACCCATCCGGCCAGATCGAGCCGGCGTGCCGTCTCGCGGGTGAACCAGCGGAATCCCACGCCCTGCACCGCCCCGCTCACTTCGACGCGGACGACGGACATATCAATGGCGCGCGGTCTCCCGCATCAGCGCGGCCAGAACGGCGGCCAGCGCACCAGCGTCCGTGCTTGTACTGGCGTCGCGAGATATGCTGACATCTCCCTCGCGAATGCGCTGCGCGATACGCTCGAGCGATGAGGCGACGGTGGCTCGCAGGTCAGGAAACATCTCCGCGAGTGCCGTGCGCGACCACGGGTCGTTTTCGTGCCCGGCCTCAACCGCCTGCGCCCAGGGCGCGGCGCTCTCGTGCAATTCCTCCGCAATGCCAGCGAGCGCCTGATCTGGTGCACCCGGGGGCTGATGTTCCGGCTCCGCACTCGCCGAGACTGACACATCCGGCCACGCGAGTGCATCGCTCAACTCATCCGCGGGTGCGGCCGCCGCGACCGCGGCATTCGCCTCGGGCTGAGAATCCGGCTCAGGTTCATCGAGCTGCGTCAACGCTAGCGCAGGTGGCCCGGCAGCCACCATCTCGGGCAGCACCTCGGCTTGACCTTCGGGCTGCACCTCGCGTTGCACTTCAACCTGCATCTCGGGTTGCATCTCCGCCTGCACTTCATGTTCTACCTCAGGCACCACCTCAGCCTCGACCTCGTGCAGGGCCTCAGCCTCGACCTCGTGCAGTGCCTCAGGCTCGACTTCGTGCAGGGCCTCAGGCTCGACCTCGGGCAAGGCCTCAGCACGCATGTCCGACGGCGGAGCTGCCTGAGCGTCTGAGTGGGTCACCAGCGCCGGTGCCGATTCGGGTCGCAACGCGTCGATGGCTTCGAGCACTGGCGGCGTCCACGGCGACCGGACAGGTGCTTGCGCAGCGGAGAAATCATTGTCAGGCGGCGTCGCCGAGACCGAGTCGAGCGTTGCGGACTCCGGTTCAACCGACGCCTGGCTCACGCCCTCTGACGGGACCGCCTCGACCGCCGCATGCACAACCACCGTCGCAGACGCTGCGCGCGCGGCGCGCACGGCGACCGGTGGCGTGAAGAGGATGCGCCACGAGCGGCGACTCCCTGGCGTGGCAGGTGGCGCAGCGGCCCCAGTGCCGGGCAGAAAGGGCACGAAGGGCGGCAGCCGGACACTCCGTGTGCCGGATGATGGTGGCGTTGTGGACAACTGGGACATCGGTCTCTCCAGAACGGCGATCGGCAATATGAAAGTCCGGAGCGGCGCCCGCTACTGGGGTGCGACTGGTGTGCTACGCGGGCCACCCGTGCAGGCCCACCAGCGGGACGAATCGCGCCGGTCCCATGTCACGCCGCTCCAGCTCCGTGCCATGTCGCGTGAGCAGCGTCAGCTCCTGTTCCTCCCGCGACCCGAGCGGGATCAGCATCCGGCCTCCTTCGGCAAGCTGCTCCACGAGGGGTGTGGGAGGCGCCGGCGCTCCGGCCGTCACGAGAATGGCGTCAAAGGGACTGTAGTCGCGCCACCCCAACGTACCGTCCCCGGCGAGCAGCGACACGTTGCGAATGCCGGCCTCGCGCAGTACGTCACGCGCCCGTTCGAGCAGCGGGGCCACGCGTTCCACGGAAAAGACCTGCGCCGACAGGTGCGCGAGCAACGCGGTCTGGTAGCCGGAACCGGTGCCGATCTCGAGCACCTTCTCATGCCCGTGCAGGCGCAGCAGCTCCAGGTAGCGCGCGTGCGTCGAGGGCTGTGAGATGGTCTGGCCGTTGCCGATGGGCAGGGCGCTGTCCTCGTACGCGCGATGCCGCATGCCGGTGGGGACGAAGAGGTGGCGCGGTGTGAGATCAAAGGCCTGCAGCACGGCGAGGTCGCGGATGCCGCTCTGCTGGAGGTCCTCCACCAGCCGACGCCGCGCGCCGAGGAACTGTGTCAGGGCAGATCCGACCACCAGGAGGTCGCCTCCGCGAGCATTTGTGTGTGGGTGAGATCCAGCGTGAGCGGAGTGACCGAGATGTAGCCGTCGGCCACGGCACGAAAGTCGGAATCCTCGGGACCGCTCCAGGAGGCGGAGCCGCCGCCGATCCAGAAGATCTCGCGCCCGCGCGGGTCGTGCATGCGCATGAGCGAATCCGAATAGACGCGGCGGCCCAGCCGCGTGAGCCGGACCCCCTTGATATCGCTGCCCGGTCGCGGCGGCAGGTTGATGTTGAGCAGCGTGCTGCGCGGCATGTGCTCGAGTTGCGTGAGATGGCGCAGCAGCCGCTCGACGACGTCAACCTGCTTCGTGAGGAGTTCCGGATCGGCGCGCAGTTCACCACCCGCGAACGAAATCGCGATGGAGGGAATGCCCAGCGACACGCCTTCCATGGCGGCCGCCACCGTACCAGAGTACAGCACGTCCTCGCCCATGTTCTGGCCATGATTGATGCCGCTCAGCACGAACTGGGGGCGTTCGGGCATGAGTGCCTCCACGGCGAGCATCACACAATCGGTGGGGGTTCCATCCACCTGATACCGGCGCGTGCCGCGCTGCACGGGACGCACGGGATGATGCAGGGTGAGCGAATGGCTGGTGGCGCTCTGCTCGCGATCCGGCGCCACGACAGTCACCTCCGCGATGCGCGCGGCCGCCTGCACGAGGCAGTCGAGGCCGTGCGCGAGGATGCCGTCATCGTTCGAGACCAGCAGCCGCATCAGTGTACCGCCCGGTGCCGGCCGCGCCAGATCGTCCGCACGACGCGCATGGAATCCCGCACGATGCGAAAATGGCTCGGCGTCCCATAGATCGTCGGGATGGGCACACTCACAATGCGGTACCCCGCACGACCAGCCTGGATGAGGAAGTCGGTTTCGAACTCGTAGCGTGCGCCGTGCGCATGGACGTGCTCGAGGACCTGTCGTCGAATGGCGCGGAATCCGGACTGCGCATCCACGATCGGCGCCCCGACAATCGTGCCCACGGCGGAGCTGGCGAGCGCGTTGGTGAGCCGGCGCCCGAGCGGCATCGTGCCGCGGGTTCGCGCGCGGGCGCCAATTGCGACATCGGCATACGTGAGCGCGTGCAGCACGGCTGGCGCGTGACGGCCGTCGTGCTGACCGTCCGCGTCCACCGTGAGTACGGCCGACACGCCGCACGCGAGCGCTTCCGCGAATCCCGCGCGCAACGCAGCACCCTTGCCGCGGTTGCGCTCGAAGGAGATGACGCGCGCGCCCGCTGCGCGCGCGATGGCGTGCGTGGCATCTAGGGATCCATCATCGACGACGATCATGATCGCGTGCGGCAGTGCGACGCGGAGCGTGTGCAGAACGTCCGCGAGCGTGTACGCGGCCTTGTACGCGGGGACGACACAGGCCAGCGGCGCGATCACGCCTCGTCGCCCGTGTCGCCGAGCAGCGCGAGCACCTCGCGGAGTTCCCGTTCCAGCGATCGGATGGTCTGCAGATCGAGCGCACCGCGCGCCAGCGGCTTGAGTCCGCCACCCTTGCGCTGTTCATCGACCTTCTGCCGTGCGCCTTCGATGGTGTACTTCTCGGTGTAGAGCAGGTGCTTCACGAGCTGAATCAGCTCCACCTCGCGCCGCTGATAGACGCGGTTGCCGGAGCGGTTCTTGGCCGGACTCAGAAAGCGGAACTGGCTCTCCCAGTAGCGGAGCACGTGGGGCTTGAGGCCCGTGAGCTCGCACACCTCGCCAATGGAGAAGAACTCCTGAACGGCCTCTCGCGCGCTCATGGATCCCGCTCCGCGCGCAGCTCGCGCGCCATGAGCGCTTCGATCGCGGTCCGAACGGGCTCCCGTTCGAACAGGACACGGTGTACCGCGGCCACAATTGGCATCTCGATCCCCTCCCGCGCCGCGAGTGCGTGCGCGCTCTGGGTGGTGAAGACTCCTTCCGCCACCGTCTCACGGGTGGACTGCACGTCCTGTAGTGATCTGCCCCGCGCCAGCTCGGCCCCCAGTGCCCGATTGCGACTGAGCGCACCCGTGCAGGTGAGCACGAGGTCGCCGAGGCCGGCCAGGCCGGCGAAAGTCGCGGGCTGGGCGCCCAGCGCGACCCCCAGCCGCGTGATTTCGGCCAGGCCGCGTGTGATCAGCGCGGCGCGGGGATTGTAACCCAGTCCCAGTCCTTCCGCGATCCCGGTGGCCACCGCGATGACGTTCTTGAGGGCACCACCCACCTCCACCCCAGTCACGTCCTCATGCGTGTACACGCGCATGTGTTCGTTGCTGAGCTGCTGCTGCGTGAGTCGCGCCGCGTCGGCATCGCGGGCGGCCGCCACGATCGCGGTCGGCTGCCGGGCCACCACCTCGGCGGCGAAGCTCGGGCCCGAGAGCGCCACGACGGGACGGCGCGGCGCCTCCTGCTCCACGATCTGCGTCATGAGTGCCAGCGTGCCGCGCTCGATGCCCTTGCTGGCCACGACCAGTGTCGCACCGCTGGCGATCGCGCCGCGGCTTTGCCGCACGAGATCCCGGAGCACGTGCGACGGCGCGGCGAGCAGCACGAGCGCGGCGCCGTCGAGCGCCCTCTCGATCCGGCCATGTGCGCAGAGTTGTGGCGACAGCACCGCTCCGGGCAGAAATCGCGGATTGGCGTGTCGCGCGTTGACCGTCTCCACCACATCGGGCTCAAATGCCCAGAGGGCGACCTCGTGCCCATTGCGCGCCAGGAGATCAGCGAGCGCCGTGCCCCACGCGCCGGCACCAATGACGGCGCAGTGCATCAGTCGGGCGGCGAGCCGCGCCGGAAGCGATGCTCCTCGCCGCGAAGGAGTCGCCCGATATTGGCGCGATGGGTCCAGAACACGAAGAGCGCAACGAGCACGCTGAGCGCGAGCACCGGCGCCCGCAGGCCCATCAAGAGCGCGATCGAGAGCGGAAGGACGACCGCGGCTACCAGCGACGCGAGCGATACGTATCCCGAGAGATATACCGTCGCGGTAAACGCGATGAGCGAGATCAGCGTGGCTCGCGTGGCCAGCGCGAGGAAGACGCCACCTGCCGTTGCGACCCCCTTGCCGCCGGATTTCCACCCGAGATACGGCGACCGTACATGGCCGAGGATCGCGGCGACACCAAACAGCAGTGCCCAGTGCGCGGCCGCCGGACTCGCCGTCCAGCGCGGCAGCAGCCATACGGGCACGGCGCCCTTGGCCGTATCGAACAGCAGCACGGCCAACCCCGCCTTCCAGCCGAGCACACGAACGACATTGGTTGCGCCGAGATTGCCGGAGCCATGCTCGCGCAGGTCGATGCCGCGCAGCCAGCGTCCGGCCAGGTACGCCGCGGGAATACCACCGCACAGATAGGCGATGAGCAGTCCGAGCCACGGACTCATTCAGGCGGCCTTGCGCCGGAGCAGAATCCGGAGCGGATTCCCGGTGAATCCCCACGACTCGCGGAAGCCGTTGTGCAGGTAGCGCACGTAATGTTCCTCGACCAGCTCGGGATGGTTTCCGAACACGGCAATCGCGGGCGGCGCCACCTCCACCTGTGTGGCGTAGAGCAGTTTGACCTCGCGGCCCGCCGCCTGGGGAGGCTGGCGCCGCGCGAGCAGCTCCTCCAGCCGTGCATTCACCTGCGCGGTGGAGACACGCTTGCGGCGCTCGGAGTCCACGGCCATGAGCGCATCCAGCAGCTTGGTGATGCGCTGGCCGGTGCGTGCGGAGGTGAACAGGAACGGCACAAAGCGCAGGAACGGAGCCTTCTCTTCCGCATCCTTCTCGAAGCGCGCCGCACTGTTGGTTTCCTTTTCCACCAGGTCCCACTTGTTCACGACGACGATCAGCCCGCTGCCGCGCTCCCACGCGAGTGCGGCAACCTTGAGATCCTGATTCTCGAGACCGAGCACGGCGTCGATGACAAGCACGCTGATGTCGGCGCGCTCAATGGCGCGGCGCGTGCGCAGCGACGAATAGAACTCGATGCCTTCATCGACGCGTGCCTGGCGCCGCAACCCGGCGGTGTCGATGAACACGAGCGTGCGACCGTGGTACTGCATTGGCGTGTCGATCGCATCGCGCGTCGTGCCGGCGTGCTCCGAGACGACGAGCCGCTCCTCGCCGAGCAGCCGGTTCACGATCGATGATTTTCCGACGTTGGGTCGGCCGATCACCGCCACGTGAAGCGCATCGGGAATGTCGGCGGGTCCCTCCGGAAATCGTTCCACGATCGCATCGAGCAGGTCGCCCGAATTCTTGCCGTTCTGCGCCGATACCGGGATCGGATCGCCGGCGCCGAGCGCATAGAACTCGTAGAAGTCCGTGGAACGCGGATCGTCCACCTTGTTCGCCACCAGCAGCCAGGGTTTGCGCGACCCGCGCAGCAGCGTCACGACATTGGCGTCGCTCGGGTGGACGCCGGCGCGCGCGTCGGTCACGAGGAGGAGCAGATCCGCCTCGTCCACCGCCTGCAGGACCTGGCGGCGGATCTCGACGTCCATGGGCAGGCTGGGATCGTCGGTCAGACCACCCGTATCCACGAGCCAGAACGCGCGGCCGTTCCACTCGGCGCGCGCAAAGTGCCGATCACGCGTCGTGCCCGCCTCCTCGCTCACGATCGCGGCATCGCCTCCCACCAGGCGGTTGAAGAGCGCCGATTTTCCGACGTTCGGCCGGCCGACAATTGCCACGACGGGAACGCTCACGGCAGTATACCCACCGACAGAGCGGATTCCGCCTGGAGGACGTCGATGAAGTCATACGACGGGAACACCGGCATCGGCAACTGATCCCGAAGCGTTTCGAAGACCGCGTCATCGAGGAAGATGCCATCCTCGTTGATCGTCTCGGCGGGAATGAGCGCGAGGTCGAGATCGTGGCGCTCGGCCAGCGCGCGCCGGATGTCGTCGCCCACGAGCAGGCCAGCTGTCGTGGTCGTTGGTCCGAAGAGCGAGTTGCCCGCAACGATCATCTCGAAGCGAGCGCCCGTCGCGTGCGTGAGCATCACGAGCAGCTCCTGCATGATGCCCTGCCCCATCGAGACGCCCGTCACGACGCCGATCCGGCGGCCATCGAGGCGCGGCAGCACGGCGAGCCCCTCGGCGACACGGCGGCGCAGATGCGCCACCGACCCTACGCCATTCTCGATCTGCGGAAAGTCGCCATAGTGATCCGCGCCAGGCAGCTCGCGTTTGGCCAGCAGATACAACTCATCGGAGCCGTAGACCCACCGATCACCGCGCTCCCGCAGCGCGCGTGCTTCCCAGCGCTCCACATCCGCGAGCAGTCTGCCCGCATGCTCCGGATCCATGGACTGCCCCGTGTACAGATGCGAGAACTGCGTGAGGCCGACGGGCACCACCGCGACGGAGATGACCGCGTCGCCCAGGCTCCAGAGATCCGCCAGCGACTGCTCGAGCACCGCGCCGTCATTGAGTCCCGGCACGATCACCATCTGACCGTGGAACTGGATGCCGCCGTCCGCGAGTCGCGTGAGCTGCTCCATGATGTTGGGCACGCGCGGATTGTTGAGGAGAATCCGCCGCGCCTCCCAGGGCGTGGCGTGCACGGAGACGTAGAGCGGGGAGAGCCGGTATTCCAGGATGCGCGCGATGTCGCGTTCCTTCACGTTCGAGAAGGTCGCGAAGTTGCCGTACGCGAACGACAGCCGGTAGTCATCATCGCGGACGTACAGATTGCGCCGCAATCCGGCGGGCAGCCCTTCGATGAAGCAGAACTCGCAGCGGTTGGCGCAGCGTCGCACGCGCGGCGGCTCGAGCTCGATACCGAAGGCATCCTCGCTGCTGCGCTCGACCTCGTAGATCACGGCCTCACCGTCGGGCAGCCGGGCCTCGATCAAGAGCGCATCGTCCGCCGAGAGAAATTCCCAATCCAGAAAATCGGCGAGCTCGCGCCCGTTCACCGAGCTGATCTCGGTGAACGGGACGATTCCGAGTTGCTCGGCGATGCCGCCGGGAAGCACGCGGCTGACGCGGACCATGACTCCAGAGGTGAGCGAGCCGCTCGCTGCCAGGGACAGCGAGGGCCGGCGTGAGGTGAGCGAAACGGACACGCGCCCCGCCGGGGGCGCGTGAACCTCAAGGAACCTAGGAGATGAGACTGGGGAACGCAAGGCAGCATCACGACTTCCGTGGCAGGAGGTCACATGGCCCATCGGCAGCACCGATGGGCCATGTGACATCCTGCCGGGAGCTCGGTACTACTTGATCGGCTGGTACTTGAACGCCTTGATCGCCGCGCCGTCCACGGAGATGGAGAACTTCTTCGACGCGCTTGCCGAACCCTTCGGCCCGAGCGCCAGCGCCTCTGTGGACTTGGTCGCCACGACGTTCCCCTTGTCGTCGACGAACTGGATCGGAAGCGTCACCGTTTTCGGGGCCGCGGTGACATTCTCCACCGTTCCTTCGAGTGTGTAGCGTGTGGTGTCATGACTGAAGGCAGTGAAGTTCACCGTCACCGGCATTTTCTCGGAGGTAGTCACATACTTCGAGACCGAATCACCGTACGCCTTCACGACCTTGGGATCGGACGCCTTTTTTTCGAGACCCTGGTAGGCGATCGCGACGAGCTGATAGTCGTCCGGACTGTTCGGGTCGACCTCCACAAGACGCTTCGAGACGGGAAGCATCTTGTCGAAGGCCGAGGCTTTCCAGTACGCATTGGCAAGGTTGAAGAGACCGCCGCGCAGATACGGGTTCTGCGCGTTGCCCGCTTCCATGAGCTTGACCGCCATTGGAATCTGATTGGCGCTGAACGCCTGCGTGCCGGCGTCGAAGAGTTGGGCATCGTTGTACTTGGTGGGATTGGCCACCATATCCGACCACATCGACGCGAGCGACGCGGTATCACCGGAGGCCTTGAGCGCGGCCGTCAACCCCGCCTGCGCAGGGTGGGCGTTCGGACCGTTCGGGTAATCCTTGAGATAGGCGCGATAGAGGTCCACGGCTTTCTTCATGCCCGCCTGCTGCGCCTGACCCTGCAGCTTGCTCGCCGCCTGCAACTGGGAGAACGCCGCGCTGAATTCACTGAATTCCTTGACGTTCGCGACGTTCGAATCCTTCTGCGTCAGCTCCGGCGTGGCCAGCTCCACGGCCTTCGAATAGGCGGCCGTTGCGGCATCCCAATTCTGCTGCTTCTGTGCGATGTGACCCTGGAAGTAATATCCGAATGGCGAGCCGCGATAAATCGTCTCGGCGCGCGCGAGCAACGCCTTCGCGGAATCCACCTTGTCAGCGTTGATGAGCGGGCCGACCTCGTTGATCAACTTGACCCATGGCCGCTGGCGGTAGTACGCCGTGCGGTCCGCGCAGTCGGGCATCGCCTTCTCCACCGCGGTGAAATCGCTGTCCGCCGCCGCGAGCAGATCGATGCTGGCATCCGGGCTCGTGCTGGCGCCGACGTCGCTGCGCTTCACCGTGGCCGGCTCACCCATGTCTTCATACAACAGCACATATGAGGCGCCGAGTACGAAGTCGGTGCCCAATGCATCCTTCTCCGAGGGCGGCTTCTTCGTCAGATCGCCGACGACATTCATGAGCTTTTTCTTCGCGTCGTCGGGCTTGGAGGCGCCGAGCTGCAGCACCGTAATGGTATTGTATCCGGTCCGCACCGGGTCGGAGGAGCTGAAGTCGATCTTGCATGCATCCTCCGCCGCTTTCTTCTTATCCTGATTCTTTCCCTGCGCCGCGGCCGAGCCGGCAGCAACAACGCTGAGGGCAAGTGCGGCTGCCGCCGCGTTTCGCCAGACGCTCATCTATCCTCTCCTGAGTGAATACGAAAAACGGGCCTGTGCGGCCCGCGGGTCAAGATACACGGTCCGCGGCAATGCGTTCCGCCGCATCGCGGGCCAGCCCGCTCACCTCGCGCAGCGACCGACCAGTCGCGGCGGCGATACGAGCCACGTCGTCGAACTCCGGCTTCGCGCGTCGCACGCCTGATGCCAGCGTCACCACCTTCACGCGAACCGGATGTTGCAGAACGTGTGCCGTGCGCTCCTCGCGCGCGAGCGCGTGTCGCTCCACCAGAGTGCGACGCAGCCCGATCGCGCTCGTGCGCAGGAATACCACATCCTCGAGGCGTGCCGCATCGCCTGCGGCACACAGCACATCGAGTCGCGCGCCCGGTCTGCCTTTTTTCATGATCGTGGGCACGAGCACGACGTCCAGCGCGCCTTCAGCCCGCAGCGCGTCCGCGGCGGCACCCAGCGATTCGCCATCCATGTCATCCAGATCGGTGCTCAGTTGCACCAGCGACTCCACGCGTACGCGCGCATCGCTCGCTCCCGCTGTGGCGGCATCGTCCGCGAGTACGAGTCGCAGCGCATTCGGGCGGCCGTGCGGATTGCGGGTCCCGGCACCGAAGCCGCTCCGCACCGGCACATAGCGCGTCGGCGGTGCGCCCGATGAGAGCACCCGCACCAGCGCCGCTCCCGTTGGGGTGACCAGCTCACCCGCGCCGTCCGGACCGCTCTGCACCGGCAGTCCTTCGAGCAGCTTGAGCGTCGCGGGCGCCGGTACGGGAAGCTCGCCATGCGCCGCCGCCACCGTCCCATCTCCCAGCGCAATCGATCCGCAATAGACGCGCTCGAGGCCGAGCTGTTCGAATCCCCAGACCGCGCCAACGATATCGAGAATGGCATCCACGGCACCGACTTCGTGCAGATGCACACGCTCGGGGGGCATGTCGTGAATTTCACCCTCCGCTACCGCGATCGCCGTGAACGCCGCGTCGGCGCGCACCCGGACCGAGTCCGGTACGCCGGCGCGCGCGACGATTTCCCTGATCTCCCGGATGTGCCGCCCGTGCGGCTGCGGCGGAATGTCGAAATCGACCTTGGTGCAGGCAATGCCGGATCGCTGCACGCGCTCGATCCTGACCGTCACGCCGTCCAGCCCCAGCCGCGCGGGGAGGGCCCGCAGCCACGCGGCATCAAGTCCGACGTCCAGCAGGGCCCCAAGCGTCATGTCGCCGGAGATGCCGCTGAACGGATCGAGGATGGCGAAGGGCATAGCATGGTAATGTACTCGGCGGCTGGGCCGGGCCCAAGCCACCCAGCCCCACTACTCCGCCCGTGGGACTGATCCACCTCCCGGCACCCCGCCCTTGGGAATCCTCCACGCCCCACCGCCCTTTCCCTGGCAATCGGGAATGGGGAATCGTGGAAATGGGGAATGAGGGAGCGGGGGGAGGCGGCGGTGAAAAAAAGGCGGTGGGGTGCGGTGTGGGGAGGTCTTCCTCCCCGATTCCCCATTCCCGATTGCCGATTCCCAAGGGCGGGGTGGAAGGGCGTGGAAGATTGCCGATTCCCAAGGGGGTGGTGGTGGGGCGGTGGACGATTGGCGATTCCCGGGGGCTGGCTGGGCTGGTGGGTGGCGGGGTGGTGGAACGGCCAGTTGCGCTTCTCCTACTCCCACCGCAACTTCACTAGTTCCACCCGTCGCTCGGGCAGGAAGGAGGATTCTGTGGCATGAGCACACCTGAATTCCGGCTGCCCGATGAGTTCGGCTCGGGCCCGCGGCGCTCCCAGAGGGAGGGCCATCAGCCTGGTCCGGCTCGCAATGCGCCGGACAAACCAGTTGCACCGCAGCGCCATTCGCGCTCGATCACGCCGTTCATGGGCGGCGCCGTTCCCGACAATGATCGTGTGGGCTTCCCGCTCTCGGGGCGCCAGTTGGACGCCTGCGTGCGCGCGGCGCTCCAGGAGGACGGCGCCTTCGAGGACGTCCCGACCATCGCGTGCGTGCTCTCCACGCGGCGCGCGCACGGGATGATCGTCGCGCGGCATGCCGGCATCGTCGCCGGGATTCCTTTCGCGGTGGCGGCGTTCCGTCTGCTCGACCCCAACATCACGATTCGCGTCGATGTGGACGACGGCGAGCGCGTGAGCGCGAACACGGAGATCATGCGCATCTCGGGACTGGCGCGCGCGATTCTCTCCGCCGAGCGCGTGGCGCTGAACTATCTGCAGCGCCTCTCGGGAATCGCGACGTCCACCGCGCGCTACGTGGAATCGCTGCGCGGCACGCATACAATGGTGGACGGCACCTGGCGCGTGACGCCGGGCGCGCGGCTCCTCGAGTCGTACGCGATGCGCGCGGGCGGTGCGCGGCCCGACGAGGCGGTGTGCCACATTCGCGAGCACCACGTGGCCGCGATGATGGGCGACCTCGCCTACGCGGTGCAGCGCGTGCGCGCGCACGCCGAACCCGATGCGCGCATCGAGGTGCAGTGCCGTTCCCCGGGGCAGGTGCGCGCCGCGCTCGCCGCGGGCGCCGACGTGGTGCTGCTCGACGGGATGAGCGCCGCGCAGGTGCGTGAGTGCACGGAGATCATCGCGGGGCGCGCGAAGGTGAATGTGGCGGGAGACATCGCGCTCGACCATGTCCGCGGCTATGCGTACGAGGGAGTGGATCACGTGTCCATCGCGGGCATCGTGCAGCAGGCGGGGCCGCTGGAGCTGACGCTGGACATGGAGACGGCGTAGGGGCAGGGGCAGCCCATAGGGCTGCCCCTGTGTGGCGTCGATGCAACCAAGGGGCAGCCCATAGGCTGCCCCATAGGCTGCCCCTCAGAACTTCACTGCTTTGCTGCGGTCGCCACCGAGCCGTGTGAGCGCGGTTCGAGCTTCGGTCACGAGCGGCTGCAGCGCCGAATCGGCGTTGGCCCAGGCGGCGGCGACGCGCGCGTAGCTCGTGGCGGCCTGGTCGCGGTTGCCGAGCTGCTCGGCGATGCGGGCGCGCTCGAGCTCCTGCAGCACGAACTCGATTCCGGGGTCGACGTGCCACTGATTCACGAGCGGTTCAGCGGCGCGATACTGTCCCGTTCGCGCGAGCAATTGCTCGAGCAACGGATTGACCTGGGCCCGGCACCCGCTGCACAGCGAATCCGGCAGCGCGGCCTGCGCCCGCAGCGAGCCCGCGGTGTCGCCGCGCGCGAGCTGCATCAGCGAGAGCACCCATGCACGTCCATACGTCGCGATGTTGCGTGGCAGGCTGGGGTGCGGCCCTGACGTCACGCGATCCAGCACAAGCAGGGTAGCGCGCAAGGATGCCGTGTCGCGCCGTGAGGCGAACCAGGGAAGCGCGCACGCCACGCATCCCTGCCCAGGGTCCTGCGCCGTCGCCGGAATCAGCCACTGGCGCACCACCGCCTGCACCGTGTCCGCGGGGAGACCGCCGGCCATTCCCATCCACGGCACGTCGGGGCCGTTCCGCCGCACGCGGAACGACTCGCGCAGATGGCCGCGCTGTGCAAGACTGCGCGCAAGCAGGCTGCGTTGCATCGTCGAATCGCCGTACGGCGTCTGCGTCGCGTGACGCCCGGGCATGAGCCGCGCCAGGCGCACGGCCGTTTCCGCGGAGTCGGCCCAGCCGCTGAGCGTGGTCGCGCCCCAGTAGAGCGCGTCCGCGGACGCCGTGTCGAGCATCTTCTGCACGGCGGGGCTCGACGCATTCGGACCGGAGAGCTCGTAGGCCAGCCGGATGCCATCCGCGCTTTCATCCGTGGGCTGCTGCGCGAGATACGCGGCAGCGTAGCGGCGTCCCATGGCCGATCCGCCCAGATAGTATCCCAGTTGGACGGCGTGAATGTATGCCGGCGTGTACGACGAATCCGCCGCGATGGCGTGGTCGAAGTAGCCGAGGATCTCGGCGGCGGTGGCCGGATGCGACGAGCCACCCGAGAAGTGAAAGAGCGCATCGCCCAGCTCGTACCACATCTCCGGATCGTCCGGATAGCGCGTCGTTCCATCGCGCATCATGCTGAAGAGCCGGTTGTCGACGTTGATTTCACCAGCCCCGCCGGCGCGCATGGCAATCCAGAGCGAGTCGGCGGCGATAAGAATGCTGTCGCGCGGCGCCAGCCCGTGGTTGTAGCGCGCCGCCAGCATCTGCGACGCCTCGACGCGCGGGTTGCCGCCGGACTCCCAGCCGAGTGCCTGCGCGCGTCCGCGGTACGCGAGCGCGAACGTGCTGTCGAAGGCGAGGGCGCGATCGAAGCTCGCCGCCGCGGAATCGAACGCGGAGTGCCGGAGGGACTGTTCGCCCTGCAGAAATGCCTTGAGCGCAGGCAGTGACTGCGTGCCGACGGACGAGAGCTGGAGCGGACCCAGCTCCTTCACGCGTCCCAGTTCGCGGATGAGCGCGACGGTGAGCGTGTCGGACAGGCGGTCCATGCGATCGCTCCGGTCGGCGCGCTGCACGTCGGCGATGACCTGGCCGCTGCCGACGTCGAGCAGCGACGCCGCGGCGCGCACCGAGTCGGTGCCCGTGCGCAGCAGGCTGCCGAACACTGCGTAGCGTGCGCCGGTGCGCTCCCCGAGCTGCTGCGCGGCGACGCGGTCCGCGCGGCCGGTCCACTGGCGTACGATCACGGTGGGCGTGATGGTGCGCAGCGGACCCGCGCCGTCGAGGTTGCGCGAGAGCACGTCCACCATACCCTCGTGCCAGAGCATGAGCGCGGGGTCGAGCACATCGAATGGCGCGACGGCAATCACGTTCGCGTCGAGCGCGGGCGTCTTGCGCGACCGGTGCATCGCGAACCAGCCGGCCACGAGCGCGACGAACACGACGAGCGCCGCGACGCCGAGTGTGCGGCGCGTGAGCATCGCGCGGGGTGCTGCCGGCACGGCGCTGGGTGCGACGCCGCCAGCGGATGGCGTGTGCACCGCGGCGTCGAGCGCGTCGCGGAATTCCTGCGCGGTGGCGAAGCGCTGGCGCGGGTCTTTGGCGAGCGCGCGCGTGATGGCCGCGCTCACCGCGGCCGGCGTGTCGGGGCGGAGCGACTCCAGCGGCGGCGGTTCCTGCGTGAGCTGTGCCGTGAGCGATGCGCGTCCCGAGGCGACCGCGAACGGATTCTTTCCGGTGAGCATCTCGTAGCCCACGAGCGCGAGCGAGTACACGTCCGCGCGTCCGTCCAGGTCGGGCTCGGCCGCGAGCTGCTCGGGCGCCATGTAGGCCGGCGTTCCCATTGCGAGGCCGGTCCCGGTAAGCTGCCCCGCGCGCGACTGCTCGACGGCGCGCGCGATGCCGAAATCGGTGAGCACCGCGTGCCCGGACTCGAGCAGAATGTTCTCGGGCTTGATGTCGCGGTGCAGGATGCCGGCCGAGTGCGCCGCGGTGAGCGCATCG
>DATNDS010000058.1:0-4157 GCA_035553215.1 Gemmatimonadaceae bacterium
GGGCATACCGCTCAGCGGCAGCATGATGTCGATGGGCTACTCGATTCCCGACCAGGCGGCGCCATCATCCGACACTCATGGACAGAGCGAGGCGTCGAGTTCCTCGACCAGCCATCCGATCACGTGGATGGTCGGCTCGCACTTCTTCTCCACCATGGGCATTCCGATCCGTGCGGGCCGGGACTTCAGCGACGCCGATCGCGGCGGCGCCATGAAGGTGGCAATCGTCGACGAGTCGTTCGCCAGGCGCGAGTGGCCCGGCGGGAATGCGCTGGGGAAGTGCATCGAGCTGGGGAACCGCAAGGCGCCGCAGTGCTATACGGTGGTCGGCATCGCGGCGAACGCGAATCTCGTGAGCCTCGAGACGCAGCGGTTCCCTGAATACTTTATCCCGCTCGCGCAGTACCCCGGCAGCCTTGCGCGCTATCAGGCCTTCCTCATCCGCACCTCCGGCAACCCATCGCGCATGATGAGCGCGATCCGCAACGCACTCGACGAGATGGAGCCGAATCTGCCCTACGTCGAACTGCGCACCATGGCGGACATCCTCCGTCCGGAGTTGCAGCCGCGCCGCCTGGGCGCATCGCTCTTCGCGGTGTTTGGCGTGCTGGCGCTCGTTCTCGCGGGCATCGGACTCTATGGCGTCATTGCCTTCGCCGTGGCCCAGCGCACGCACGAAATGGGCATTCGTCTAGCGCTCGGTGCGCGTCCGCGCGACGTCGTCTCCCTTGTCGTGCGGCAGAGCGTGCTGCTCACGCTCGCCGGACTGGTGATTGGCATTGCGGGCGCGCTCGCGGCGGCGAAGCTGGTGACGGATCTGCTCTTCGGCGTGAAGCCGGTGGATCCGGTCACCCTGGCGGGCGTGGTGTTGCTGCTCGCCGCTGCCACCACACTGGCGAGCTGGTTGCCCGCGCGGCGGGCGACGCGGGTTGATCCCATGGTCGCGCTGCGCAGCGAGTGAGTGCGATGAGAACACGCGTCTCGTGCGCGCGCCAGTCAGATCTCCCGGAACAGCTCCGCAAGCTGGAACGTGAAGGGAGATGCGGCGCCCACGGGATGCCACGCGAGCGCCGCGTGCTCGAGTTGGGGGGACACCGCATCCGGCGTCCAGATCTCCACCGCGCGCGCATCGGCGTCGATTCCCCAGTACAGTGGCACGCGCAGCTCCTGATAGAGCCGGCGTTTAGTGAACCGGTCCGCGCGCAGGCTGCCCGGACTGAACACTTCCGCTGCCAGCATCAGATGGCCGATCGCCGACCAGTCCATCCGGCGCGCCTCATTGAATGGCACGACGAAGACGTCGGGCTGAACGAGAACATCCGGCAATCCCCACGAAATGTCCGCCGGCGACATGAAGACGTGGACCTCCGGCTCGCGGCGGGCATAGGCCCGCAGCGCTTCATACAAGCGGCCGACGATCTCCTGGTGCCACAGCCGCGGTGCCGGCGACACAAGCAGCTCTCCGTGCACCGTCTCGTAGCGAGGCCAGTGCCGGGTTTCGCTGATGAGGTCACGGACCATGCTCGCGGAATGATATTGCGTCGCAGCCATGACCATAGTTTCGCCTCGGCGCTGGCGAGAAGGCAAGAGCACATCACGCCCAGGCATGGCACGCTCCCTGGCGCGCACCATCACCATCCGCATGCACCCGTCATCAGGAGCACGCAGTGACCGGCCTTTCACACGACCTGCGATTTTCCATTCGTTCGCTGCTCGCGCAGCGCAGCCGGAGCTTCACGCTCGTCGCCGTCCTCACGCTAGCCCTCGGCATCGGCGCCACCACGGCGATGTTCAGCGTGCTGTATGGCGTGCTGCTCCGCCCACTGCCCTACCCGGAGTCCAGCCGCCTGGTGGAGATGGCGCAGCGCTATCAGGGTCAGACGGGGGAACTGTCCGTCACTTACGATGAATTCCAGTTCCTGCGCGATCACGGCGCCGTGTTCCAGTCGCTGGCCGCGACGACCCCGGTGGGATTCAACGTGTTCACGGGCAGCGAAGCCGTTCGCGCCAGCGCGCTCCGCGTGTCGCGCGACTACTTCCGCGTGCTCGGCGTGGCGCCCGCGTTCGGCCGCGCGTTCACGGCGGACGAAGATCAGCCTGGTGGCGCGCGCGCCGTAATGCTGAGCCACGCATTCTTCCAGCGGCGCTTCAATGGCGATGCCGGCATTGTGGGCCGCGCCATTTCGCTCGACGGCGAGCCATACAGCGTGGTGGGCATCATGCCGGCCGGATTCCAGTCGCTGCCATCCGTGGATGTGTGGTCGACCATCGCGCAGGTTGGACAGAGCGTCGGCGGCGGCGAGAACCTCCAGGTCATTGGCCGGTTGAAGCGTGGTCTCACGCTGAGTGGCGCACAGGCCGGCATGCAGGTCGCCGCCGCGGCGTACCAACGGGAATTCAAGGCGCGGTTGCAGCCGGGCGTGAGCCTCGCGCTCGCGCCCTACCAGACGCTGGTCACGAGCGGGGTGCGCACGCCCGTGCTCATTCTGTTCGGCGCCATCGCGTTCGTGCTGCTCATCGCGTGCGCCAACGTGGCCAGTCTGCTGCTGGGGCGCGCCGCGGCGCGCAGCCGCGAACTCGCGCTCCGCACGGCGCTCGGCGCATCGCGTGGCCGCGTGATGCGCCAGTTGCTCACCGAGAGTGTGGTGCTGGCGCTCGCGGGCGGCGTGCTGGGACTGGTGTTCGCGGAGTGGGGCGTGCACGCGCTGCTCTCGCTCGCGCCGGATGAGCTGCCGCGCGCAGCGGACATTCAGCTCGATCACCGGGCGCTGTTTTTCACGCTGGCGCTGTCGCTGGTTACCGGGATCGCCTTCGGGCTGATGCCAGCGTGGCGTGCCGCGCGCACGGACGTGCACGCGCTGCTCAAGGAGGGATCGGGTCGCGCCAGCGGATCGCTCCGAGCGGGTCGCGTGCGCAACGCGCTCATCAGCGGTGAGATCGCGCTCGCCATCGTGCTGCTGGTGGGTGCGGGGCTGCTGCTCCGGACGTTCGCGAATCTGGTGCACACCGATCCCGGATTCGACACGCAGCGCGTGCTGAGCGCGGAAATCTGGCTCACGGGCTCGCGCTATGATTCCACCGCGGGCATTGCGAGTTTCTATCGCCGGCTCACCGAGCGCATCGATGCCCTGCCGGGCGTTCGCTCGAGCGCCGTGATCGAGGCAGGACTCCCGCTGGAGCGGGGCGGCCGAATGGGCGCGGCAGTGGACGGGCGCCGCGTGGACGAGTCGATGGACTATCGCACCATCACGCCGGGACTGATCCAGACGCTCGGTGTGCCGCTGCGGCAGGGACGCGCGTTCGCCGCCGGTGATGCGGACAGCGCTGAGCCGGTGGCCATCGTAAACGAGGCCCTGGCGCGCCGCTTCCTGACGGAGCCCAATGCGACGGGCCGCGAGGCTGCGGGTCACCAGGCAGTGGGCCACATGGTGACGATCGGCAACGGCGCGAGCCCGCGGCGCATCGTGGGCGTCGTGGGCGACGTCCGATCGTACATCGGACTCCCTGCCCCGCCCACCGTGTTCATTCCGTCCGCGCAGACGCCCGCGGGTCTCACGCATCTGTTCAGCGGCTGGTATCCCACGCACGTCATCGTGCGCACCGCCGGTGATCCCGCCGCACTTGGCGTCGCGCTCACTCGCACCATTCAGGAAACCGATCCACTGGTGCCCGTTGGCCGCGTGCGCACCATGAACGAAGTGCTCGCGGCGTCGCTCTCACCACAGCGGTTCGTGATGACGCTGCTGGCGATCTTCGCCGGACTGGCTGTTCTGCTGGCGGCCGTGGGCGTGTACGGCCTCATGTCCTTTCTCGTCGCGCAGCGCACCCACGAGATCGGTATTCGCATGGCCATTGGCGCCCGCGCGCGCGATGTGCTGCGTCTCATCGTCGTGCGCGCCGTGCTGCTCACCGGCGCGGGCCTGGCGCTCGGCCTGCTGGGCGCGCTCCTGCTCACGCGGCTCCTCGCAAATCTCCTCTTCGGTGTGAGACCCACCGATCCGCTCACGTTCGCCGCAGTGGCAGCCCTGCTCGGCGGCGTCGCGATCGCGGCGAGTGTCGTGCCTGCGCGGCGGGCGACTCGCGTGGACCCCCTGATCGCACTCCGGAGTGAGTAACATGGAATCCCTCGTCCAGGATGTTCGCGTCTCGGTTCGCTC
>DATNDS010000059.1:0-5974 GCA_035553215.1 Gemmatimonadaceae bacterium
CGCCAGCAGACGCCGGCGGCTGTACGCGACATGCACCGCGAGCACTCCCACCACGAACGGAACCAGCGCCTGCGCCACCGTCGCGGTCAGCATGGTGATGGTCGTCGCGCCGATCATGATGATCGCGAGCCCGAGCGCGGCAGGAACACCCTGGATGATCCACAGGCGCACGGCGGTCCTGCTGCGGCCGGCGTCGCTCCGTGCCGATGACGTTGCATGCGTCCGGGGGGTGAGCAGGCGTGCCGGTGCATGGAGGCCGCGCGGCGCGGCGCTGTCGAATACCGATGTCTGTAGCATGGTCGTTTCCTCGCTGATCCGGGGTTGAGCGCCGGACTCTCCGTTCACCATGCGGTGGCGTGAACTCCGGCTCTACCCTGGCGTCGAACGAGGAATCGCTGGATCGACATCACCGGTGCGGTCGGACGGCGGACGGGCATCCCATGGCGGCCCTGCCACGTGAAATGCACAGGATTCGAGGCGGGCCGAGCAGCAACGAGCATCGAGGTGCCATCTGCAGCGACGGATTCCTGCTGACGCGGCCACATGATGGCGGCATTGAGTATGCAGCACGGTCGCCAGTTGCTTCGCGTACGGCGATTGGTGCTTCCACTCCCGGGTCCATCTCAACACGGCGCGACCGCGCACGCGCTCTTCGGATCGAGGCGCACGCCCAATCCCGCCGCGCGCCCCCCGCCCGCTTCTCCCTGCGCACGCCATCGCGCAGACATACGTCAATATCCAGACGCTCCACCACAAGCATCACGCGGTTCGCCGCGCGCCGCGCGCGCTACTGCAGGCACGCTCGCACGGTCCGCGGGATTGATCGCAACTCCCTGAACGGAGGATCTCACCATGCACTCAGTCTCACGTGTGGCTGTACCGAATACGTGGATCCATCCGGGGACCCTGATGGTCGTCATGCTGGCCGCGCTCTGCATCGCGCTGCCGGATGCACGTGCGCAGGGCGCCGGCCAGACCGGAACCATCGCCGGCCGAGTGGTGGATGAGCACGGCGCGCCCGTGACGAGCGCCCAGGTGTTCATTGACAGGACCACCATTGGCACGCTCACCCGCGGTGACGGGTCCTACGTCATGGGGCAGGTGCCCGCCGGCGCCCAGATCGTTCGGATACGCCTCATCGGGTTCCGTCCCGACTCCGCCAGCGTCACCGTCACGGCGGGCCAGCGCACGACACAGGACTTCACGCTCAATCACGATCCCCTGCAGTTGCAGAGCGTGGTCGTGACCGGAACGTCAACGCCCACCGAAAATCTCAAGGCCAGCGTGTCGGTAACGACGCTCACGCCGCGCGTGATCCAGCAGTCGGCACCGCGTAGCACCACCGAGATGCTGCGCTACGTGCCAGGCTTCACCCGCGTGGAAAGCTCGGGCGGCGAAGTGAATGAAAACATCACCATGCGTGGCATCCTGGGCGTGGAGTACGTGATGTTCATGGAGGACGGACTCCCGGTCTTTCCCACCATGCACACGTTCTTCATGAACGCGGACAACCTCTTCCGCGCCGACGAGAACATCGAGCGCATGGAAGTGGTGCGCGGCGGCAGCTCATCGCTCTTCGGCTCGAACACGCCGGGTGCCATCGTCAACTTCATCAACAAAACGGGTGGTGATCAGTTCCAGGGCACCATGGTGGCGACCGGCGCCACGGAAGGGCTGGCGCGCTACGATCTCGACATGAACGGCCCGATCGGCGACGACTGGCGCTTCAATGTCGGCGGCTTCTACCGCTACGACCATGGCGTGCGCGATCCGGGCTTCCCCGGCATTCGCGGCGGGCAGGTCAAGGCCAACATCACCCGCCAGCTCGACAACGGGTATGTGCGCTTCTCGGCCAAGGTGATCAACGACCGCAATCAGTTCATTCTCGATCTACCCTTCGAAAATGCACAGCATCCGCAGTTCGTGCCGGGATTCAGTGCCTACGGCTCCATGAATACCAATGAGGCGCTCGATCTCAGCGTGCCCACGCCGAACGGCTCGCTCACGCTGCCGCTGGGCGATGGCCTGCGCACCGATGCGTCGTGGTTCACCGCCGATGCGGCGTTCGATCTGCCGAATGACTGGCATCTGCGCAACAGCGCGCAGGTGATGCACGACAATCAGGAGTGGAATGCGCTCGTGCCGTCGAATGCGATGTCCGTCGCTGACTATATCACCGGACCCAAATCACAGGCGGCACTGGGTCTTCCCGCGGGCAGCACCATTCAGCTCAAGTACACGAATCACTTCGACACCGAGGGAAACCCGCTCCCCTTCAATACGCCGAACGGTCTGGTCGCACCGGGACAGGACATTCACGTCGCCAAGCCACTGTCGGCGTTCCAGGATCAGTTGCAGATCCGCAAGGAGGTCGGGAAAAGTACGATTTCCGCGGGCGCGTACTTCGCGAACTACACGCAGGACAATCACTGGTACTTCACGCAGGTGCTCACGGACGTCGCGAATAATCCGAAGTTTCTCGATGCCGTAGTCACCACGCCGGGCGGCACGCCCACCGCGATCACGAAGAACGGCTTCCTCAACTACATGTCGGGCTACACCAATTGATCGGGACAGACCTCGGTATTCTCCGGCGTGCTGGGCGCCAATGTGCAGCTCACCGACCGCCTCCGCGCCGATCTCGGGGCGCGCATCGAGCACGACAGCTACGTGCAGAGCTCGGAGAATACGTCCACGGTGGACCTCGACGGCAACCCGAACACGCCGTACGACAACGAGACCTGGGGCAACGGCAGCTTCCGGCATTTCAGCAAGGGGATGACCGACTGGGCCGGCTCCCTCGGCTTGAACTACGCGCTCAAGGACAATCTTTCGCTCTATGCATCGGCGTCGCGCGGCTACAAGATGCCCGCGCTGGATGAGTTCCTCCAGGCGCAGGCACAGCAGCAGATCGATCTCTTCGCCTCGCGCGAAGTGAAGTCGGTCGAAGGCGGCGTGAAGGGAGTGGCGGGTCCGATTGGGTTCACCGTGGACGGCTTCTACACGCTCCTCAAGAACATCATCAGCCAGGGGCTCGTCATTGATTCCGTCACCGGCGCGTCGACGTGGATCATTGTGACCTCGCCCGAGAACAAGTCGTACGGCGTGGAGCTCGAGCTGCTGGCGGATCCCATTCCCGGTTTGCAGCTCCGGGGCAGTGGCACGTTCCTCCGCGCGGAACTCGGCTCGGGAGCGGGCGCCGACATCGGCAGCCGCCTCAATGGCGTGCCTGCCTCGATTGGCAATCTGTCGGGATCCTACACCTTCGCGGAGCGAGTCCGCGCGACTGCCGACTGGCACTGGGTGGGTTCACGATTTGTGGACGTGACCGTGGGGACGGCGCTGCCATCGTACAGCTATTTCAACTATGGCCTGTCGTTCCTCATGCCGAGCCAGGGCCTCACGGTCAATCTCAATCTCCTCAACGCGTTCATGGACGAGGGACTGGAAGAGGGGAATCCGCGACTGCAAACCACGGGTGGAACCGGCATCTTCCTGGCACGCCCGATTCTGCCACGCCGCTTCCAGGTATCCATGCGCTACGACTTTGGATCGCAGGGAGAACCGCAGACGCCGCGCTGAACGGCAGTGTGCATCCTGCATGGGCGGCGGGCCAGTCACGACCCGCCGCCCTCTCGCCTCCCCTGCTCCGTCAGACGTTGCACGGCTGTGATCCTGATGGGCGCAGCATGCGCCGCGCCGCACTGGTTCGGCGCGCCGGTGAGCGCACAGCAGCCGGCAGAGCGTGCGTCGCCCGGCTCGACGCAGGATTCGACGTTCCTGCTCGCGACCGCCGACCCGTCGCGCGATCCATCGCCGTTCATTGGCAACGGACACATGAGCGTGGTCGTGCCGGCGCTGGGCATCGGCGCATCGCGCTCGATCATGGCCGGGCTGTATGAGCACGCCGATGCGGACGTGCCGCGCATTGTCGCCGCGCCGGCGTGGAATGCCATCGATGTGTTCGACGGCGATCACTGGCTCGCGGCCACGCCGCTGTCGGACATCACGCTCGATGCGTATCACCAGGTGATCGACATGCACTCCGGCATCGCGCGCACCAGCTACGACTGGATCGATGGGTCCAGACGTACGTCGCTGCGCGTGGAGACCTTCGTGTCGCGCGCCGATCCGTATCGTGCGGCCACTCGCCTCGTGCTGGTTCCGCGCACGGCTGGACGCTTGCGTGTTCGCATCGCGCTCGCCGGCTGGCCGCCACCGCAGCGGCTGGCACTCGCCAGGCTCACGCGCGCCGAGCCGGGCTGGGGTCCGTCCGATCTCTGGTACCCGGGACACATGCGGGTCCGCTCGCGATCGGCCGTGCACACGGCCAGCGGTGCGCGCCTCACCATGACCGCCACGCCGGAGGGCCGCTCCACCACGCTCGCCGAAGCCGCCACGGTTGGCTGGCCGCGCGATCTGTCGCGCGCCGTCGCGCTTGCGGTCGCGCGGGGCGATACGGCCATGGTGGAGCTGTCGTTCGACGCGTCGCCCGGCGTCTCCTATAGCTTCACGAACGTCGTGAGCATCGTGTCCTCCACGACATCGGCGCGATCCGCTGCGCGCGCGGCGCAGGATGCGGCGGCCGCGCGCACACTGAGCTTCGATTCGCTCGCGGCGCGCAGTGCCGCCGCATGGCATCGGCTCTGGAACACCGACATCGAGATCGACGGCAATCCGGCACTCCAGCGCGTCGTGCGATCCATGCTGTTCTATCTGCTCTGCAGCGCCGACTCCGGTACCGCGCTCGCCATTCCTCCCATGGGACTCTCGAGCGCCGGGTATTACGGCCACGTGTTCTGGGATTCCGACACCTGGATGTTTCCCGCGCTCGTGCTCACGCACCCCGCTGTGGCGCGCTCGCTCGTCGCCTTCCGCGCGCACGCACTCCGCTCCGCTGAAGGCAACGCGCGCGCCCACGGCTTTCGGGGCGCGATGTATCCCTGGGAATCGGATGAGCTCGGCCACGAGACCACGCCGCGCTTCGCCTCGCAGAACGCCCATTCGGAAATCCACGTGACCGGCGATGTCGCGCTCGCGCAGTGGCAGTACTACCTGGCCACCGGCGATTCAGCGTGGCTCGTGCGCGAGGGATTTCCGGTGATTCGTGCCACGGCCAACTTCTGGGTGAGCCGCGCTAGGTACGATTCCGCGCGCGATCGCTACGATATCAGGGACGTCGTGTCCGTCGCCGAAGGACTGGTGGGTGTGACGGACGACGCGTACACGAATGCGGTTGCGCGGCGCAATTTGCAGATCGCGGACGCCGCGAGCAGGCGGCTCGGCATTCGTGCCGATCCGCGCTGGGCGATGGTGGCGGACAAGCTGCATCTGCCGTTCGACACGGCGAGCCAGTTCTTTCGCACGTACGAGGGCGCGCCGGACTCCACGCTCGGCGTCATCACGCCGCTGCTCAGCTATCCGCTTGGTGTACCCATGAGCGATCGCGCAAAGCGCAGCGCGCTGGATCAGGCGGTGCAGCGACTCAGCGAAGAGGCCTCCGGCGCCATGATGGGCATCACGCTGCTGTCCGTGGATGCGGCGGAGCTGGGCGACCGCGCGCTCATCGACTCCCTGCTGCCGTACAGCTATCAGCCGCACATGCGCGGTCCGTTTCTCATGTTGTCGGAGACGCCCACCAACAACGCGGTGAATTTTCTCACGGGCGCGGGCGGTTTTCTGCAGCAGGTGATCTTCGGCTATACGGGACTCCGGCTCGACACGTCGGGACTGGACGCGCAATTTCCACCAGTGCTGCCATCGCACATCCGGCGACTGGTGCTGCGCGCGCTGCACGTGCGCGGCAGGCTGTATGATGTCGTGGTGGATTCCACCGGGCGCCGCGTCATGCCGCATGCCGACTCACCCTTACGATGATGATTTCGTCGCTTGCGCTGGCGCTGATGCTGCAGGCGTTGCCTGGCACCACTCCACCTGCGCGGCCTTCGTCTCCGCTGCCCCGGCGTGTGAGCCC
>DATNDS010000060.1:0-8946 GCA_035553215.1 Gemmatimonadaceae bacterium
GCGTCGCTCTTCACGTCCGCGCCGGACACGGTGACCGCAGATCGCGCGCCCGTCCGGCAGGCGGCACAGAATCTCATCGCGCAGCAGAACGCCGTGACCGTCGCCCGCGCGCAGCGCATCCCGACGCTCACGCTCTCCTCCGCGTACGGACGCGTGGCCTTTCCACCGAATGGCGTGCCGGACTGGGCGCAGTTCCGCACCAACTGGACCATTACCGGCGCCATTCAGGTTCCCCTGTTCACCGGTGGTTCCATTCGCGGCGATGAACTGGTTGCCGAGGGCAACGCGCGCGAAGCGGAAGCGCGACTGAAACAGACACGCGACATGGCCGGTATTGAATCGCGAGACGCCTATGCCCGACTGAACTCCGCGCGTGCGCAGTTTGCGGCCAGCACGGGGACCGTTGAACAGGCGGTGAAGGCGTACTCCATTGCCGAGGTTCGCTATCACGAGGGCATCTCCACGCAGACCGAGTTGAGCGATTCTCGCATCCTCCTGCAGCAGGCGCAGGCGAATCGGGCCCAGGCTTCGCGCGATCTGCAGGTGGCGCGCGTGCGCGTGGCACTGCTCCGCGACCTGCCGCTGGCGAGTTCCACCCAGACGCCAGCGGCTGCCGCCTCGCAGTCCGCTGTGCAGCCGGCGCCGGCCACGCCAGCGCCACAGCCCCAGACGCAGACACAGACCGGTGGCGTCGTGAACGCCAGTCAGACAGGAGTCACACCATGAGTCGGACATCAGCGCGCACACGAGCGCGCACGCGAGCGCGCACGCCCCGGTGGCGCGGCGCGATCCTGATGCTTGCCGTCGCCATGGCAGGGGCGACTGCGGCATGCACGAAGCAGTCTGCCAGCGCCGATCCGCGTACCCCGGTCACGGTGGACGTTGGTCGTGAGAACATCGCCGTGGCATCCGTGACCACAATGCGAGTGGGGCCCGCGATCTCGGGCACGCTCGAGGCCAGGCACGCCGCGACGTTGCGCGCCGAAGTGTCCGGCCCCGTGGTGGAGACGCCGGTGGAGCGCGGCCAGCCGGTGAAGCGCGGCCAGTTGCTCGCGCGAATCGACGACACATCGTTGCGCGAGAATCTCCTCTCCGCGCAGTCGGCCAGCCGGTCCGCGCAGCTCGCGCTGGACAACGCGCGCCGTGACCTCGAGCGTGCCACCACGCTCGAGAAGGCCGGCGCGATCGCGCAACGCGACCTCGAAGCCGCCCAGCGAGCGCTCGCGTCCGCGCAGGCACAGAGCGCGGATGCACAGGCCCGTCTCACCGCGGCGCGCGAACAGGTGGACAAGACGCAGATTCGCGCGCCGTTCACCGGCGTGGTCAGCGAGCGGCCGGTGAATGCCGGTGACGTCGTGCAGCCGGGCGCTGCCCTCGTCACGGTGGTGGACCCGGCGAGCATGCGGCTCGACGCATCGGTGCCCGCCGAGCAGATCGCGTCTGTGCGCGTGGGCGCGCCCGTGCGCTTTTCGGTGAACGGCTATCCCGATCGCGTCTTCGACGGCCATGTGGACCGCGTCAATCCGGCCGCCGATCCGGCAACTCGCCAGGTGCGCGTCTCGGTATCCATCCCGAACGACCGGAGCGCGCTCGTGGCCGGGCTGTTCGCGCAGGGGAGCATCGCGAGCGACACGCGCCAAACTCTGCAGGTGCCCATGTCGGCCGTGGATCAACGTGGCGTGAGTCCGATGGTCCTGCGCCTGCACCTCGGCAAGACCGAGAGCGCCGTGGTCCGCCTCGGTCTCCGCGATGCGGCGTCCGGCAACATCGAAATTCTCGCGGGTCTCGCGGCCGGCGACACCGTCCTTCTGGGCGCCGCTCAGGCCATCACCCCCGGCACCCCGGTGCGTGTGGCCCGCTCGACGGTCGAGTGACGCGAATGCTCGCACTCCCGCCCTGAACCAGCCACCAGCCACCAGCCACCGTCTCTAATCCGTGTTCATCAGCGACTTCGCCATCAAGCGCCCCGTCGTCACGATCACCGTCATGGTGGCGCTCGTGGCATTTGGCATTGCGGCGCTCCTCCGGCTGCAGACGGACGAATTCCCCGACGTCCAGCAGCCGGTGGTCGCCGTCACGATCGCGTATCCTGGCGCGTCGCCGGACGTGGTCGAGCGCGAGATGGTGGACCCGATCGAGGATTCGTTCTCCACCATCAGCGGCATCGATTGGGGAAAGACCACGTCGACATCCACGGATGGTCTGGCGCAATTCATCGTGACCTTCGATTTCGAGAAGGACATCCAGCAGGCGTCGCAGGACATTCGCGATGCGATTTCCACCAAGCGCGAGGATCTGCCGGAGGAGATGAAGGAGCCGGTGCTGAGTCGGCTCGATCCGGGCGAGCTGCCGGTGCTGTCGCTCACGCTGACGTCTACCACCGTGTCACCCGCCACGCTGACGCGCATTGCCGATCCCGGCATCGTCCGCGACCTGCGATCCGTGCCCGGAGTGGGCGATGTGAGCGTGGTGGGCGGCATCAAGCGCGAGATGACGGTGCAGGTGCGGCCGGCCGATCTGCAGGCGAACGGTGTGAGCGTGGCGGAGGTGGTGCAGGCGGTGGGTCAGCAGAACCTGGCGGCGCCAGTGGGGCGGCTCAACGGCCCGCTGGAAGAGCAGGCCATTCGCCTCAAGGGACGACTGGACGACGCGCAGGACTTCGCGAATCTCGTCCTGGCTCAGCGCAACGGACAGGTGATCCGACTCGGCCAGGTGGCCGACGTCTTCGACGGCACCGAGGAGCCGCGCACCAGCGCGATCTTCAACGGCAAGGATGCCGTCGGCATCGACATCAAGAAGTCCAAGGGCTACAGCACCACGCGCGTGAGCGCGGACATCCTCGAGCGCGTTGCCGAAATCGAGAAGACGCTGCCCGCCGGCGTGAAGCTGGAGGTGGTGCAGAATGCGGGCGAGCGCGTGTCGCACGCCGTGACGAACGTCGAGGAGGCACTCATCGAGGGCGCGCTGCTCACGGTGCTCGTCGTCTTCATGTTCCTCAATTCCTGGCGCTCCACCGTGATCACGGGACTCGCGCTGCCCGTCAGTGTGCTCGCGTCCTTCATCGCCGTCTGGGTGTTCGGCTTCACGCTCAACACCATGTCACTGCTCGGCCTCTCCCTGGCGATCGGCATTCTCATTGACGATGCCATCGTGGTGCGCGAGAACATCGTGCGCCACATCGAGATGGGAAAGAACCACGTCGAGGCATCGCACGAAGGGACCGACGAGATCGGCTTCGCCGTCGCCGCCACCACATTCTCGATCGTGGCGGTGTTCGTACCGGTGGCGTTCATGTACGGCGTCGCCGGACAGTGGTTCAAGCCGTTCGCGCTCACGATCGCCTGTGCCGTGCTTGTTTCGCTCTTCGTGTCGTTCTCGCTCGACCCGATGCTCTCGGCCTACTGGGCCGATCCGCAGACGGAAGCGCACGAGCGCCGCAACGTCATCTCGCGCGTGCTCGAGCGATTCAATCGCTGGTTTGCGCGCGTGACGGAGCAGTACACCAAAGTGATCGGCTGGGCGCTCGATCACCGCATGGCCGTGCTGGGGATTGCCCTGCTCACCTTCGCGGCGGCGCTGGCGCTGCCGGCGAAGGGCCTGGTGGGGAGCGAGTTCGTACCCGTGAGCGATCGGAGCGAAGTGGATTTCATCGTGGAGACGCCACCGGGCTCGAATCTGGAATACACGCGCCTCAAGGCGGAGGAGGCGGCGCGGATCGCGCGCTCGCACAAGGAAGTGCGCTACACCTATACCACCGTGGGCACGCCGCTCATCGGCAAGGCGCCCGGTGTGGATCACGCATTGATCTACGTCAGGCTCATTCCCAAGGCCGACCGCACGCTGAGCCAGGATCAGATTGGCAACATGCTCCGCAGCGAGCTGCTGCGCATTGGCGGTGCCAAGGTCTCGGTGTTCACGAGCGGCTTTGGCGGCGCCATGAAGCAGATCCAGGTCCAGTTCCGCGGTCCGGACGCGAGCGCGCTGACGACCTTCGCCGAGCAGGTGGCCAGAGAAGCGGAGAAGGTTCCCGGCGCGGTGGATGTGGGACTCTCCACACGCGGTCAGATGCCGGAGCTCGAAGTCCAGCTCAACCGGCCGCTGGCGGGATCGCTCGGGATTACCGTGGGCCAGGTCGCGCAGTCGTTGCGCCCCGCGTTCGCCGGCCTCAAGGCGGCGGACTGGGTGGACCCGTCGGGCGAGACGCGCGATGTCACCGTGCGCCTGGCGCCCGAGGCGCGGAGCAATCTCACTGACCTGCAGCGGCTGCCGCTCGTCGTCCCGGGCACAAATGGTGGTGCGCCGGTCACGCTCCCGCTGGGACAGATCGCGACGGTCCGGGAGGGAGTCGGTCCCGCGCAGATCGATCATCTCAACCGCGAGAAGGTCGTGAGCGTCGAGGCGAACGTGCAGGGACGCGCGGTCAGCGAAGTACTGAACGACATCAATGCGCGCATTGCCACCCTGCACGCGCCGGCCGGCGTGGAGATCACGCAGGGCTCGCAGGCGCGCGATCAGCAGGAGGTGTTCTCGCGCATCTTCATCGCGCTCGGCGTCGCCGTCCTGCTCATGTATCTGATTCTCGTCGTGCAGTTCGGTTCGTTCCTCGATCCGATCTCCATTCTCGTGTCGCTGCCGCTGTCGCTGATCGGTGTGATGCTCGCGCTCTGGGTCACGGGAAGCACGCTCAACATCATGAGTCTCATTGGCGTGATTCTCCTCATGGGCATCGTCGCCAAGAACGCCATCCTGCTCATTGACTTCGCGAAGTGGGCGCGCGAACGCGGCATGTCGATGCGCGATGCGCTGGTGGAGGCGGGACGCATCCGGCTGCGCCCGATCATCATGACGACGCTCGCGCTCATAGCCGGCATGCTGCCGGTGGCGCTCGGCCGCGGCGAGGGCGCCGATTTCCGCGCACCGCTCGGTCGCGCCGTCATTGGCGGCGTCCTCACCTCCACGCTGCTCACGCTGCTGGTGATTCCCACCGTGTACGAGATTCTCGAAGGGTGGAAGGCGCGGCTGGTCGAGCGCTTCTTCCGGCGGCGGGGGACCGGGGAGTACCCGGTGCCGGTGGAGGGGGATGATTGAGAGGCGGTAGCTGGTAGCTGGTTTCTGGACTCCCCACTCCCCTCCAGCTACCAGCTACCAGCTACCAGCTACCGCTTCAACCCCACCACCATTACCGCCGCCACGATCACGCCAGCGGCGAGGAGGGTGCGCGCGGAGAGCGGTTCACCGGCCAGCGCCCAGCCGAGAATCACGGCCACGACGGGATTCACGTACGCGTACGTGGACACGTGCGCGGGGCTGGCGACGCGCAGCAGCCAGAGGTACGCCGTGAAGCCGATCAGGGCGCCAAAGACGATGAGGTAGAGCAGCGCGATCTCGGAGCGCAGCGACACGGCGTGCAGCACAAATCGATGGCTCTCGCCGAAGAGCAACCCCGTCCCGGCCAGCAGTACCCCGCCCGCGAGCATCTCGATGCCCGTCATGAGAATGGGCGATGACGGCAGTGCCGCATGACGCGAGTAGATGGAACCCATTGCCCAGAGCAGCGAACCAATGAGCAGCACCGCCGCGCCGAGCGGGTCGGTGGCGTGCCCTGATACGAAGGACGACGGCTCGACGAGCAGCGCGAGCCCGCCCAGCCCGAAGGCGATGCCCACGAACACCATCCAGTGCGGGCGTGTGCCGCCTGGGCGCCACCAGTCGAGCAGCACCATCCAGAGCGGTACCGTGGCCGCCAGCAGCGCAGCGATGCCGCTGGGCACGCGCTGCTCCGCCCACACCACGGATCCGTTGCCACCCACGAGCAGCAGCGCGCCGACGATCGCGGCGGCGCGCCAGTGCGCGCGGGTCGGACGTTCGGGGCCGTGCGTCACGGCCCACCCGTACAGCAGCGCGCCCGCCATCAGAAAGCGGGCGCTCGCCATGAAGAAGGGCGGGATCGTCTCGATCGCAATGCGAATTCCGAGATACGTCGAGCCCCAGATGAGATAGACCGCGGCAAAGGCGGCAACGACCAGCGCACGCGATGGCTGCGCCGGTCGGCCGCGCGCCGGCGCAGCCGCCGCATCGCTCACTTCCACCGAAAGAGCCACAGCGCCAGCAGAAAGCTCACCACGAGCCAGCCGAGCACGATGGCCAGTTCGCCCGGCATTGAAACGAGGCTCGCTCCCTGCAGCATGTTGGCGCGCAGCGCATTGTTCACCGCGGTGAGCGGCAGAGCCTGAATGAACGGCTGCATGCTGGCAGGGAAGTTCGCCGACGAGAAGAAGACGCCGGAAAATACCCACATGGGCAGCATGATCAGGTTCATGAGTCCCGACACGCCTTCCGTGGTCCGCGCCCGCGAGGCAATGAGCAATCCCAGCGCGCCAAAGCACAACGCGGCGACCACGCAGAGCAGCCCCAGTTGCCAGAGCGAACCACGGAGCGGCACGCCGAACACGAGCGCGCCAAACCCAAGTAACGTGACGACCTCGAAGAGCAGCATCGTCAAACGCGACAGCAGGAACGACAGCAGGTATTCCGCGCGTGACATGGGTGTCGCGACGAGTCGCTTGAGCAGTTTGCGCTTGCGCGAGTCCACAATGGCGAAGCCGAGTCCCCAGATCCCGCTGCCCATGAGATTCATCCCCAGCAGCCCGGGGATCACGAAGTCGATGTAGCGCGACCCGCGTTCGCGCACCTGGTTATCCGCCACGGCAACCGGGTCCGTTCGTCCCGCGGCGCGTTGCACCGCCGCGTCCGTGATGAGCCGGGCGTTCCGCGCTTCGGGCCGTGTGTCGTCGTAGCGATAGGTCACGCCATTCGCCGTCTGCGGCACCACGAGCAGCGCGATCGCACCGGTGGCGAGCGCGCGCCGGGCCGCACTGTCGCTCAGCAGTTGCACGCTGAGCGACGAGTCCGCGCCAAGTGACTGCGCGAGATGCGCAGCAGCGGGCGCGCCCGCGAGCACGGCTACGCGCTCCCGCTGCGCGGGGCGGTCGCGGAACGCCAGTCCCAGCCCCGCCGCCAGCAGAATGGGGAACACGAACACCCAGAACACCGCTTCCGGCTCGCGGATGAACTCGCGATAGCGGACGAGCGTGAGCTGCACGAGCGAATGCTCGCGCCATGAGCGGACCTCGCGCTGCGGCGCATGACCGCTGGCGGAACGCGTCGGGGAGAGCGTCGTCTCAGTCATCGCGCAGGTGCCGTCCCGTGAGAGCCATGAAGACATCCTCCAGTGTTGCGGACCGCGTGCGCAGCTCGCTCATCTCGACGCCGGCCCGCGCGAGCGTGGCGAGCAGCGCGGGTACCGTGCGGTGCAGCTCCGTCACGTCCATGCGGTAGCCATCGCCGCTGGAACGCACGGTGCGCACGCCCTCGATGCCCCGCAGCATCGCTTCGTTCACGCCATCACGCTGGCCGCCCGCTGAGAACTCCACCACGTGCTCGGCTCCCAGACGAGCGATCAACTCGCGCGGCGTGCCGAGCGCGATGACCTTGCCGTGATCCATGATCGCAACGCGATCGCACAGATATTCGGCTTCGTCCATGTAGTGCGTCGTCAGCAGCGTGGTGCGTCCCGTCGCCCGAAACTGTTCAATGAGCGCCCAGAGCTGGCGTCGTGCCTGCGGATCGAGCCCCGTCGTGGGCTCGTCCAGGAAGAGCAGGTCGGGATCGCCCACCAGCGCACACGCCAGAGCCAGTCGCTGCTTCTGTCCACCGGAGAGGCCGCCGACGCGCGCGGTCGCCTTCTCCTGGAGCTGCACGAGCGCGATGACGTCATCCGCCGCCGGCCCCGCGCGATAGAAGGATCGAAACAGGCGCACCGTCTCCAGTACCGTGAGCTTTTCGGCGAGCTGCGTTTCCTGCAGTTGAATACCGAGTCGCTCGCGCAGTCGCTGCGCGTCGGTCTTCCAGCGGAGGCCGAGGACCTCCACGTCGCCGCTGTCCGCCACGGTAAGCCCCTCACAAATCTCGATCGTGGTCGTCTTGCCGGCGCCGTTGGGGCCGACGAAGCCGTAGATCGCCCCTCTCGGCACCGTCAGATCCAGGGGTCCAAGCTGGAAGGACGGGAAGCGCTTCTCCAATCCACGGATCTCAACCGCGTTTGCGGACATGCTTCGGCTCTCTTTCTTCGAGAACGGAATGCAGCAGCTCGACGATGTCACGGGCCGACAACCCTGCTTCGCTCGCCTCGCGGACCGCCGTCTGCAGGAGCTCGCGCGCGCGCTCCGTCTTGACGTCTCGGCTGCGATCCTGCGCCGCGTCGGCGACGAACGTGCCCAGCCCCTGCCTGCGGTAGACGAGGCCTTCGCGTTCCAGCTCCTCGTAGGCGCGCTTGACGGTGATCACGCTGACCAGGAGATCTTCGGCCAGCACTCGAAAGGAGGGCAGCGCGGTTCCCGGCGGCAGCCGCCCCTCGCTGACCTGGCGCTTCAGGCCGTCGACGATCTGCTGATACAGCGTGCCCGGTCCGGCCGCTGAAATCGGTGGCAGCACGACCCTCGGGGAACCGGACATGTGACTACTGTATATATTATATATGTACAGTAGTCAAGGGAGCGGGCGAGTGGTGGCTCGCGCCCAGTCCCAGCCTTCCATGCCTTTGGCGTTGACCGCCTTCACGCGGACGATGGTGCCGGGCCCGGCGCCGGCGAGGGCGGCCTTCGGCTGCACGACGCGAAGCGTGTGCTGCGCGGGATTGTCAGGCGGGCCCCATGTCACCACGTAGCCGGTAATGCCTTTCTCCGGGGCCGGCGTCCACGACGCGGTTGCGCCGCTCCCGGCGGTCACCACCTCGAGTCCCGCGATCCGCGAAGGACTCGAGGCGAGGAGCATCAACGTGGCCGCGGTCGTTTTCGCCACTTCCGCGATCAACTGGTGGTTGATCCCTTCGAGCAGGTCGTGCGACTGGTGGTAATGCGGATTGCCGAGCACGGGATACGATCCGAT
>DATNDS010000061.1:0-3976 GCA_035553215.1 Gemmatimonadaceae bacterium
CTCGTCCTTGCCATCCAGGAACCACAGCCGGCAGTCGGGCATCAGCTTCAACATCATGCCGTGCAACGTCTGCATCTCACCGCGCTTGCGCTCCGGCTGAGCGGCCAGGTAGTCGCTGATCTGCGTGTGCACGTTCATGTATCGCTCCGCTCCTGCAAATACGTTCACAGTTCCTGAGCCACGTAACGCCCGAGCTCACCTGCAAGGGAATCATACGAGCGCGCCGGCGAAGCCGGCGCAATCCATAGCTCCCTTGTCAGCTTCAGCGTTCGTTAGGCCGACCGTGGGTACAGCCCGGGTTGATGGGTAACAGAATAGTCCGGAAGGATAGGTAACACTCTAACCTGCACGACGATTCTCGAAACAGCGAGGGCGTCGATGCCGTGGCGGGAGAGTGGACCTATGGATGAACGACTGCAGTTCGTACGGGATGCGCAGCGCGATCACTTCACGATGAGCGAGCTGTGTGCGCGGTATGGCGTGAGCCGCCGGGCCGGGTACAAGTGGCTGGCGCGCTATGAGGCGGAGGGCCGCGGTGGTTTGGCGGACCGGAGCCATGTTCCCCATCACTGCCCCCACAAGATCCCTGCGGCGATGGAGGAGCTGCTCGTCGCGGAGCGCATCGCGCATCCGTTCTGGGGCGCGCGGAAGTTGCTCGCCGTGCTGCAGCGCCGGCATCCGCGCACCACGCCGTGGCCAGCCGCGAGCACCGTGGCCGATCTCCTGGCGCGCCGCGGCCTGGTCCACAAGCGTCGGTCCCGCCGGACGCCTGTGCATCCGGGCGTGATCCGCACGGTCACGGAGGCGCCGAACGCCCTCTGGACCGCCGACTTCAAAGGGCAGTGCCGGACCGGTCATAGCCGGTACTGCTCCCCCCTGACGATCGCCGACCAGCCTACGCGCTCTCTCCTCGCCTGCCGGGGCGTGCTCTCGACGCAAACGGTCACCGCGAAGCCGATCTTCGAGCGCGCCTTCCGCGAGTTCGACTTGCCGGTCGCCATCCACACCGACACCGGCGTGCCCTTCGCGACCCAGGCGATCCACGGGCTCTCGTACCTCAACGTGTGGTGGATGCGGCTCGGCATGCTCCACCACCGCAGCCGGCCGGGCTGTCCACAGGACAACGGCGCCCACGAGCGGATGCATCGCACGTTGAAGCGGCAGGCGATCAAACCGGTGCGCGCGACCTGTACCGCGCAGCAGCGGAACTTCGATGCGTTCCGCCGGGAGTACAATGACGAGCGGCCCCATGAACGCCTGCAGCAGGCCACGCCGGCGGCGCCGTATCAGTCGTCCTCGCGACCCTATCCCGACCGGCTGCCGCCGATCGCGCATCCGGGCCACTTCCTCGTGAAGAAGATCACCACCGGCGGCACGTTCCGATTCCAACACACGCTGCTGTATCTCGCCAACGCGATGGTTGATCAACCGATCGGCCTCGAGGAGACCGACGACGGGATCTGGGCGATCTACTGCAATACCATCTTGCTGGCGACATTCGACGAACGGGATTACATCCTTCGTGGCTAACCAAAAGTGTTACCCATCCTCCCGGACACTTTTGTTACCCATCATCCCGGCTGTTCAGCGGAAAAAGGCTCGCCCCACGCGCCAGGTCGGGAACCCGACGAACGTCGAAGGCCAACTGCGGGCGCGGCCCCGGTCCGTCCCGTCACCAGACGATCTGCACTACCGAGTATCGCGGGATCCGCACAACGTGCGAGGCCGTGGACGTTGTGGCCGCGACACGCACGTGGTCGAGTACGTTCGTGGCCGTCGGCGATGGACCAGTGACTGTGACGACGCGCATCGGCGACGCCGTAGCGCGTCCGTCAATGATCAGTGTTAGTGTCTCATCGCGCGAACCCTTATTAGTCACGACCACCGCGTCACCTGTCCGACGACGGTATGCTTGCGCGTAGATGGCCGGCATGGCCCCGCTGCCGGCGCGCGGCACATTGCCGCCCCCCTGAACGCGGGTGTCGTAGACGCCATGCGCGGAGTTGATGACTGACGCCGCGACGGCATAGGCGGCGCCTTGTGCACTGGTGTAGAAAGAGACATCCCGCGGGTGCCCACCACGCGCGGCCTCGGCCGAATCTCCGATCACAACGCCGACGCCGGCGGGTCCGACCAATTGGTGCACACCAAAGTACGTGGTCTGCTTGAGAGTCGACATGCGCAGCGCGTACTCAGCGGACCACACACCGCCGTAGAGGGTGCCGGACATGCCGGGCTCCGGACCGTCTTGGGGGCCTGCTTCGGTGATCATCACGGGGAGCGTGCCGAAGCGCGGACGCACTTCGCGCTCCACGTACGATGTCGTGCGGTCAGCGAGCACGCTATCCAAGAGGGCCATCATCTGCACTGGCGTGCCCGACACTGTCGGGTAGTGATGGTAGACGACGGCGTTCCAGTACCGCGGCACGAAGGCCGCGAGCGCGTCGTCCCAGGCGCGATTCTGAAACCCGGCGTCGCTCATCGCAACGGCGACAATGGCCGCGGAGTCGGCGTGATGGATCGCGTCGGCGAATGGGCGTGCGGCGGCGGCGTACGTGGTCGCAGTCGCGAAGCGTGCCCGATTGAAGTACGGCTCGTTGCCCAGTTCCCATGCGAGCACGCGAATGCTGTGCGTACGCGCGTAGCTCGCGAACTCGCCGGCTGAAGCGGGCGTATCGCTAAAAATGTTCACGCAAATGATCAGGCCCTCCGCACCAGCGGCGCGGGCGAACGCGTCAGCGTCGTCGACCCGCTCGCCGCCCTTTGTGTCGAGTGCGACGAGCGCGCGCTGGAGCATGTCGTGGAAGAACGGTCGGTCTGCGACAGTGAACGAGCGCGAGACGTCATCAACCCACCTCTGGTGGCTCCGGCCGGTACGCCAGTCGAAGGCCTCACTGCGCGTGCCGGCGGGAAATCGGAGCCATCCCGGACTGAGTCGCCGAGCTGCCGCGGCGAGATCCTGATCGGTGTATGCGAGTGGGACGCTCATCAGCGCGACGTTGTAGCCTGCGAACCCAGGCGCGAGCGGCATCACGTCGTGCGTGTTGACGAATACCGAGACCGTGGAGGGTTGGGGAACGCGACGACTGTGCCCGCTCGTCGCGGCAAGTGACGCGAGGACCAGCGTGCCTACGATCATGACCGGGCGCATGACGGGTCGGCGTTGGGCGTGGAGTCATCGGTGGGTGAGGCGGCGCTGTTATGGGTCATTGACGATGAGCGGCGGGGTGCAGCGCAGTGCACGTATGCAAATGCACCGGGTGGGTCCGCCAGTCCGCACGCGTCAACAGGGGCACAAACCCCAATGGCAGAGCACCTGACGGCTTAAACGCGAAAATGCGGATGAGGATCAGGAAATGGAGCATCGGGTAGTTGTCTTCGTGATCAGGTCATTGCCTTGCTTCTAGCGATTGAGAGAAGTTGAAGCGATTGTGATCGGGGCGCCAGCTCGATGTCGTCTGGGTGGAAGACACCGTGCGTTAGAGTGCATTGCAAGACCGTTGAGTTATAGATTCCACTGAGGTGCAGGTGGAGCGGTAGTGTGATGCAGATGGTGCCGGACCGGCTCTGGAAGATCCTGGAGCCACCACTCCCTGCGGACCCGTCGAAACCGAAGGGCGGTCGCCCGCGTGTGCCCGATCGGGCTGCGCTGGCCGGCATTCTCTTCGTCTTGCGCACGGGATGTCCGTGGTCCTACGTGCCACAGGAGATGGGCTGCGGGTGTGGCAGTACCTGCTGCTGCGGTTGCGCGACTGGCAAGCGGCCGGCGTGTGGGCGCGGCTCGAGCGCCAGCTGTTGCAGCGTCTGAGCGACGCGGATGCGTTTGATTGGAGCCGAGCGGCGGTGGATTCCCTGAGCATCCCGGCAAAAAGGGGGGCCAAGCGACCGGGCCGAATCCAACGAATCGCGCGAAATCGGGCTCGAAGCGCCATGTGGTGGTCGATGCCCACGGCGTGCCGCTCGCCACGCTCCTGAC
>DATNDS010000062.1:0-2900 GCA_035553215.1 Gemmatimonadaceae bacterium
CGCTATGGCGCGCATCTGAGTCCCATGCTGGTGGAGCTGGCCAGGTCGCTCGTTCCGCAGGACGCGGGCGCGGACCCGCAGTGGGACGCCGCCGACGACGACGAATCGCCGTACCGCGACTGAACGGACCGGGCGCGCTGCTCGCTCGCCTGCTCCGCCATTCGAGATTCGCCCATCTCCCATCCAGGGACTCGGCGCCTTTGCCACCACGCGAATCCCCGCGGGAACACGCCTCATCGAGTACACGGGTGAGCGGCTGACGCCCGCGGCGGCGGACGCGCGCTACCCCGACTCGCCACTCGCGCGGCATCACACCTTCCTGTTCGCCATCGACGATGATGTCGTCATCGATGCCGCCGTAGGCGGCAACGATGCGCGCTTCATCAATCACTCGTGCGAGCCGAACTGCGATGCCGTGATCGACGAGGGGCGCATCTGGATCGAGACGATTCGCGCGATCGCGCCCGGCGAGGAGCTGGCGTACGACTACGCCTACGTACTCGACGAGCGCCACTCACCCGCCGCGAAGCGACGCTATCCCTGCCACTGCGGCGCGCCGCGCTGTCGCGGGACCATTCTGGCGAAGAAGCGCTGAATGCGCTAGCGTCGGGGACCATGCGCCCCCCGTCCCTTGTCGTATTTGCCGCGGCACTCACGCTGGCCGCCCTCCTGTCGCCGTGCGTGCAATCGCAGACTCCGGACAGCGCGGCCGTCCCCGTTGCGCCGCCCGCCACATCCACCGCACCGGCCACCACGCCCGCTGCTGCACCGGCCAACGCGCCACCCACCGCACGTGCGACCGCGGCTCCCTTTGACGCGAACGCAGCGACGGAAGCGTACATGGCGAAGCTGTCGCCCGACGCCCGGGCCCGCTCCGATGCGTATTTCGAAGGCGGCTACTGGCTGCTGCTCTGGGGATTCCTGTACGGGCTGGGCGTGGCGTGGCTGCTGCTGGGCACGCGTCTGTCCGCGCGCATGCGCGATGCCGCCGAGCGCATCTCGAAACGCACCTGGCTGCAGACGGGAATCTACGGCGTGGAGTACATCGTCCTCACCGCCGCGCTCGGATTTCCGCTCACGCTCTACAGCGACTTCATCCGCGAGCACCAGTATGGGCTCTCGAATCAGAATTTCGTCCAGTGGATGCGCGATCAGCTCGTCGGGCTCGGCGTCGGCGTGGTGCTCGGCGCGGTCGCACTGGTGCTGGTCTACGCCGCGATACGCCGCGCGTCACGCAACTGGTGGCTCTGGGGCGCGGGCGTGGCGCTGGTGCTGATGGTGTGCCTTGTGGCGGTGGCACCGGTGTACATCGCGCCGCTCTTCAACAGCTATCGGCCGCTCCCCGCCAGCCCGCTCAAGGCGCAGATCCTGTCACTGGCACGCGCCAACGGCATTCCCGCGAGCAACGTGTACGAATTCGACGCGTCGAAGCAGAGCAAGCGCGTGAGCGCCAACGTGTCGGGCATGTTCAACACGGTACGCATCAGTCTCAACGACAACCTGTTGAACCGGGCGAGCCCGGCGGAAGTACGCGCGGTCCTCGGCCACGAAATGGGTCATTACGTGCTGCATCACGCGTACAAGGGCGTGGTGTTCTTCGCCGTGCTCCTCGTGATCGCGTTCGCGTTCGTGCAGTGGGCGATGACCCGCCTGCTCGCGCGCCATGGCGAACGGTGGGGCATTCGCGGCGCGGGCGACGTGGCAGGGCTACCGCTGCTGGTTGCGCTCTTCTCGGTGTTCCTCTTCGTCATGACACCGGTGACGAACACGATCACGCGGACCTTCGAGGCGGAAGCCGACATCTTCGGACTGAACGCGTCCCGCGAGCCGGACGGCTTTGCCGAGGCGGCGCTGCAGCTCTCGGAATACCGCAAGATGCATCCGGGCCCGCTGGAGGAGGTCATCTTCTTCGACCATCCGAGCGGCTGGAACCGCATTCACCGCGCGATGGTGTGGAAGGGCGAGAATCTCACGGCCAAATGACGGCGAACGGGAGCGACCGCGTGTTCGTCATTCGTCGTGGCTGACCCCGTCTTCTGCTGACCAGCTTGTTGGTGCCGTTCGCTCACACTTCGATTTCATCCGCGTAGCACCAGCGCCAGTCTTCGCCGGGCTCGAAGGACTGCACGATGGGGTGCTGCGTGCTGTGGTAGTGCTTGCTCGCGTGCTTGTTGGGCGACGAGTCGCAGCACCCCACGTGGCCGCACGTGAGGCAGAGGCGGAGGTGAACCCACCCGCTTCCCATGCGCAGACATTCCTCGCACCCCTGCGGTGTGCGGGGCTCCACGTCGCGAATCTGGTCGAGGTGTGTACAGGCGGTAGCCATGTTGCTTCCGGAGTGAAGGTGACAACAATGGCCGGGCCGCATGCATCATGCCCGGCGCGACTCGATTCAGGTGCTGCCCCCGCCGGTGTTTCGCGTGCCGCGGACAATGCCTTCCACCACCCACTCCTCGCGAAGGTATCGCGCGGCCACGTTCTGCATTTCCTCCGCGGTCACCGCGCGAATGGACTCCTCGTACTGGTCCAGCTCCGGGAGCGTGCCGAACAGCCAGGCATCCAGGATCTCGGCCACCACGGCCGCGCCGCTCTGCTGGCGAATCGCGTGCGTGCCAATGGCGTAGCGCTGTGCCCGCGCGAGCTCCTCCGCGGTCACCGGCAGATCGCGCAGCCGGGCGACCTGATCCAGCAGTCCGCGGCGCGCGACGGCCTCCCGGTCGGGCGACGTCGCAATGTAGGTGACGAACAGCCCCGCCAGCCGCCGCGCCGACGCGAACGCGGAAACCGTGTAGGCGAGCGACTGTCTGTCGCGAAGCTCCTCGAAGAATCGCCCGCCGAGTCCGCTCGCCACACCGGCGAGCATGTCTACCGCGTGGCGCTGGTTGTCACTGCGTGCGGGC
>DATNDS010000063.1:0-25304 GCA_035553215.1 Gemmatimonadaceae bacterium
TTCACCAACATCTCTGATTGCCACCACACAGGCCATGCCAGCGGTCCGAACGGGCGCGATGCCGCCATGTCGACCAGTCCGCCGCCATCGGCGGTCCGCTCACGGAATCGCACGCGACGATAGTGCGCGAGGTACCCGGGCCAGTTCTCCACGTCGCACGCCAGGCGGAACATGAGCGCGACCGGGGCGCGCACGAGCCGCTCGTCCACGATATGCATGGGCCTGCCAAGCGGCATCTCGGGCAGGACGTACGGGGCGCGTGCCGGGACGGGGTTCGTGCTCATGCGCGGTGCGATGGCGTCCACGAGGCCGTCATACGAAATCCGGGACGGCGGCGCACTCGGGGTGACGCCCCCACCGCCGAATCCACGAGGTCATGCAGTTCGTCGCCCGCGAAGCCGCGCAGCACGGAGGTCATGCCATCGTGGCGGCTCACGGGGTGAAAGCGCAGCGGAAAGGAAACCAGCCAGATGCCGGCGGCCGCGACCCAGCTCCGTCGCAGATCGCTCACGATCACGCACCGTCGCGCCACACGGTTCATCTCGCGGAGCACCGCACGGCTGTCGCGGGCATCGAAGTGGTGCAGCACCTGCGAACAGGTAACGATGTCCACACTCCCGTTCCGGAAGGGCAGGGCGAGCACGCTGCCACGCACCACCGGCAGGGCGGCCGAGCGCGCGCGGCAGGCGAGCACCGGATTCAGCTCCAGGCCAATGGTGCGCACGGCGATGCCCAGGCGCAGCGCGCGGGCGCGCACATGTGCCGGAATGTCGCCCAGGCCCGTGCCGACATCCAGCAGCGAGACCTGTTCGAGATGCTCGTCGCGCAGTGCGCGCATCACGGTCGCCACCACCGCATGCGTGCCGCCCAGCAGCGTGTTGCTGCGCACGATGTCGCGCATCGACCGCTCGGCCACCTGCGCCTCGACGGCGGGATCGTCCAGGAATTCAATACCGCGGCGCCGGCGGGGCGTGAGCACGGCCATCACCTCAGCGCTCGAGCTGGGCGTAACCGCCACGGTAATACAGCAGCGGGCGCCCCGAATCCGCCGCGGCCTCGATCACGCTGCCCACGATGATGCTGTGGTCCCCGCCATCGTGACACGATGCCAGCGAACATTCGAGATGCGCCAGAATGCCCTCGAGCAGCACGGCGCCGGTCGCGCCACGCGTGTAGCCAAGGCCATCGAAGCGATCTTCATCCGGTTCGGCGAAGCGCCGCGCGATGGACTCCTGTGACGAGGACAGGATGTTGATGGCGAACCGGCCAGTGGCAATGAGCGGGTCGTGAATGACGGCGATCTTCTCCACGCACACCAGGACGAGCGGTGGCTCCAGGCTCAGCGAACAGAAGGCACTCGCCGTCATGCCGTGATCGCGTCCGTCACGGTCGCGTGTGGTGACCACGGTCACGCCGGACGCGAAGCGGCCCAGCACGCTGCGAAAAGTGGAAGAGTCGATCGGCATGCGATCCGAGCGCTAGAAGAGGAGGAGCTGCGCGAGATAGCGAATCGACAGCACCTCGCGCGGCGGGACGAAATCACCGGCGACGCCCACGAGCAGGTCGGCCAGCTCCTTGCGGCGCGCCAGCGTGCGCGCGACGCGATTCATGAGCATGGGGTACGCGGTGGCGAGACCAACGAGCCGCTCGACGCGCCACTTGCCGCCGAACGCATGGCGGCGCGCCGTGTCATAGCGGGCGAGGGCACGCCGCGCGGCGCCGGGTGTGGCGGCCCCGAGCGAGTCGAGCACGGCGGGGGCGAGCAGCTCACCGCCGCGCAGCGCGGCGAAGATGCCTTCGCCCGTGAATGGATCGAAGAAATCGGCGGCATCGCCCACGAGCGCGGCGCCCGCCATGGTGGCGCGCCGGGCATGACGCGCGAACGGACCCACCGCGCGCACGGGTGAGGTGCGCTCCGCCCGCGCGAAGCGGGGCGCCAGATGGGGCCGGGCTCCGAGCCACCGGTCGAAGAGCTGTGCGGGATGGGCCGCGGCGTCGCGCACGGCTCGCGCGGGGAGCACCATGGCGACGTTCGTCACCCCGCCGCCCACGTCGGCGAGTCCCACATAGCCGTCGCGCTCCACGTGCATCTCGCCGTACGACGTGATGCCGTCGACGCCGCGGTAGTGACACACCAGCGCAATGCGACGCGGCGCGCGCGCCGTGTGTCCCAGGCCGAGGCGCCGACTCACGACGGATCGCAGGCCATCCGCCCCAACCACGACGCACGCCCTGATTTCGCGGGCGCTCCCGAGCGCATCCTGCACGCGGACCCCGCGCACCGCGCCGCGCGCGTCGCGTACGACGTCGCTCACGCGAACGCCTTCCTGCACGCGCGCACCCGCCGCGCGCGAGCGATCGAGCAGAATCGCATCGAGCACGGGGCGGGGCAGCGCGAGCCCGCGATCGCGGAACCCCGTGAACCCATGCGACGCCGCATAGTCGCCCTGAATGCGCGATCCGTTGGGCGCGCGCACAATCATGCCGGCCAGATGTGCCGCGCCGGAGCGCTCGCACGGTTCGAGCGCCCCCATGTTCGCGAGAATGCGCGAGGCCTGCGGACTCAGATATTCGGCGCACGGCTTGTCGCGCGGAAAGCGCGCGCGTTCGAGCACGAGCACGTCGACGCCGGCGCGCGCGAGATGCCAGGCCGTGGACGCGCCGGCCGGCCCGCCACCCACCACGATGACCTGTGCGTCCATCAGCCCGGAATCTCCGCCTGCCGCCCCAGCCGGCTCACGCGCTGGAATACGCCCATGTAGCGCCAGTGCGGCCGCGGCAGATGCAGTAGCGAGGCCGCGCGCGTGAGCCAGGGGAGAATGGCCGAGCGCGAATCCGCCGAGAACATGAAGCGAGGGTAGTGCGCGGCGAACGCGCGCAGCCGGTGTACCGCACTGGCCAGCGGCAGCGCTCCGGAAAAGTAGAATCGCGGCAGCAGCAGCGAGTCGTCAGCGGCAATGACGCCCTGGTCCACCGCAATGCGCTGCAGCGTGGTGCCGGGGTAGATGCGGAGCCCCACGGTGACGTACACCGCGTCGCCGCGCTCGAGGCGCCAGGCCGCGAAACGCAGCGTGTCTTCGAGCGTCTCCGCCGTTTCCCCCGGTCCCCCCACGAGAAAGATCCAGAGCACGCGAATGCCGGCGCGCTCCACCGCCTCCGCCACGGCGCGCACGCGCTCGACGTCGAAGCCCTTCTGCATCTGCTCCAGCACCGGATCGCTCGCGCTCTCCGCCGTGATGCCCAGCCAGCGGAAGCCGGCGCGACGCATCAGCGGCAGCAGGTACGGTGGTACGCTCGCGGGCGTGAAGTTGGTGGTGTCCAGATGGACGCGGAGCCCGCGGCGCACGATGGTTTCGCAGATGCGCGCCGCATGGCGCGGCGGTGCGTTGAAGGTGGAGTCCACGAACTCGAAGCGGCGCACGAGCGCGGCGTGGTGCAGTTCGGTCATCTCATCCACCACACCGTCCGCGTCGCGCAAGCGGTAGCCCCACCCTTCCACGTTCAGATACGTGCAGTAGATGCAGCGAAAGACGCAGCCGCGCTTGGTCTGGATGGGAACGGTGCCGCCGTGCCGCTCGTAGGCGCGCAGGTCGAGCCAGCGATGCATGTGGGTGGGCGCGAGATCATCGAGCCCCGCATCGGCGCTGGGCGGCGTGACGGTGATGCCCGCGCCCGCGCTCGTGCGCCGCACGACGCCCGGGATGTCGCCCGGCTCGCGACCCGCGGCCAGCGCATCGAGCAGTGCGCGGCTGGCGCGCTCGCCGTCGCCGGCCACGGCATAGTCCACGCCGAGGGTGTCGAACAGTCCGGCGGGCGCAACGCCGAATGCCGCGCCACCGGCGAGCACGCGCGCGTGCGGCGCCGCCTCGCGCAGCGCGCGCAGGATGTCCACCGCTTCCGGCGTGTAGTGCCTGAGCGCCACGAGATCGCTGTTGTCGATGTTCCGAACGGAAAGACCGATCACATCGGGGCGGAAGGCGCGCGCCGCGTGGCTGGCCGCACGCAGCGGATCCGTTGCGAAGCAGAGATCCGTCACGCGCACGTCATGCCCCGCGTCATCGAGAGCGGCCGCGACACACGCCAGGCCGTTCGGAACCACGGGCATGGGCTGCCGCTCGCGATTGGCGCTCACCAGGAGCACGCGCGGCCTGGTGGACCGTGTCGGCGCGGTGACGGTCATGTCAGCACGCCGCGTGACACGCCGTCGCTGGGCGTTCCGGCACATGTCGCCCCGCCGGGTGTCACCACAGCACGAACAGCAGGGCGGTGATCGCGCCGATCACGGTGCACAGAAAGTTCACGACGTCGTTGTCGAGCCATGGAATACCTCGCAGGTGCTCCGTATGCGTGCCACAGCGGTGGACCGCACGTTCGGTGCCCGTCCCACAGCGCGGACACCAGCGCTGCTGCTGCCAGAGTGCGCCAATGACGGAGTCGCCGAGCGAGCCCACGATGCCGCCTACGGCGCCGCCAATCACCACCCATGGCGGCCAGCGGAACGCCGCGGCAAGGAGCGCAATGAACACGGCACCCGAGAGCGCCGCGAGCAGCCCTCTGCGCGACACGGCGCCGGAGGTGCCCACGGGAACCCGCCGCCAGTTCGTAATGAGGCGCGGCGGCCCGCCCCAGTCGAGCATGCCGAGCTCCGTCGCCCATGTATCCGCCGTGGCGGCGGCGAGTGCCCCGATGCCGATGGCGAGCCAGCCCTCCCACGGACTGGTGAGTGACAGCAGCGCGGCCATGCCGAACAGCGCGCCATTGGCCGTCACCTGCATGGCGTCGCGTGCTCCGCCCTTGGCGACGCGCGCGATCGTATGGGACAGCTTGCTCTCAGCCTGGAAGCGCGACCAGCCGGTTCCGCTGAAGAAGAACGTGAAAAGCAGCGCACCCCACGCCCAGCCAGCGGCGACGGTGATCGTGCCCAGGATGATCGCGGCGATCATCCCCGATCGCGTGAGCGCTCTGGCGCGCATCGCGAAGATTGCGATGATGCACGCCAGGACGAGTCCCGCGATCGCGCGAACGATCACTCAGGATAGCGTGCCGCCTCGGCGTCCACGAGCATCTTCATGATGCGGTAGCGCAGGGCCGGCGGTGCCTTCTCGATCTGTGCGCGGCGGGCGAGAAACTGGAGAAAGACCTCCTCGTGCCGGAAGTGCGGATAGCAATTGCGGCAGATCGCCAGATGATCGCGGATCTCCTCCTCCACACGCTCCGTCAGGTCGCCATCGAGAAATTCGTAGATGCGCGTGAGTACTTCGGCGCACGTAAGGTCCTGGCGACTGGAGTGCGATTCGGACATGTCTGGAAGGTGCGGGGCGAGTCAATCGGGATGCAAGATCGCTACGGGGTGAACCGCTGGGTACGGGGGGAGGTTCCAGGCCCCGCCGCCCCGCCCGCTGCGAATCGGCAATCTGCCTCTCTCCACGTCCCCGCCCTTGGGAATCGGCAATCGGGAATGGGGAATCGTGGGAACAGGAAATCGGCCTCCCCATTCCCCATTCCCACCATTCCCCATTCCCGATTGCCGATTCCCAAGGGCGGGGTGGTGAAGCGGGGAATGATTGCCCATTCCCAAGGGAGGAGGCGAGGAGAGAGGCAGGTTGCCAATTCGGAGGGTGGCGTGGGCGGGGCGAGTCCTTGAACCCCATCCCCCGCGCCATTACCTTCACGTGCCTGCCCGACTGACTCCAACCCATCAGATGACAGCCACCGTTGACGCGTTGCTCCCGCTGAGTTTTCTGGAGGGAGTGCGGAACGTCGACAGCCCGGACGACGACCTCGAGACCGAGGTTACGCCCGAATTCCGCAACAAGCGACTGGGCCTCACCGATACGGTCTACGCGCAGATCCGGCGCTACTCCGAGGCGGTGCGGCGTCATCAGCGGCTCCTCTTCGACGAGGCCGCTGCCATCGCGACGCTCATTGGCCGTCGCCCCGATGCGGCGCAGGTATTCCGCGCCGCAGGCCGCTATCTGGCCCGCCAGACCTACCAGACCATCGCCGCGCCCACGCGCGGACTCATTGCGTCGCTTCCCGCGTTCGCGAGCCGGCCCATGGCCATGCGACAGAGCCGCCGCATCGTCAGGCGTTATCTTGATGGCACGCTGACGAGCCGCGGCATGACGGTCATGCTCGCCATACCGCACAGCGCCACGGTGCACAGCGCGCCCACGAGCGTGGGGTGCGCGTATTACGAAGCGTTCCTGCAGGAGCTGCTCACCCTGCTCGGCGCGCGTGACGGACAGGTGGAACACATTCGCTGCGTGTCGAGAGGGGATGGCGCCTGCGAGTGGCGCACCGAGTGGCGGCTGGCCGATCGCGCAGAGCCTGAGGTCGCCCGACACAGCGCATAGCGGCGCGGCGTATCGCCGGGTGGTACGCCGCGACCGCGTCGATCTTCAACCACGGTCTGCGTCATGATCACACCAACCCTGCTGCCCGCTCTCCAGTCCGCGCTCGCCGATGCGGATCTCGACGGCTGGCTGCTCTTCGATTTTCACGGCACCAATCCCATCGCCGCCGGCGTGCTCGGCCTCCACGGCATGGTCACGCGGCGGATCTTCGCGCTCATCCCACGCTCGGGCGCGCCGGTGGCCATCACGCACAACATCGAGCAGGGCGCGTGGCGCGACTGGCCCGAGGCGTGGAAACGCGAGCGCTACAGTACCTGGAATACGCTCGAGGACACGCTGCGCCGTCTCGTGCACGGCAAGCGCATCGCCATGGAGTATTCGCCGGGCGACGCCGTGCCGTACCTGGATCGCGTGCCGGCCGGCGTGCTCGAAATGGTGCGCACCGCCGGCGCTCAGGTGGTCTCATCCGCCGAGCTGGTGACGCGGTTCTACGCGGTGTGGACCGCGGAGCATCTCGCCTCGCATCTGCGCGCCGCCGAAGTGGTGGCCGCGACCGCGCGTGCGGCCATGGCGCACGCCGGAGAACGGGCGCGTTCCTCTCAGGCGATCGCCGAGCACGAGCTGGCGCGCTGGATCACCGAGCGCTTCACACAGCAGGGACTCGAGTTCGACCACCCGCCCATCGTCGCCGCCGGCGCGAACGCCGCCAATCCGCACTATGAACCGTCGTCGAAGCGTGAGCGCATCATCGCGCCGGGCGACATCCTGCTCATCGACCTCTGGGCGCGCGAGCCCGACGGCGTGTATGCGGACCAGACGTGGATGGGAGTGCTCGGCACTCCGTCGGCCCGCGCGCAGCAGGTGTGGGAAGCGGTGCGCGACGGGCGCGACGCCGCGATCGCGGCGCTGCGCAACAAGATGGCGCACGGCGAGCGCGTGCGCGGTGCGGACATCGATGACGCCGCTCGCGCGGTGATCACCGAGCGCGGCTTCGGCGAGTACTTCACGCACCGCACCGGCCACTCCATTGATCCGCGCGAGCTGCATGGCTCCGGTCCCCACATTGACAACTTCGAGACGCGCGAGGAGCGCTCGCTGATTGCCGGCGTGGGCTTTTCGATAGAACCCGGCGTGTACATCACCGGCGAAATCGGCATGCGCAGCGAGGTGAACGCGTACGTCGGAGAGGGAACGGTCACGGTGACGCCGCGGGACTTCCAGCGCGACCTGATCCTCGTTTGACGACCCCGCCGGCGGCGTACTCGGAGCTGCGCCGCGAGCTCGGCGTCTTTTCCGCCGCGATGATCGTGGTGGGCGGGATCATTGGCAGCGGCATTTTCTTCACACCGTCCGAAGCCGCCATCGCACTCCCCAGCGCCGGGTGGGTCATGGCGATCTGGGCTTTCGGCGGACTGGTGGGCTTCGCCGGCGCACTCACGTATGCGGAGCTCGGCGCCCTCCTGCCGCATGCGGGCGGGCCGTACGTGTACATTCGCGAGTCGTTTGGCGGACTGCCCGCATTCCTGTACGGCTGGATGTCGCTGCTGCTCATCGCGTCGGGCGCCATCGCCGCCGTGGCGATGGGCTTCTCGGGCTACGTCGAGCACTTCGTGTCGCTCGGGGCGGTGGGCGGGCGCATCGGCGTGGCCATTGCGACGATCGTCGTGCTCTCGTCCGTGAACTACTTTGGCGTGAAGCCCGGTGCCGTGGTGCAGAACATCCTCACGGTGGCGAAGGTGGCGGCGCTGGGCCTGCTCATCGTGGCGGGCTTCGCGCTCTGGTCGAAGATGACGTGGCCCCTCCCGGTGGCGGGCGCTCCGGCGCCGCGCACGCCGCTCATTGCCGGGCTCGGCGCCGCGTTCGTGCCCGTCCTGTTCACCATGGGCGGCTGGCAGCAGATGAACATGGTGGCGGGAGAAATCCGCGAGCCCGGACGGAACATCCCTCGCGCCCTCGCCATTGGCGTCACGATCGTCGTCGCCTGCTACCTCGGCGCCAATGCGATCTATCTGCGCGCGCTCGGTCGCGACGGGCTGGCGCTGTCCACGGCCGTTGCGGCCGATACCGCCACGCGCCTGTTCGGCACGGTGGGCGCGTCATTCATCTCGCTCGCGGCCATGGTGTCCATCTTCGGCTTCGTGAACGTCACGGTGCTCGCCAACTCGCGCATCGTATACGCCATGGCGCGCGACGGTCTCTTCCTGGAAGCGGCCGGCCGCGTGCACCGACGCCACGGTTCACCGCACGTAGCCATTCTGGTGATGGCGGGGTGGAGCATTGCGCTGCTGCTGCTCGCGCGCGGCGACGTGGGTGTGCTGCTGAGCGGCGTGGTGTTCGCCGACTGGATCTTCTTCGGACTGGGTGCAGCCAGCGTCTTCGTGCTGCGTCGCAGCATGGCCGACGCTGTACGCCCCTACCGCACGCTCGGCTATCCCGTGGTCCCCGCGTTCTTCGTGCTCTCCGCCGCCGCCGCGATCGTCGCCTCGTTCTACGAGTCGGTGCGCATGTCGCTGGTGGGCACGGGCATTCTGCTGGTGGGCGTGCTCGTGTACGCCGTCACCAGGCGCCGGAGATGAGGCGGTCGGACCGTCAGGCCCCGATCTCCTCCGGGAACTGTACGCGATAGAGCCGCGCGTACATGCCGTCCTCGGCGAGCAGCGCGGCGTGCGAGCCTTCTTCGATGATCTGTCCGTGGTCGATCACGAGGACGCGGTCGGCGCGGCGCACGGTGCTCAGGCGGTGCGCGATGATCAGCGTCGAACGCCCCTCCAGCAGCTGCTCCATCGCCGCGCCCACGAGCTGTTCGCTCTCGCTGTCCAGGCTCGACGTCGCCTCGTCGAGAATGACCACAGCGGGATTCTTGATGAACACGCGCGCGATCGCGATGCGCTGGCGCTGTCCGCCGCTGAGCTTCACCCCGCGATCGCCCACGCGCGTGTCCAGTCCCTCCGGCAGTCGCTCGACGAACTCCCACGCATGCGCGGCGCGCGCGGCGGCAATCACCTCGGCGTCGCTCGCGTCGGGACGCGCATACGCAATGTTCTCGCGCACCGAACCGCTGAAGAGCGTGGGCTCCTGCGGCACCATGCCAATCGCGCCGCGCAGCTCGAGCAGGGCGAGCTCGCGTACGTCCGTGCCATCGAGCGATATGCACCCCTGCTGCACGTCCCAGAAGCGGGGGATGAGCGAGGCCACCGTCGTCTTGCCCGCACCGGACGGACCGACCAGTGCCACGACCTCGCCGGGCGCGATGCGGAGCGAGAGATCGCTCAGCACATCGGGAAGCCCCGGGCCGTACGCGAAGTGCACGTGCTCGAAGCGCACGTCGCCTCGCACCGGCTTCACGAGCGCCACCGGCACGCCGGGCTCCTCCACCGTGGGCCGCGTGCCCAGGAGTTCGAACACACGCCGGGCAGCGCCGATGGCTTCCTGGTAGCTCCCGAACAGCGACGCGAGCGACCCCACGGCCGCGGCCACGAACACGGCGTACAGCAGGAACTCCACGAGCGCCCCCGGCGTGAGCTGCCCCGTGAGCACCAGGCGGCCGCCCTGCCAGAGCACTGCCACCACACCGCCGAATCCGCAGAAGGTGATCACGCCGAAGAACACGCCGCGAATGCTCGCCCGGCGCACCGCGGCCGTGACGACATCGTACAGGTGTGCCGCGTACCGCCGTGACTCCTCGGCCTCGCGCGTGAAGCTCTGCACCGTGCGAATCTGCGCGAAGGCCTCTTCCGCCGTCCCCATGGCTTCCGCCACGCGATCCTGCACGCCCGTGCTCGCGCGGCGCAGCGCCCGGCCGAACAGCCACGCCGTCCCCACCACGATCGGCACCACGAGCAGCGTCGTTACCGTCAGGCGCGGATTCGTGACCGTGAGCAGGATGATGCCGCCCACCAGAAAGAGCACCTGCCGCGCGAGCTCGGTCATCTGGTAGTTCATCACCGACTGCAGCAGCGTCACGTCCGTGGAGAGCCGGCTGGTGAGCTCGCCACTCCGCCGCTCCGTGAAGAATCCTGGCGAGAGTCGCACGAGGTGCGCGAAGAGATCCTCGCGGAGCTTCGCGATCACCTTTTCCGACATGGAGGTGAGCAGCCACACCTGCGCGTAGTTCAGCACGCCCTGCACGGCGAACATCAGGAGCAGGAAGAGTGCGATCTCGTCGAGCCGGCGCGAGCTTCCCTTGACGAAGGCGGCGTCGAGCAGCTTGCTGACAATGGCGGGGAAGGCGAGGGTGACGCCGGCACTCAGAAAGAGCGCGATGCCGCCGACGATGAGGCTCCACCGGTGGGGGAGCATCCGCCCCAGCAGCGGACGCAGCGCATCGGGCGCCGGCACGCCGCGCGCCGGGCCATCGCCATTGGCCGCCGCACCGCCATTGGCGGTGCCGTTCAGGCGAGGCGGCCGTCGAGCCATGAGCGAATGTCTCCCAGCGATACGTTCATGCGGCGCCGCGCGTCGTACGCCCGCTCAAAGATCGCGAGCGCGTCAGACACGGAGGCGTCCCGTTCGACCGGCGCGGTGGCCCAGTTGCCCGTGCTCCACTCACGCACGTGCACCCGAGCGTTCACGGGCCGGCCGAGCATGATGAGCCGGTCGGGTTCACCCGCGCCTGCGGCGATGAGCACGCCCAGCTCCCCGGGAAGCGGTGCGGTGTCCGGCGTGTCCGCGCGATCCGTCATGGGCGCGCGATGCCGCGATCCACGGCCATGGCCACGAAGAGCAAGGCGAGGTAGAGCAGCGAATACTTGTAGACGCGCCAGGCCGGCGCGGTCCATTGCTTCGCGCGCATCACGCGCACGATCCCCAGGAACAGCAGCGCGCCAAGGATCGCCGCCGAGATGCCGTATACCACGCCGAACGCCCCGAACGCGACAGGGAGCAGCGTGAGCGGTACGAGAATGACGGTGTACCAGAGCATCTGCCACATCGTCTCGCGCTCACCCCAGAGGAGCGGCGCCATGGGCACGCCCGCGCGACCATAGTCGCGCTGCTTGAGCAGCGCGAGGGCCCAGAAATGCGGCGGCGTCCAGTAGAAGATGATCAGGAAGAGATAGACGGCGGCGAGATCGATGCGCCCGGTCACCGCGGCCCATCCCACCAGTGGCGGAAACGCGCCGGCCGCGCCGCCGATCACGATGTTCTGCGGCGTGCGCCGCTTGAGCCAGCGCGTGTAGAGAAAGACGTAGAAATAGAACCCCGCGAGCGCCAACCCGGCCGTCAGCAGATTGACCGTGAAGGCGAAGAGCGCGGTCGCCGCGGTCGCGAGCGCCACGCCGAACGCCAGCACCGCGCGCGGGTCCATGCGCCCGCTGGGAATGGGGCGCAGCCGCGTGCGCGCCATGCGATCGTCAATGTCGCGGTCGATGTACATGTTCACCGCGTTCGCGCCGCCCGCCATGAGATAGCCGCCCAGCGTCACCACCAGCACCAGCGTAAGACTCGGGCTACCCGCCACGAACATCGGCGCGATCGTCGTGACGAGCAGCAGCGAGATGATGCGCGGCTTGGTGAGCATCACCAGATCGCGCGTGAGGGAGCTGGTGCGCTCCTCGGGAACGGCGACCCCGGTCATCATGTCACCTCGGGGAGATGCACGCCGGCCGGCGCGGCAGCCCGCTCCGCGCCTGAACTGGTGAGCGGCTCCGCCGCCTCCGCGTGACGCGAGACGACCCGCGCCAGGTAGGCAAGGGAGACGAGTGCCAGCCAGATCAGCACGCCGTTCGCCTGGTGCAGCGAGCGCCATGTTGCCGGCAGATGCAGCTCCACCATCACCGCCGCGATGCCGATCTGCAGGAGAATCAGGCCGAAGGCGACGCGCACGGCCCGCAGCACCACGGGGGCTTCGTGTCGCTTCGTGAATCCGATGAGCAGTCCGAGCACGTGGAAAAAGAGAAGAAAGGCGAGAAGTCGGTGCGTCCACTGAATGTGCTGCGTGGGCAGCGCCGGAAGCAGCTGCCCGCTGCACAGCGGGAATCCCAGACAGGCCACCGAGGCGCCCGGATAGGTCGCCGTCATGCCACCCATCAGGACGGTCACGAGCGCGATCCCGGCGCCGGCCATGGAGCCGCGCATGGCGCGCGCGCTGCCGCGCTGGCTCTCTGCCGCCGCGCCACCCAGCCCGCCCGCGCGAATCACGGCGCACACGAGCGTGGCCAGCAGCGTTGCCGCCAGGAACCAGTGCACCAGCGTCGCGTACCAGGCGTTGCCGAGTTTCACCGTGATCGCGCCGAAGATGGCGGTGATGACCACGATGACGACGGCGAGTCCCGTCGCACGCAGCACGCCGCCGCGGCCGCCCACACCCGGGTTGCTGCGCTTCGCGAATGCCGTCGCCGCCAGCACGACGATGGCCGTGGTGAGCAGCGCGGCGAGCAGCCGGTGGCTCCATTCGATCACGATGGTCGGGTGGTCGAGCGGTGGAAACCAGTGACCGTAGCAGCGCGGCCAGTTCTCGCCGCAGCCCAGCCCGGACCCGGAGATCCGCACGATCGCGCCGAACACGACGTGCATGAGCGCGAGCGCCAGCGTGAGGTACGACAGTCGCTTGAGTGCGGTCATGGTGCGTGCCTCATGACCGGTGCTCCATGAGCGCGGCGGGCGGCGCCGCGCTGACGTGCGGGTGGATCGCATACCACGTGAACACGAGCACGGCGGCGAGCGCCACGGCCGGAAGCACCGTCCACGCGATTTCAGTCACGCGCCTGGGTCTCAGAATACCGCTCGCGGACATCGAGCGATCCGCGCTCACCCGGAGAGTCGACCGCACGATGGCAATTTCCGCCACCGCGCAGCACACAACGGAGACCCAGAATATCAGATCAGCCAAGAGTCGATGAGTCAGGGAATGGAGTAGCATCTGAAAAGTGACAGAGAGCCGGGCCGGACACCAGTGCCGGACGGCCTCGCAGGGTGACGAACACGGGCCCTCGCCGTCCACTCTCTGGCGCGCGGTGCCGTTGGCCATTCCCCATTCACACTCTCATATTGCTGCATGTCCGAATCCAGACTCCCTCGTCGGCTCGGCTTTCTGAGCACCACCGCGGTCCTGGTCGGCTCGACGATCGGCTCCGGGATCTTTCGTTCGCCGGCGGGAATCGCCGAGCGCCTGCCCGGTCCGCTGCCGCTGCTGGTGGTGTGGACTACGGGCGGGCTCTTCGCGCTGTGCGGTGCGCTCACGCTGGCCGAGATCGCGGGAGCGCTGCCGCGCACGGGTGGACTCTACGTCTACCTGCGGGAAGGGTGGGGGAAGCTCCCGGCATTCCTCTTTGGCTGGTCCGAGCTGGTGATCATTCGTGCTGCCGCACTCGGCGCCATTGCCACCACGTTCTCCGAGTATCTGCTGCGCGTGCTGGGCTACGATCCGTCGGTGGCGCCGTTCGACTGGTACGTGCACCTCATTGCGGCCGTCGCCATCGCGATCGTCGCGACGTTCAACATCCTCGGGCTCAAGTGGGGCTCGCTGGTGCAGAACCTCACGACGGTCGCCAAGTACGGCGGACTGCTCTTCATCGTGCTGCTGGCGCTCGCCATCGGCCTGCCGCGAACGGGCGGACATTTCACCCCCGCGGCGCCGCCGGGGAGCTTCAGCATCTCGGCGTTCGGCCTCGCGCTCGTGTCTGTGCTCTGGGCGTACGATGGCTGGGAAGACGTGAGCTTCGTCGGGGGCGAGGTGAAGAATCCGCGGCGGAATCTGCCGCTCGCCATCGTCGCCGGTACCATCGCGGTCATCGTCATCTATCTGCTGGCCAACGTGGCCTACCTGGCGGTGCTCCCGGTGGACGCGGTGCGGCATTCCCCGCTCGTCGCGGCCGATGTGGCCGAGCGACTCATGGGCACGCCGGGCGTGATCTTCGTGGCGTCCACCGTCATGCTCTCCACCTTCGGCACCCTCAACGGCTCCATCCTCACGTCGCCGCGCATCTTCTTCGCCATGGCCGATGACGGCATGTTGGTGCGCAAGGTTGCCGCGGTGCACCCGCGCTTTCAGACGCCCTGGGTCGCGATCATTCTGGCCGCCTGTCTGGGCATTGCCTTCGTGCTCGTGCGCAACTTCGAGCAACTCGCCGATGCGTTCGTCATCGCGATCGTCCCGTTCCTCGCGCTCGCCGTGGCGGCGGTGTTCCCGTTGCGCAAGCAGGCGGGATACGACCCACCCTTCCGCGTGCCGGGTTTCCCGGTAATTCCCGCGCTGTTCATTCTGGCGACGATCTGTCTGCTGGTGAACTCGCTGGTGGATCCCTCCAGCCGCTGGGCGACGGTGGCCGTGCTGGGCGGCGTGCTGGTGGGGATTCCCGTGTACTATGCGACGGTCGGACGCCGCCGCACGGCGAGCCCGGCCATGGAGCCATAGTCGGCGCGCTCCGCTGCGCGTCGCTGCGCCGCGGGGAAGCGGTCGCCGAAGGCGACCTGCGGGAAGCGCCAGCCTTGCGGCTGGCTGCGGGAAGCGGGCGACTCCCTCACGGGAGCGCCCTGCGGGAAGCGCCGCCGGGCCGAAGGCCCAGCGGCTGCGACACGCCCTACGACCTACGCTCGCCGTTCTTATTCGATTGCCCATTGCCTATTCCCACGCAACCCGCCGCCAACGGCGGCGGGTCGCTTCCCTCAGGCGCTGAGCCGAAGGCTCAGTCGCCGCTTCCCGCAGCTGGCCGAAGGCCAGCGCTTCCCGCAGTCGCGCTCCGCGCGACGCTTCCCCGCGGCGCAGCGACGCGCAGCGGAGCGCGCCGCTAAAACACCTTCACGTTGATGTATCGCTTCGGATTCGCCTTCACGTCCGCCAGCAGCGAATCCAGCCGGGCGAGCGAGCCGCGCAGTTCGTTATACACACCCGGATCGTCCAGCAGACGCGCCACCGTGCCGTTGCCCGTTTCCACCTTGGCCATCACGCTGTTCAGGTGCGTGCTCGTCTCCTGCAGATTCTTCGTGAGCGCGTTCATGTTCGCGGACGCCGCCTGCATGTTGTGCACCGTGGAGTCAATGGCCGTGCTGTCGAGCGCGGAGACGCTGCGGCGCAGCGTGTTGAGCGTGAGCGTGAGCCCCCGGGATTGATCGGCCGCCACCTGATTGAGCTGGACGACGAGCGCGTTGGTGGACGCGATGGTCTGGCGCAGATCCTTGATCCCGCCCTCCTGCACCATCTGGAGCCGCACGGCCTGGACGATCGTGGACAGCGAGGTGCTCATGGAATCCACGCGGCCAATCAGTTCATCCACGCTCGGCGCGGGTGCGCCGGCAGGAATCGTGTCACCGATCGGCATGAACGTGGACGGATAGCACAGCGGTGCGGGCGCGCCCGGTTTCGGCAGCGCCGTCGTTCTGAGGCACGGCTTGAGCGCGATGGACTTGTCGCCGAAAAATCCCTCGTTCTGCACCAGCGCCGTCGTGCCCTGCGGAATCTTCCACTGGTTGTCCACGGACAACGTGACGTCCAGGAAGCCCTTGGGATTGAGTGCCACCTTTTCCACGTAGCCCACCTGCACACCGGCAAGCAGCACCGGCTGTCCCACCTTCAGGTTGCTCCCCCACGCGAAGCGCGCGTACATGGGATAGCTGCGCGTGAACCCGCGGTGAGCGAGCCAGAGCGTGCCCACGATGCCGATAATCACGGCAAAGGTCACGAACACGCCTACGATGATTTCGTCGCGTCGCTTCATGCGGCAAGTTTGGGTGCGAGGTAAAGCGCTGTGAGCGCGTCGAGCAGCAGGATGACCACCGAGGAAATCACCACGGCCCGCGCGGTGGAACGGCCCACGCCTTCGGCGCCCGTCTCCGCCACGTACCCTTCGTACGAGCAGATGAGCGCAATGGCTGTGCCGAACAGCGTGGCCTTGATCAGCGCGTAGTAGATCTGGAAGGGGATGAAGGTGAGACGTAAACCCGACGTGTAGTCCGCCATGCGCACCTTGGTCGCGAGCAGCACGGTGATGCCGCCAAACACGATGCCGGTGGCGATCGCCACGATCGTGAGGAGCGGCACCATGGTGAGCCCCGCGATCGTGCGCGGCACGACGAGATACGCCACCGGGTCGTAGGCCAGCGTTTCGAGCGCGTCGATCTGTTCGGTGACGCGCATGGTGCCGATTTCCGCCGTCATGCGCGCACCCACCCGTCCCGCGAGCACGAGCGCCGTGAGCAGCGGACCCAGTTCGAGCACAAGACTCTGCCGCGTGATCCACCCCACCACCGAGAGCTGCACGCCGGGAAAGAGCTGGAACGTCGTCTGGTACGCGGTGACCGCGCCAATGAAGGCGGCCACGATGCCGACGAGCGGGATGGAATCCACGCCAATGGTGCGCATCTGCGCCACGGTGAGCGGCACATACGTGCGCGGCTCGCCGAGCGCGCGGAAGATCTCGCGCAGGAAGTAGACGCGAAGGCCGATCTCCGCGAACACACCGGTTCCCCACCGCGCCATGCCTCGAAAGAAGTACACGGCGTAGCGCTGAGGGATGGGCAACGAGCTGGTCGGACGATGATGGTCGTCCCTGCGAAGGCTCGTGGTCACGCCGCGCGGGGCGCAGGTCGGAGGGGGGTCACGTGCGAATCCTGGTGAGCAGCAGCGCACCCAGCGCGCCGAACAGGAGGTTCGGCAGCCAGGCGGCCAGCGTGGGTGGAATCACGCCGCCCTGTCCCACGGCTTTCGTGATCTGGATGAGCATGAGGAAGATGACGGTCACCGCCAGGCTGATGCCCACGCCGTACGCCGCGCCTCCGCGCTGCGTGCTCGTGGCGAGCGGCGCACCGAAGATGGCAATGATGATGCACGTGATGGGAATCGCGATCTTGAGGGCGCGCTCCACCTTGAGTTCGTTCGCGTCGGCTCCCGAGCGCTCGAGCGCGGCAATGTACCGGCCCAGCTCGAAGTAGCGCATCTCGTCCGGGCTGCGCGGCGCGAGCGTGAGATTCGCGGGCGGTTCCGTGAACACGTTGTCGCGCGACGAATCGAAGTGCACGGCAAACGTGTGCGACGAATCGGGAATGATGTGCAGGTCGCCCTGGCGCAGCGTCCACTTGTGCGTGGTGGTGTCCCACTGCGCGTTCTGCGCCGCCAGCAGGTACGTCGGGTAGTCCGGCCCGTTGCCCTTCCGCGAAATGGCCAGGTTGTCAATGTAGTGCCGATCCACATCGAGCGACGAGATCTGATACACGCGACCGCGCTGTCCCTCGAACGCGAAATTGAAGCGGTCGGTCGTGGAGAACGTGTGCTCCTCGAGAATCGCGTTCCGCTTCGCGTCTGTGACCGGGACGAGCTCACCCAGAAACAGTCCGAAGAGGGCCGCCAGCGCCGCGCCCAGGAAAATGGGCGCCACCATGCGATGAAAGCTGATCCCCGACGCCTTGGCCGCCGTGACCTCGGAATGCCGGGTGAGCGATCCAATGGAGAACACGGTGGCGAAGAGCACGGCAGCCGGGAGCACCATGAACATCGAGTCGGGAATCCAGTACAGATAGCTGAGCGCGATCTGACCGTTGCCGAGGTTGCGATTGAGATACGTGTTGAGATGATCGGTGAGATCGATGATGATCGTGAGCAGCGGGAAACCGAGCGCCGTGGCGACGAGGATCTTGAAGAACTCGGTGAAGACATACCGGTCGAGCGGTCGGAGGCGCAGTTTCACGAAACCTTCCCGGGTGTGCCGGTGCGAATGCCGAGACGGCGCAGCCGCTGGCGCGCGCCGTGCCGCAGCGTGTCCCACATTTCGCCGGCATCGGCGCCGCGCGCGCTCGCCCCGTGGCGCTGCACGCGCAGCAGGAACAGCAGGCCGGCTGCGGTGAAGATTGCATTCGCGGCCCACATGGCCCAGAACGCGTTCATGATGAGCTTGTTTGCCAGCGTCTCGCCGGCGATCAGGCACACGTAATAGAGCCCGAAGGCCACGATGCTCACGACGATCACCACCCCCACGCCGCCCCGCGGAAAGCGCAGTGCAATGGGCGCGCCAAAGAGCACGAACACGATGCACGCCGCGGCGAGCGCGAACTTCTTCTGGATCTCCACCTCGTAGCGGCTCACCGTGGACCGCGCGTCCGTGATCCGCGCCCGCGCCACCTCGAGCTGCGGCACGCTGGTGAATCCCAGCGACGGAGGCGCGCTCCGCTGGGCCGCGGACGTCAGCCGCTCCTGCGGCGGCCGAATCGGCGGCGGCTGCGGTACGCGGAGCTGCGGTTGGGGCACCGGCTGTGCCAATGGATGCGTCTCGTTCCCACCATTCTGGGGCACGGCCATGCGGCGCAATCCGCGCGGTCCGATGATGCGAGGCTGCTGCGTGGGCGACGCGGGCTTCTTCCCCACCGGCTGCTGCCCGGCCGGCTTCCGCGCCACTGGCTGCTGCCCGGCCGGTTTCCGCGCCACCGGCTGCTGCGGAACTTCCGCCGCCTCCGCCGTCTGCGCCCCGCCGAACACCCGGCTGATGAGATCGCAATACACCTGTCCGGAGGTGGGACGCATCCGTGCCGGCGCCGCGCGCTTCACGAGCGGCTGCACACCGGTGGCCAGGTACGTCGTCGTGTTCTCGATCATCGCTGCGAGATCGGCGCGTGCCACATCCAGCGAATACGCGCCCGACTGGTACTGCTTGCTCATCTCGCAGATCGACATCTCGCGCTCGCCCTTGTACGAATCCTGGTCGGCGTTTTCGAACTTGTTCGCCACGCCGCGGACCCGGACGATGTCGGTGCCGAAGTACAGGCGCTGCAGCGACCCCGGATCGTCGCGCGCCACCTCGAGCACGTAGCCGTGGTGCAGCGTCATCTCCAGCGTGCTCTCATCACGCGTGAGCCCCATCTGTCCGCTGTCCGCGTAAATGGTCTTGCGCCGCGTGGGATCCTCGAAGTTGTAGATGAACACCTCGCGCAGCTTGTTCGTGGCCGGATCAATGTGGCCCGTGCGCAGGAACAGCTTGCCCGGAATCACCTCGTTCATGACCTGCTCGCGCAGTGCGAAGGTGGGCTTCTTGCGCGCGATGGCCGTCTGCAGCGTGCGCAGCTTGTGGTTGGCGCGCGAGAGCACCTGGTCGTTGAAGAGCAGCATGACCACCGCCAGCACCGCGCCCGCGCACAGCACCGGCCCGACCACGCGGGCCACGCTCACGCCGCTGGCACGGAGCGCCGTGACCTCGTTGTCCGCGGCCAGTTGGCTGAACGCATACAGCACCGCCACCAGCACGGCCATGGGCAGCGTCATGGCCACGATGAACGGGAGCGACAGGTAGAACAACTCCCCGATCACGCCCCAGCCCAGCCCCTTGCCAACCAGGTTGCCGAACTGCTTGGCCACCTGATTGATCAGCATGATGGCGGTGAGCGAGGACAGGGCAAAGATCAGCGGCCCGACATGTTCACGAATGACGTATCGAGTGAGAAGCTTCATTCAGCGCACGCCCTGGATGTCATGAGATTCCCTGCGCGCGGCCGCGCCCGTTTCCGTACCATGAACGCGCGTGGCGCCTCTGTCGTCACCGGCTGCCGGTCCGTACTACCAGACCAGCTGTCACGCCCCCCATATTCCCTCCACAAACCCCAAAATGTAACTCTCCCGCTGCCAGCGAGCGACCGGGCGTGGCGCAGGTTCGCTCCAGCATCTACCCCTCTTGCCGCGATCGGGTGCGTATCTCCGGACCGTCGCTGGTCATCGCTCTCCTGCTGGGTTCCGCGACACTGACCGCGCAGGAGGTGCCACGCCTCGACACGGTCCCCGTCGCCGTATCCGGGCCGGGTCTGCGATTGCCGCCGCGCCGCGATTCGCTCGTGCTCACCCTGCCGCCCGAGCTGCAGCCGCTGGGCCGACTGGGCAATCCCGCGCAAGCGCCCGATCTGCTCACCGCCGCACTGGGCCGTGACCTCGACCGCCAGCGCACCATGCTCTGGCGCGACGTGGTCACCCGCCGCGCCCGCGCGGCCGCGGCGCTCGTCCGCGCTCCGGAGCGTAACGGCGCCACGGACTTCTTCGGCCAGTACGCCGACCTCGGCCTGCAGTTGCAGTCGCGGGTGGAAACCCGCTTCGAGCGCGATCGCAATGAGCGCTGTCAGGCGACCGACCTGCTCAGCCCCATCGACAACTGCCAGGGCGCGTTCCAGCCGCAGTTCAACTTCCAGTTCGCCATGAAAACGGGCGGCGTCGTCGCCAACCGCCTGCACCTGAACGTGGATTACGACACGCAGCGCGAGTTCGACGCCTCCAACAACATCTCCGTCTACTACGAGGGAAAGCCCAACGACATCATCAAGCGCGTGGAAGCGGGCAATGTTTCCTTCACGCCGCCCCCGTCGCGCTTCATCACCGCCGGCATTCCGAGCGGGAACTACGGCATCCAGGCCGTCGGGCAACTCGGGCCCATGAACTTCCAGGCCATCGCGGCGCAGCAGCGCGGCAACATCGTCCGTGACCGCGTCTTCACCGTTGGCGATCGTACCGTGCAGAGCGTGGATCGCGCCATCGACGACTATCAGCTCGAACGCCGCCGCTTCTTCTGGGTGATCGACCCGCGCGTGGCGTTCCCCGACAAGTTTCCCAACATCGACATCCTCGACCCGTCGCTTCCGTCGCTGCTTGCGCGCATCCCCCCGGGCCAGCGCCCGCGCCGTGTGCTGCTCTATCGCTATCGCAGCCCCGCCGCCGCGGGCAGCGCCGCGCCCGTCATCAACGGCCCCTTCGCCGTGCTCCGCTTCGCAAACAACACCAACGTGATCGGGCCGTTCGAGGTGCTGCAGCAGGGCGTGGACTACTACATCGACCCCACCAACCTCTGGGTCGTCCTCCTGAATCCGCTCTCCGCCGACGAGAAGCTGGCCGTGTCGTATACGGTCACCGGACCCGATGGCCGCGAAGCCGTCGTGGGCAGCGTGGGCGGCACCTTTCCCCGGCAGAAGGGCATTGCCGGCCGCGACACGCTCAACCTCCTCTGGGACAACCGCGTGCTGCCCGGTGATCCCGCCTTCGATCGCGAGATCCGCTCGGTGTATCGCGTGGGTGGCGACGAGCTGCAGCGACAGTCCTTCCAGGCCAGAATCGTCGTGGGGAGCGGGAACGATCAGGAGAAGCCGATCGGCGGCACGGCGGATAGCTACCTGCAGCTCTTCGGCCTCGCCGAGCGGAACAACTCATCCACGTTCGACGTCACGAACCGGCTCTGGCCCCGCGTCACCGACCCGAACCAGGCGCTCACGATCAGCGGCGGCCTCGCGGGCACGAGCAGCAAGCTCATTCGCGACTACTTCATCGTGTTCCCATCGCTCATGCCGTTCGCGGACTCGGGGCTCGCGCACCCGCCCAACCCCGTGAACGATTCGCTCTATCGCACCACGGACGAGGACCTCAACTCCCCGCGCCGCCCGCCCACGCAGTACCGCATCCACGTCAGCTACTCCGCCGCCGGCAGTGGCGAGGCAGGCTCGCTCATGCTGGGCTCCGTGCAGGTGCGGCCGTTCTCCGAGCGCATCTTTCTCGATGGACGCCAGCTCGTGCGCGACTCCGACTACACCGTGGACTACGAGGTGGGGCGCGTCACCTTCAATCGTCCCGATACACTCTTCGCCGCACCGCGGCAGGTGAGCGTGCAGTTCGAGGAGAATCCGGTGTTCACCACCGCGCCGACCTCCATTTTCGGGCTCGCGGCCGAGTTCCCCAGCGAACACGGCACCGTGGACTTCACCGCGCTCCAGCAATCGCAGCAGACGTCCTTCAACCGTCCGCCGCTCGGCTTCGAGCCGCAATCCTCGCTGCTCGCGGGCGTGCGCGGCGACTTCACCTGGGAGAGCGCGGCGCTCAGCCGCCTGCTCGACAAGCTGCCGCTCGTCGATGCGAGCGCGCCCAGCACGGTGAACTTTCAGGGCGAGTTCGCCACGAGTCGTCCGCAGGCGAATGCGGCCGGCGCCGCGTACATCGAGACGTTCGAGGGCGCGGGCGGCGTGCCCGTTGACCTGCGCGAGACGGCGTGGCGCTACGGCAGCCAGCCCGCCATCATCAACGGCGGCGTATCCATTGACGGCACGCCCTACGACTTTCCGCTCGGCAGCGCCTCCACCATGGCGTGGCAGAACCTCGGCACGGTGCTCGATCCGGTCACCGGTGCGGGCAGCGCGGTGCAGTTCTTCCCCGAGCAGATCGATTCGAGCTTCGTGCTCATTGGCGGGCAGACGTTCCGCAGCCCGGAGACCGTGCTCTGGCTCGATCTCTATCCGGGCAGCGTGGGTGGCCTCCCCGACGCGCAGGGGCAGAACCGCTGGTTTCCGCACAGCGGCGGCGGCCGTCCCTGGCGCTCCATCAGCCAGTCGCTCAGCCCCAACGGCGTGGACCTGTCGCACGTGGAGACGCTCGAGTTCTGGACACTGGTGGACACCGCCGTGGCGGCGCGCGCCAGCAATCCCGCGCTCATCTTCGACTTCGGTGACATCTCCGAGAACACCATCGCCTTCGCCCCGGAGACCCTCACCGTGCGCGCCACCGGCGACCAGGGACTGGTGGACTCGCTCTTCACCGGGCACAAGCTGCAGGGCTTCGACAAGCTCAACTCCGAGCGCGATCCGGTCACGCAGAGCTTCGACGTGGCGCGCAACGACATCGGCCTTCCCGGTGACATCGTGGATACGCTGTTCGTGAACAATCTCGCCGGCGGTCTGCGCGACACGGTGTTCAACCGGCAGCTCTGCCGCCGCGGCGACCAGCCCGTGCTCCCGCTGGGCGATGCCACCGCCGATTGCACCGTGGGCAACCGCCGGCTCGATGAAGATGACCTGGATCGCGATGGCGTCCTCAACTTCACGAGCGCGCAGCGCAACAACGAACAGATCCTGCGCTACGTGGTGGACCTCTCGAACCGGTCGTCGTACAGCAAGATCGGCCGCTGCTATCGCAGCCTCACGGACACGTCGTCCGTGGGCGTGGGCGTGCGCACCGTGTGCTGGACCAAGGTGCGCGTGGCCTTTGCCTCCCCAACCGAACAGATTAACAACCCGCTCATCCGGCGCATCGTCTCCATGCGGCTCACGGTGGTTGCGGGGCGCGGACACCAGCCCAACGCCTTCACGCAGTTCGCGCTGGCGCGGCTGCGCCTCACCGGCGCGCCGTGGACCAAGCGCACCGACCGCGCCATTGCCGGCATCGGGGGCGACAACGCGGATGCGCCGGGCACCGTGATCGCCACGACCATCAGCACGCAGGATCGCTCCGACCAGGGCGGCCTCACGTACCAGTCGCCGCCGGGTGTCACCGATGAGCCGGACAGCAAGGGCGGCGCCTTTTCGCCGGGCGTCGTACAGGTGAACGAGCAGTCGCTCCGCGTGCAGGCGCTGAACGTGCCGCTCTATCACCGCGCCGAAGCGTATTTCCGCTTCCCCGACGGCGAGAAGAACTTCATGGGCTATCGCGAGCTGCGGGTGTGGGCGCGCGGCCGCAACAAGGGCTGGGGCCCGCAGGGCGATCTGCAGTTCTACATCAAGCTCGGGCGTGACGACGACAACTTCTACCTCTACCGCACTCCGGTGAACGAAGGCGGCACCAGCGACGCCTGGCTGCCCGAAGTGAGCGTGGACTTCCGCCGCTTCTTCGCGCTCCGGGCGCAGATCGAGAACGCCTTTCTGCGTGGTGGCAACGCGCTCGCGTGTCACGGCCTCGACTCGGCGCTCGTGGCGAACTCGCTGCTCCCCACCACGCCGGGTACCCAGCGCTTCGCGGCGTGCGACAGCGGCTACATCGTGTACACGAGCAACCCGGCGATCAACCCGCCCAACCTGGCGGCCGTGCAGGAGCTCGCCGTCGGTATTATGCGCGTGAATGACGCGGGGCAGGGAACCGGCGGCTCCATCACGCCCGGCGACACGCTCGAACTCTGGGTGGATGACATCCGTCTCACGAGCGTCGTCAACGATCCCGGCTACGCGGGAGCGGTGGGGCTCAACATCGCGGCGGCGGATCTGGGCACCTTTTCCGTGAATGCGAGCCGCAAGGACGATAACTTCCGCCAGCTCGGCGAGCAGCCCTCCTTCGTCACGGACAACGACCTGACTCTTTCGTCATCCATACGATTGGACAAGCTGCTGCCCCGATCGCTCGGCCTCCTGGTTCCCGTCACGATCACGCACGATCGCAGCGGCGGCGACCCGCTCTTTCTGTCGGGATCGGATCTCATGGCCGACGCGGTGCCGGATGTGCGCACGCCGAGCAGCTCCACGACGTCGTATTCCGTCGCCGTGCGGCGCGCGTCGCCGCTCGAGCATTCCACGTGGGCGCCGCTCGTGAATAACCTGGTGCTCACGTCGACGTACGTGTCGTCGAGCGCGCGCACGGAGCTGCAGACGGCGCACACGTCGGCGTTCACCGCCGGGCTCGACTTCAATCTCGTTTCGCGCGCCCGCACCGTGCACACGGCCGGCTGGATGCAGCGCATGATCGATCACCTGCCGGACTTCCTGCGCAACAGCGAGCTGCTCCAGTCGCTGCGCGACGCCAACCTGCGGTGGAATCCCACGCAGGTCCGCTTCACCAGCACCTACGCGGACAACGCCAACCAGCGCCAGAGTTTCCTCTTTCCCGTGCCGGTGGCGCAGGACATCGGCCAGAGCGTGACCGGACTGGACAACGTCTGGCGCAACACCGGCACCGTGGAGCTCCGTCCGTTCAATTCGTTGAGCGCGCGCTGGGACATCTCGAGTCTGCGCGATCTGCGCGACTACGGTGACAGCACCGGTGTGGGCGTGGTGGCGGGCGCCGAGCGGCAGAAGCTGCTCGGGCTCAACATGGGCATCGAGCGCGAACGCGAAATGTCCACCGTCGTCAGCGCGTCGCCCCCGCTCGCGTCGTGGATCAGGCCGCGCGTGGATTTCACGAGCAGCTTCTCCGTCTATCGGGATCCCAACGCTCCCGATCTGATCACGCTGGACTCGCTCGGCCCCTATCGCCTGCCGCGGCGCATGTCCAACAGCCAGGGATTCGCCGTGGGCGCCACGGTGGAT
>DATNDS010000064.1:0-6234 GCA_035553215.1 Gemmatimonadaceae bacterium
AATGGGGAATGGGGACTGCCTGGAGAGGCGAAGGACTGCACCCGCGTGCGGAGGCGGATGCCAGAGCAATGAAAGGAGCGTTGGTGCGGCGCGCGGATGAAGCGCGCGGTGGGCGCTGCTGAAATATTGGCGCAACGTTCAGCAGTCAGGCGAAATGAAGACGCGCGATTATCGGGACCTCGTCGTGTGGCAACGCGCCGTGGATCTCGTGACGGTGAGTTATCAGCTCGCCGAGCAACTGCCAGCTAGCGAGCAATTCGGTCTCACCGCCCAGATCCGGCGCGCCGCGGCGTCGGTGCCCGGAAACATTGCCAAGGGAAATGCGCGCCGAAGCCGCGGCGATTACCTCCACCACCTTGCGATCGCGCGGGGCTCGCTGGCGGAGGTGTGCTGCCATGTCGAGGTAGCCTGCCGGCTGAACTACCTGCAGCCTGGCGATGTGCGGAAGTTCAAGGCGCTGTCAATGAGGACTCAGCGTCTGCTCTACAATCTCATCGAAGCGCTGAAGGTTCAGCCAGCGTCTCACCGCCCGCCCTGACTCCTCCCCATTCCCCATTCCCACGATTCCCCATTCCCGTTTGCCCATTCCCAAGGGAAGGGCAAGGGGAGGAGGACTGATTGCCCATTCCCAGGGGAAGGGTGGGGAAGGTTGCTCAGTCCCCACCCGCCTTCGCCACGGCCGCTCCGAGCTCCGTGTACGCATTCGCCGCGAGCTCGCGGAATGGCATGGCGCGATAGGTGATCTTGCCGTCCGGTGCAATCACGAACACGACGCGCGTGTCGAGCTTGTACTTCTCGTTGAAGATCCCGTAGCGCTTGCCGACCGCGCCGCCCGAGTCGCTCGCGAAGAGCATGGGGAAGCTTTCCTCGTGCGCCCACGCCGCGAGTGTCGTGTCGGGGTCCGCGCTCATGGCGAGCACTACGACATTCTTGCCACCATTGAACAGCTTGGCGTACTGATCACGGTACGCCTCCATTTGGACTGTTCAGCCCTTGGTCCGCGCCTTGAAGAAAAAGGCGAGCACGACGGTCTTCCCGCGGAGTGCCGCGAGCGAAATCGAGTCGCGCAGCACGCCGTACCGCGTGGCGCCAGGCGCCGTGAAGTCGGGAGCGACCTGGCCGACATCGGGCACGGTCGTATCCTGCGCGCGGACACTCGCTGCCCCACCCACGATCAGCGCTGTTCCAGCCGCCGCGACGGCCGTCGCCATTCGTGGCCACGCGAATGCGGAGATGAGCATGTTGACCTCTGGTAAATGAATTCCGCGCACAATCTACGTCGAAGACCGCACGTTCGCACGCCGCCATTCGCTCGCCCCGAGCTATCTCCGCTCCGCCACCTTCACCGCCAGTGCGGCGGGCATCACGCGCAGGCTGTCCAGCTCGGCGGCGTGCGGCAGCACGAGATCCACGTTCTCCCTGGGCAGGTCGGCGAACCCCTCCGTGAGCCGTTGCAATCCTTCCTTGGCGCGCGCCCGCAGCTCGGGGCTCATGGTAGCGGTGTCCGCCGCCTGCTTCATGCTCTCCACCATGCGCTGATTGCCCCATCGCGCGAGCACCGCGACGATCGCGTCCTCGATGCTCCTGAACTGGCCCGCATCCACGCCGGCGGCCTTCACCGCGGCCTGGCGTCGTCCACCTTCATCCGAGAGCGCGAACAGCGCGTTCAGCGAATCCGACGACGACCTCGCATTCTTCACGTCGACGGCGCGTGCGCGCACGTATTCCAGCTCCGCCTGCATGCCGCGTCGATAGCGGGCGATGTCCTGCTGGGTAAGAATCACCGCGTCGACGCCCGGAGTTCCCGACGCGGCTGTCGTGACCGGTGCGCTCGCGGATTCGCTCGACGATGGGGCTGGTGCCGAGGCTGCCGCTGCAGCGGCCGCCGTCGCCGCGTGACTGTCGGCGGCGGGCGCGTCGTGACGCCCTCCACACGCCATCAGCCCAGCACACGAAAGCACCAGCGCTACGCACCCTGCTGTCCGAATCATGATCAACCTCCGGAAGAGTCAATAGCACCAGCTACCAGCTACGAGCCACCAGCGACCACAAATGCCACCTTCACACTCTTCTTCTCTCCCTTGTCCCTCGCCGTGGCCACGGCGGCGCGATAGTCGCCAAGCGCGAAGGTGTGCGTGAGCAGGGGCGAGAGCTCCACGCGCCGCTGCGCAATGAGGGACGCGGCTTCGTCGAACGCCGTGCCGGCAGGACTCCCATGCCGGTGCGCGCCGTAGCACAGGCTGCCGCGCACCGTGAGTTCCTTGAGCCAGAGCGGTGTCCAGTCGAGTCCGTTCATCGTGCTCGAGTTGCCCAGCAGCACGATCGTTCCTCCCGCGCGCGTGACGCGCATGGCGTCGTCCATCCCCCGCGCCCCTCCTATACAGACGAACACGCGGTCAAAACCGCCCACACCCACAGGTTTTCCCAGTATCGGCGTGAGCAGCCGCGTCCCGCCGGCCTCGGCGAGCGCGGGCGTATAGTCCCCGCGCGCGCTCACGACGCGAGCGGCGCCGAGGCGTTCGGCGTGTTCGCCCTGGAAGGCGTGACGCGCCAGCACGGTGACGTGCGCGTCCGGCGCGAGTGCCGCGATCGCGGCGGTGGTGAGCAGGCCGATGGATCCGGCGCCGATCACGAGCACCCGCTCGCGCGGCTGCGGCAGGTTCGCGCGCACCGCGTGCACGGAGCACGCGAAGGGCTCCACCAGCACGGCGTCGCGGTCGCTCATCCTGTCGTCCACGCGCACGAGCTGCGACACGTGCGCGACGAACTGTTCGCCCCAGCTTCCCCCCACGCCGCGCGTCGTGCCAATGAGCATGCCCGGCGCAAGGTCGCCGTCGGTAAAGTGCGCGCAGCGCGAATGATCCCCGGCCGCACAGGCATCGCACGGCGGAAATACCCCGCGCGGCTCGCAGCAGAGCAGGGGGTTCACCGTCACGCGCTCGCCAGTCGCGTGAGCCCGCACGCCCCGGCCCACCTCGATGATCTCTCCGACGTTCTCGTGGCCCAGCACGAAGGGAAACGAGGAGAACGGCGACGTCGACGGGCTGGCCTTGAGCGTGATGACGTTCAGGTCGCTGCCGCAGATTCCTCCCATGCGCGTCCGGATGCGCACCCATTCGTCACCCGGCAGCTTTGGCTCGGGCATGTCACCGTATCGCGTGCAGGCGTGCGGCCCGAAGTACCACGCATCCGAGAGCGCGCCGGCGACGCGCGTGGCGAGATAGGCGGGAACGGGCGCGGCGAACCGGATGGCCTTCACGCCGGCGTGATCCCCATCGCTGGAGTGGTTGCTGTCGCCGCTTTGGCTTCTGTCGCGGCGCTGACCGCCGTTGCCGCAGTGACCGCCGCCGCCGGCGTCACGACGCGGAGTGCGCCGGGCACGCAGGACACCTCGAGGACGGCGGAGCGCGCGCGGTTGTACTCTCCGTCGGTCTCGTACGCCGGTGGTTCGGCGAAGGCCAGCCGGAACGAGGGCGCCTGTTCGATCCGCACCTCCGGCAGCGCGACGTGCGTCCCCCTGGTGGCCGATGCAAAGAGCTTCATGCGACGGAATGGCGATGCAACCGCAATGGAGACGGCGTCGAGCTGTCCGTCGGTGACGCTCGCCGCGGGCGCGATGCGAAATGCACCGCCGAAGTTCTTCCCGTTGGCGACGATCAGCATGAGATGCCGGCGTTCAGCGCCGAGTCCGTGCGCCGGCGTGGTCACGCCGGCCGTCATACCCTGATAGCCGAACAGTTGGCGCAGCGCGGAATAGAGATACACCGCATTGCCGCGGAGCCACGTGATGCGTTCGACATCTTCGATGACCGCGATGTCGAATCCGAATCCGGCGACGTTGAGAAAGTATTTTCCTTCGATCTGCCCGACGTCCACCAGCATGTCCGCATCATCCACCGCGAGTCGCGCGGTGGCGGCGAAGTCCAGCGCGGGCGCGCCCACGGTCTTGGCGAAGTCATTGCCGGTGCCCGCCGCCGCGAAGGCCAGCCGCACGGGCGCCTGCGCGCCCAGGATCGCGTTGGCCACGTTTCCCCACGTGCCATCGCCGCCCACGGCCACGATGGTGTCCACCCCGTCCTCGATTGCGCGAAGGGCGACGTGTCGCTCGTCGCCCTTTGCCGTTGTGCTGCGAATGTCCGTGACCCCTACCGCGCCGAAGGCGGCGCGGATTCGCGGTTCGGCCTTCGCGCCCCGCCCCTTTCCCGAGGCGGGGTTGATGATCACGCAAACCTTACGGCTCATCGCCGCGCGTACGAGGCGAGCTGCTGCAGCGGGTAGAACGTCTGCAAGCCGTCCTTCATCCACAGTTCACGGAACGGCGTGACGTCCACCTCCCAGTCCTCGAGCAGCTCGGTCATGGCCTGCGAGTGCAGGACGATGCCGCCGCGTTCCTCCTCGTTCTCGCTGAACTGGCCGGCCATGATGATGGTGGACGTGTACGCGCCATCTTCATCGGTCATGAACGTCTGGTAGCGGTGCTCCACCTGCGACCATTCGTGTTCGGTGATGGTCATGTCCACGATCGGCTGGCCGCGGTCGGTCGCGTGAATCGTGATGTGTCCGTCGCCGCGCTCCCAGGCAATGGAGATGTCCTGCATGTAGTGCGGCAGGTGCCAGCGCTCGATCGCGTGTTCGCGCGACTCGCGCGTGGTGGTGCCGAGCCGGAAGGTGTAGAACGCGGCGCGCGGCCAGGGCTGTCCCTGCTCGATGCGCGGCGCCACGAGAATGGAGAGAATGAGCTCGCCGTATTCACCCACGGGGCTGTCGTGAAAGTCGAACGCCATCACGGACAGCACGCTCGAGCCGTGATGCGGCTCGATCGGCTGCAGATCGGGCGGCAGGATCGCGCGGGCATTCTGCGTGGGGAACTCGAAGAACCCCCCGATGGCGTCGCGGAAGTGATACTGCACGAGACCGTTCTTGTTGCTGCTGCTCATAGGAGAATCCCCTCTTCACGAAGGACCCGGACGAGGATCGAGACGCCCTCGTCGAGCTGTTCAAAGGTGTGCGACGCCGAGATCGACACGCGCAAACGCGACCGATGCTTGGCCACCGCCGGATAGACGACTGGCTGCAGATAGACGCCCGCCTGAAAGAGCCTGTGGCACAACTGGAAAATCCGCCGGTCGTTCCGCACCATGATCGGGATGATCTGCGATGTGGAGTCGCCGACATCGACGCCTTCCTTCTCGAGGCTGCTCCGGATATAGCGCACGTTCTCCCACAACCGGTCACGAAGCTGGGGTTCCGCCTGGGCGATCTTGAGCGACTGCAGCACGCCCGCGGCGACCACGGGCGACAGCGCGCAGGAGAACACACGCGAGCGGGCAAAGCCCTTCAGATAGTTGTACAGCTTTCGCGTTCCGGCCACGTAGCCGCCCTGGCCGCCGAGCGCCTTGGAGAAGGTGCCGATGTGGATGTCCACCTCGTTCTCCAGACCGAAGTGCTCGACGATGCCCCGTCCGTGCGCGCCGTAGACGAACGCCGAATGCGCCTCATCGAGCAGGATGCGCGCCCCGTACTTCCGGCAGACTTCCACGATCTCCGGCAGCGGGCACACATCGCCGTCCATGGAATAGACGCCTTCAATGGTGACAAGCCGCTTGCCGCTCGTCTGCTTGAGCTTCTTTTCCAGGTCGCCCGGGCTGTTGTGCTTGAAGAAGCGGACGTTCGCCTTGGAGAGGATCGCGCCATCCACGATGCTGGCATGGGCATTCTGGTCAGCGAGGATCCAGTCACCCGGACGCATCAACCCGGAAATCATGCCGAGGTTCGTGCTGTAGCCGGTGGGGAAGACGAGCACCGCCTCCTTGCCCTTGAAGCGCGCCAGTTCCTCCTCGAGCTCGACGTGCACGTCCATCGTGCCGCTCAGGATGGGCGAGCCGGCGGCGCCCAGTCCGTACTGGTCCAGCGCGGCCTTTGCCGCCGCGATGACTTCGGGGCGGTACGACAAGCCGAGATAGTTGTAGGATGATAGATTGAGAAGCTTGACGTGCTGGTGACAGAGTCCTTCCGTCACATCGATGCGGCCCCGTGGCGGCGTAGACATGGCCTGGGCGAACAGGTAGTAGCCCTGCTGAATCGCCTTGGTGAACCAGTCATTGTATGGATCAAGAATCGCGAACGGGTCGTCGCTCGACGAGTAGAAGAAACTACTGTAATCGTAGTCGGAGACGCTCGAACCACTCGTCTGCGCTTCGACTCGTGTTGCCATGGGTGACCTCCACTTGAGTG
>DATNDS010000065.1:0-3464 GCA_035553215.1 Gemmatimonadaceae bacterium
CGGAACAAAAACGCCGCAGCTCGTGGACCGGCCGGAGCCGGTCATCCGCGCACCACATGACGTGAAGATGCAGACGGTGCGCGTCGGCATCTGTGGCACCGATCGGGAGGAAGCCGGCGGCGGGCGCGCGCTCGCGCCTGACGGGAGCAAGGACCTCGTGATGGGGCACGAGATGCTCGGCAAGGTGGTGGAGACGGGCAAGTCCGTCACGCGAGTGAAACCCGGCGACTACGCGGTGTTCACCGTGCGCCGCGGCTGCGGTGAGTGCGTGAGCTGCAATGCCGGACGCCCCGACATGTGCGAAACGGGCAGGTATCGCGAGCGCGGCATCTGGGGGCTGGACGGCTATCAGACCGAGTTCGCCGTGGACAGCGATGAGTACGTCGTGCAGGTGCCGGTGGCACTCGAAGCGGTGGGCGTGCTGGCGGAGCCGCTCTCCGTGGTGGAGAAGGCGATCGACGAAGCCATGCACGTGCTCGAGCGCCGGCCGGACACGGCCATCACGCCGGACTGGCTGCACGGCCGGCGCTGTCTCGTCGCGGGGCTGGGTCCGATCGGATTGCTGGGCGCGATGGTGCTGCGGCTGCGCGGCGCTGAGGTGTATGGACTGGACGTGGTGGATGCCGGGACGACGCGACCGACGTGGCTCGAAGGAATCGGCGGCCACTATCTCGACGGGCGCCAGGTGCCGGCCGACAAGGTGGATGACAGCGTGGGCGCCATGGATCTCATTCTCGAAGCGACGGGCATCGCGTCGCTCGAGTTCGATCTCCTTGACGCACTCGCGCTGAACGGCGCGTACGTGCTCACGGGCATCCCGGGTGGCGACCGGCCACTGCAGGTGCAGGGCGCGCAACTCATGCGGAAGCTCGTGCTGGGCAATCTGGCCGTGCTGGGCAGCGTGAACGCCGCGCGCGGTCACTACCAGCGCGGCATTGACGACCTGGGCGCAGCCAGTGCGCGCTGGGGCACGCACGTGGCCGCGCTGATCACGCAGCACTATCCGTCGAGCAGATTCCTCGAGCCGCTCATGCAGCACCAGCCGGATTCCATCAAGGAAGTCATCGACTGGGCGTGAGCGGCGCAGGGTGGCCGCGGTGCGCCGCCATCCTACCGTGACCGCTTCGCGACCGTGAGCCGGATGGGCAGCGTGCGGAAGCGCTTTCCCGTCGCGGCAAACACGGCGTTCGCCACGGCGGGCGCGATGGGCGGGAGCCCCGGCTCGCCCACACCGCCCGGCGCCTCGGTGCTCGGCACGATGTGTACTTCGATCTTCGGCATTTCCGGCATGCGCAGCATCCGGTAGCTGTCGAAGTTGCCCTGCGTGACGCGGCCGTCCTTGATCGTGATGTCCCCGTACAGCGCCGCGGTGAGTCCGTACACGATGGCGCTCTGCATCTGCGCCTCGATCGTGAGCGGATTGACCACGGCGCCGCAGTCCACGGCGCACACCACGCGATGCACCTTCACCGATTGATTGGCGTCAATGGAAATCTCCGCGACCTCGGCGACGTGCGAGCCGTAGGAGTCCACCATGGCGATGCCGCGGAACTGCCCGGAAGGGAGCGGTGTTCCCCACCCCGCCTTCTCCGCCGCGAGATCGAGCACGCCGAGCTGCCGCGGCGCCTTCGCGAGCAGCGCCTTGCGGAACTCATACGGGTCCTTCCCGGCGGCGTGCGCCAACTCGTCAATGAAGCTCTCGGTGATGAAACCGTTCTGCGAATCGCCAACCGAACGCCAGAAGCCCACGGGTACGCCCACCTCGTGGCGAACGAACTCCACGTGGAAGTTCGGGATATCGTAGGCCACGTCGGCCGAGCCTTCCACGTTGGTGGAGTCGAGCCCATTGCGAAGCGAGCCGGGGAAGACGCGCGCCATGATGGACGGGCCGGCCACGTGGTGCACGTATGCGACCGGCATTCCGTTGGCGCCGAGCGATGCCTCGAGTGTGTTGTACGTGGCGGGGCGATAGAAGTCGTGGCGCATGTCATCCTCGCGCGTCCACACCACCTTCACCGGCGCACCAACGGCCTTGGATGCCTCCACGGCCTCAGCCACGAAATCGGCCTCGGAGCGCCGGCCGAAGCCACCGCCCAGGAAGGTGGTGTGCACCCGTACCTTCTCCGGCGGAAGTCCTGTGATCGTTGCCGCCGTGGCCTGCGCCTTGGACTGGAATTGTGTGGGAACCCATACATCGCAGCCGTCGGCGCGGACGTCGGCGGTGCAGTTCATGGGTTCCATGGTGGCGTGCGCGAGGAACGGAACCTCGTACACCGCGCTCACCTTCCGGCCGTGTGCCAGCGCGGCCGCACCGGCGCCATCGTGCCGCGCGACAGCACCCTTCTGCCGCACCGCCTTCGCGAGCTCGCGGGAGATGCTCTCGCTGCTTGCGCCGGCGAACGGGCCCTCGTCCCAGGTGATGGCGAGCGCGTCGCGCCCCTGTTTCGCCGGCCAGAAGCCGGTGGCTACGACGGCCACGCCGGAGCTGAGCGGTACGACGTGCTTCACGCCGGGGACTGTCTTCGCCTTCGCATCGTCGACTTTCGCGACCTTGCCACCGAACACGGGGCAGCGCGCGACGGTGGCGACGAGCATGCCGGGGAGCTGCGTGTCGATGCCGAATTTCGCCGACCCGTTGGTCTTGGCCGGCGTGTCGAGGCGCCTGCGCGGCGTGCCGACCAGCCAGCGCTTCTTCGGATCCTTGAGCGTGGGCGAGGACGGCACGGCGAGCGTCGCCGCCTTGGCGACGAGCTGTCCGTAGCGGAGCGATTTCCCGGAGGAGTGCGTGACCACGCCGTTCTTCGTGGAGCAGGATGCCGCGTCCACTCCCCATGTTGCCGCGGCCGCGGCCACCAGCATTTCGCGCGCGGCAGCGCCCGCCAGCGACATCGGCTTCCATGCGCCGCGCACGGCCGTGCTCCCGCCCGTGCCCTGCGCGCCGAACAATGGGTTCGCATACACCTTGTCCGCCGGCGCAAACTCCATTTTCACCTTCGACCAGTCGGCGTCGAGCTCCTCGGCGACGAGCATGGGGATGGAGGTCGCCACGCCCTGTCCCATCTCGGAATAGCCGACGATGACCGTCACGCTGTCATCGGTGCCAATGCGCAGAAAAGCGTTCGGCGCGAACGGCGGATCGCCGGAAGCCGCACCAGCGCGCTCGTCCGCATCGCCGCGGCGCGAGCAGCCCGGAAGATAGATCGCAATGACGAGCCCCGCGCCTATGGTCGCCCCGGTGCGCAGAAAGTCGCGGCGCGAGGTCGCGGCCGGCGCGCTCATGTGCTTGCCTGACCGGCGGCGCGGTGGATGGCCGCGCGGATGCGCTGATAGGTGCCGCAGCGGCAGATGTTGCCACTCATGGCGGCGTCAATGTCCTCGTCCGTGGGGTGCGGCGTTTTCGCGAGCAGCGCGGCGGCCGACATGATCTGTCCGGACTGGCAGTAGCCGCACTGCGGCACGTCTTC
>DATNDS010000066.1:0-2467 GCA_035553215.1 Gemmatimonadaceae bacterium
GTAGATGAATGCGCGCCCTGTCTGGCGTTCGACCTGGCGCGTGCCTACGACGCGGCGGGAAACGCAGACTCCGCCGCCGTGTTCTTCGAGCAGTATCTCGCGACGCCGGTGTGGTTCAAGGCCGACCCGGCAATGGATCCGATTCGCGTACCGGCCATTCGCGAGCGGCTGGGGCAGTTGTACGAATCACTGGGAAAGACGGACAAGGCGGCGGAGAACTATCGCGCGTTCATCCAGCTCTGGAAGAATGCCGACCCCGAACTGCAGCCGCGTGTGGCCGACGCACGGCGGCGTCTGGCGCGATTGACATCGGCGGAGAAGGGCAGCCGATGATGTGAGCATGGCGCCGGGCCGGGCACGAGTGTTACCAGTTCGATGGCTGTTCGGCCGCATTGCCACCGGGTTGCACCGTCTGCATACTGCCGCGTATTCCGATACACCGTCGTTCCGCGGCCATCACGTCATCCAGCTACCCCTCCTCATGTCCCGGCATCGCACCAATCGCTCACCGTTCACCCGGCGCGCCGTTCACGCGCTCGCGCTCTCGTGCGCGGCAGCCGCCATCGTGCTCGTTCCGTCATCGCGGCCCGTCGTCGCGCAGTCGTCCGCGCCCAGGGCCGCACCAATCTTCGTCAACGGCATGGCCCAGGTCGTCCCCGCCTTCGATGACTCCACGATCTGGATCCGCCAGGATCTCTGGGTGGAAACCAACCTCGACAGCGATCACGACGGCAAGCCCGATCGCGTGCACGTGGACGTCACGCGCCCGCGCCAGACCGGGACCGAGGGGCTCAAGGTTCCCGTCATCTACGGCTCCAGCCCGTACTATGCCGGCGTCGCGCAGCAGCAGGTCAATTGGGATGTGAAGGTCGAGCTGGGCGCCACGCCGCCTCCGCGCGGACTCATGCTGTCGGCCCCCTATGAAGGCGAACGCACGCGCATCTCCAGCGAGTTCGTCGATCAGTGGGTACCGCGCGGATTCGCCGTCGTCCACTCCGAGGCGCTGGGTACGGGACGCTCCGAGGGGTGTCCCACCGTGGGCGGCGTCAACGAGCGCATGCCCATGAAATTCGTCATCGACTGGCTCAACGGACGCGCGAAAGGATTCACCACCGAGACGGGCAACGTCGAAGTCAGCGCGACGTCGTGGTCCACGGGCAAGGTCGGCATGATGGGCACATCCTACGAGGGCACGCTGCCGCTCGCCGCGGCCACCACGGCCGTCGCCGGACTCGAAGTGGTAATCCCCGTCTCGCCCAATACGTCGTACTACCACTACTACCGCTCCAACGGGCTGGTGCGCTCGCCCGGCGGCTACCTCGGCGAAGATGTCGACGTGCTGTACGACTTTATTGCGAGTGGCGACACGGCCATGCGCGCCACGTGCCAGCGCATCTGGGAGCATGGCATTTTCGCTGGCCCCAAGGGACAGGATCGCGCGTCGGGCGACTACAACGACTTCTGGGCCGAGCGCGATCTGCTGCCGTATGTGAAGAACATCAAGGCGGCGGTGCTGCTCGCGCACGGCTTCAACGACTACAACGTGGTGCCCGAGCACAGCGTGCGCATCTACAACGAGATGAAGAAGGATGGTCTGCCGGTCTCCATCTACCTGCATCAGGGTGGCCACGGCGGCAATCCGCCGGCGGACATGGTGAATCGCTGGTTTACGCACTACCTGTACGGCGTCGCGAATGGTGTCGAGAAGGACGCGCCCGTGTGGATCGTGCAGGACGCGGCATCGCAGAAGCCGGGCGCGGTGGCTCCGGTAGTGACGGCGTCGGCAGCGCAGGGGCCGCGCCCGCGACGGAGACGCGCTCCGGCCGGGCCGCCCACGCCGTTCGCCTCGTTCCCCGTACCCGGTACGGTGATGGTGGCGCTGCATCCGGTGGCGGGCGGCAATGGCGTGGCGCGTCTCTCGTTCGCACCCACCGCGAGCGGCGCGGATACGCTCACGGACGACGTCACGCTCAGCGGGAGCGTGGATGCCGGCGCCGACCATTCTCAGAACCGGCTCATCTACGCCACACCCGAGTTCAGCGATACGGTGCACATCTCCGGTACGCCGCGTGTGACGCTGCGCATCGCGTCGAGCAAGCCGGCGGCGAATCTGAGCGTCTGGCTCGTCATGCTCCCCTATGACTCGGCACACGTTGGCTCGCAGAGTCACGCGGGGCTCATCACGCGCGGCTGGGCGGACATCGAGAACTGGCGTTCACTCACCAGGGGCGGCAACTACGACTCCGAGCTCAAGGGCGAACCGCTCGTGCCGGGCAGGTTCTACGATCTCACATTCGATCTGGAGCCCGACGACGAATTCGTGCCGCCGGGGAAGCGGCTCGCGGTGATGATCATGTCGAGCGACCGTGAGTTCACGCTCTGGCCGAATCCGGGAACGCAGCTCACCGTGGATCTGGCGCATTCGTCGTTCTCGATTCCGATCGTTGGCGGACGCGCGGCGCTCGGT
>DATNDS010000067.1:0-7289 GCA_035553215.1 Gemmatimonadaceae bacterium
AGCGGCATGAGGGCATCACGGATCACCGGGTCTCCCGTTGCAGGTGGGCGTTGCGTTTCCGGCGCCAAAGATAGCCGAACAAAACGGCGGGCGCCTCGGTGAAGCGCCCGCCGCTCTGTTTGCTGCAATGAGTGAGAGGAGAAATCAGTGCCCGTGGCCCGAGTTGCCGTGTGTATCGTTCGGCTCGCGACGGCCGTTGGAGTTATTGGCGGGCTGTCGCTCCGAAGCTGCATTACGCGGCTGCGCTCCGCGCGGCTGTGCGTTACGCGACTGCGCAGCGCGCGGCTGCGCCGCACTCTGCCTCGCCTCACGCGGCTGCGCGCGCCGCGCACCCTGCTGCTCCGGCATCGCGCTTTCGCGCGCTACGGGCGCCGCGCGGCGGCCGCGATTGTCCTGCGGCGCTGATGCCTGCGGCGGCCGCGTGTCCTGTGCCGGCTCGGCGCGCCGGCCCTGCGCCTGCGACGGCCGCGTGCCCTGTGCCGCGTCGCCGCGCCGCGCGACGGCTGGCGCCGAGGCGCTCGAAGACGATGCTGGTCCGCGACGCGTCATGCCCTGCGATGCGGGCGGCGTGGCGCCTACTGCCCGCGTGCCACGGGGCAGTGCGCGGCCGCGCGGCGACTGGGACGGCGACGCCGGCGTCGCGTTGAACGCGTGCGAGGAGCCCTGCCGCGACTCGACGCGCCGCGACAGCGCGGTGGCGGGTGGACGGCTCACGATTCCCGCCGACGCGCTGCGTCCGCGCATGGCGTCCCGGCCGGGCGTGATGGCCACGCCATGACCCAGCACCGGTGCCGCGTCACGTTCGCGCGGCGACACGCTCACCACGGAATGTCCGACGGGGCGGCCATTGGCGAAGATGTCGCGCGGGACGGTCGTCATGCCGCCCGCCCGTTCGCGGTTGGCATAGTGCACGTTCGTCACGTTCACGTTCGTCACGTTGATATTGGTCACGCGTACGTTGGTGATGTTCACGTTGCGTACGTACCGCTGACTCACGCGATACGATGGGAAGTAGACCTCGCCCGGCGCGAGCGGAATCCAGCCGACGGCGTTGCCAACGCCAACAGAGACCTGCCATCCCGGACCGCCCACGAAGGCCACGAGCGCGGGCGCGTACACGGGACGCGCGACGATCGTGCCGGGCACCCACACCCAGGAGCCACTCCAGTACGCCCAGCGCCCGTAGTGGAACGGCGCAAAGCCCCACGGCGCATCGTCCACCCACGTCCACCCCCACGGCCGCACGTACACCCAGTGGCCGTAGCGGTACGGCGCCCAGCCCGGCGCGACGCGACGCGGCCTCCACACCCTGCCGTACGCCGGCACGACCTGCCACGTCCCGTACGCATCGAGGTCATCGTATCCGGTCATGTCGCGCGACACGTACTGCGCCGACACGGCGTTGTCCTGCTGCTGGTCGCGCGCGAGCGCCCACTGGTCGAACCCGTCGTATCCCGGTGCACCGTGCATGTCGTACGTGCCCGAGCTTGCGCTGTTGATCACAACGCTGTTGCCGGCGGGAATGGGAAACGTCGATCCACCCGCATTCATCTCCGCCTCGCCATGACGCACTGTCACCGTGGTGAGCTGGCCATCGGGAGAGACATCCACGCGCAGATCACCGGGCCGCACCATGGAGACGGCACCGGCGGGCGTGTCGAACTCGGCGACTTCATTGTCAGCCAGCTCGCGCACGCGCGCGCTCAGCGTTCCCTGCGTGATGCTCAACTGCGTGTGCTGGTAGTCGAGGGCTGTGGTCTGGAGCGCGGTCTCCGCTCCGAGCTGCACGGTCGTGGAGCCGACCTGGAGCTCGGCGCGAGATCCTGTGTCGGTCCACAGATAATTGTCCGTCGTGATGGGATAGTTGAGAGCCGCCTGGGACCAGTCACTGGTCGCGTCGGGGCGGAGTGACACGGAGCCCTGGATGTAGCTGACGCGCGCCACGCGCGCCGGCGGGTCGACTTCACCCTGTGCGGCGAGGGACAACGGCAGCGCGAGTGCGCAGAGCACGAGACGAGCGGGTCGCATGAGATCATCTCCAGAAAACCGGTAGCCTGCAACGGCCTTATTCCACTGCTACCCTGGTCTTCAGGCAACGAACATTCCGTACGGCCGCGCTCGGCCGCCGCATCGACGTGCCGGGGCATCTCTCTGCCAGGCAACGGGTTGTGGAGCGTCCGCAAAGAAACACGCCGCGTGGTGCGCTCGCGCCACTGTCAGCGCGCGAGGACGAGCGCGCGTCGCCCGCCGGGGACGGTGCGCGTGAGCGCGAGCGAACGCGTTATCGCGCGCCGGCGCTCAGCTCCCGATGTGGCGCACCCGTGCCACGAGATCCTCGAAGCCGCGGGGCATGAGCAGATTGTCGGCGATACCGGCGATTTCCTCGGCGTCGCGCCAGGCGCGCTCCAGGTCGTGCAGCTCGCCTTCCATGGCGCGCCGCTCGCTCTCTTCATGCGCGGCCATTTCGAGCGCAATGCGCGCCGTAGCCGGCAGCTCGGCGATGCGTCTCGTCATGCGACTCGAGCGCGCGGTCTGCGAGAAGAGATCGATCGGCGTGTCCACGCGCTCGAGGAGCCTCACCGCATCCGACACCTGCACGCGCGTGGCGCCGAACCGGTTGAGCGCGGGCAGCAGCTGCGATGCGGCGCGCTGCGCCGTGTCGCCCGTGAGATCGAAGTTTCCCGCATTGTGCATGTTGGAGCCGCGCCGCGGCGGAATCGCGAGCACCCAGCCCAGTGCATCGGATGAAGGGCGCAGCAGGATTTTGCCGAGCTGTCCGCGCTGGATGGGCAGCACCATGCCATCCGCCACCGTGACACGCGCGACCACCGTGCGGGGATTGCCCTGCACGATGAGTTGTCCCGCGCGACTCAGAATCCAGGCGAAGCCGCCGACGCCGGCGCCGAGTGCGGCACCGCCGGCAACGACTCCGGCGAGCGCGCCGAGTCCCGCGCCCACCTTGAGCATGGTGCGAATGCGCCGCCGCCCGAACTGATCGCCATAGCGCCACGCGGCGAACTCCGGCCGCAGCGGCCGGCCAATGCGGACGAGCTCCAGCCCCTCACGCAGCCGCGTCATGCCGATGTTGTCGGTGGACACGCGCAGCTTCGTCATGCTGAAGCGCCGCTCGCACTCTTCAATGGCTTCCCAGCGTTCGTCGAGCGGCGAGAGATTCCACCGCTCGCACTTGCGACAGACCACCCACAGCCGGCCGCGCTCCGCGTCGAACGCCAGTCGCCGGCCGACGGGGAAGGTCTCGATCACCTCATTCGAGCCGAGGGATGCGTGGCAGAAGAGACAGGTCGAAAACATGGAAGCAGCGCGCCACCGTGAACTGTGAGCCGTGAATCGCGTGACCACCGCACGCGGCCATGACTTGCAGCTTATCGATGTGCATTCACCAGCGGTACCAGCCGCAGCAATCCGTGATTGTTCCCGGCATAGTTCAGCAGACCGAGCTGCAGGCCATGCAGCTCGTGCGCGAAGTTGAAGATGCCGATGGTGAGGCCATGCTGTGCACCCTTCACGTAGTTGAACGCGCTCGCGGAGAGGCCCACGAAGCGTCCGCCGCGGCTCACACGAAAATACGCGGGCGCAAGGATTACGCCCGTCACGCGGTCTCCGCCCGCGGCGGTAGCCAGCACGAGCCCCCTCACCCGCGGAGCGCCCGCCGCACCAGCCGAAATGGCGACGCCCTCGAGCGATCCACCCGCACCCGCACCGATGCCGGCAATGGTCACGCCGCGAACCCGTCCGCCCGCCCCGGCGCCGATGCCCGCGATCGTGATGCCGGTGATGTTGCCGCCTGCGCCCGCGCCAACGCCCCCAATGACAAGGCCGGTGACATTGCCGCCCGCGCCCGCGCCAATTCCGCCCACAATGATGCCCGTCATGTCGTTGCCCGCGCCCACGCCCAGCCCGCCAACCATGAGACCGCTCAGCGAGCCGCCGGATCCAAGGCCGAGTCCGGCGAGCGCGATGCCCGACACATTATCTCCGGAACCGGCGCCGATGCCCGCGAGCGTGACGCCGCGAATGCGATGGCCTGCGCCAACACCAATCGGCGCGAGCGCGAGTCCGTCGAGATCATGTTCCGCGTCAATGCCAATGCCGGCGGCCACACCCGCGATGTGCCGCGCGCCGGTGAGTGGCAGGCCGATCGCCACGCCGCGCACCACGCCCTGCGCCGGCTCGTACGGTGTCCAGAGCGTGACGTTCACACCCTGTACGCGGATGGGCCCGTCGTCCCTGAAGTTCAGGCGCAGACCCGTGATGTCCGGCGAGTTGCCAATGCCGACGCCCACATGATGCACGGCGAGATCGAGGTGCCAGTCGTGGCGTGCGGCGCTGCTGTCAGCCGTGGATCGCTCTGGGGGAAGGCTGTCCTGCGCGAGCAGTGATGCAGCGCACGGCGGTGCAATGCCGAACAGTGCGCCGAGCGCGGTGCCGAGCGCGAAAATCAGGTGGCCACAACGTGTACGCATGTCTGTCGCGGGGCGGGTTCGCACTCTCTACGGCCCCCGCGACGGGCGGTTTCAGCTTGCCATCATGCCTGGAACTGCTTGAGCGCGCTCCGATAGCTGGCGACGATGGGCGGGAGATACCGTCCAATGGGCGTGTAGTGAATGCCGAGCGTTTCGCACGCGTGCGTGCCGTCCACGTGGAATCCGGCGGAGGAGAAGCGCGCCTCATCCATGGAGATCGCCGGCCGGCTGCCCGACACGCGCGACACCGCGGTAGACAGTGCAGCGATGCCGAGTGTCAGCGTGCGCGGGCGCGGCATGGGTGCACTTCGTCCGGAGAGTTTCGTGACGCGGGACATGAAGCCGCGCACGCTCATCGTGTCGCCATTCAGGATGTAGCGCGCGCCGCTCTGCCCGGTGTCCGCGGCGGCCACGATGCCGGCAGCCGCGTCCTGCGCCCAGATCCACCCCATGGGCGTTTCGGCGGCGAGTCGCCGCCGTCCGCTCACGTAATCGGAAATGAGTCGTCCCACCCACCCCGGATCGCCGGCGGACACCACGAGACCGGGATTCACCACGACCACGTCCATCGCCTTGCTGCGGTAGCGCAGCACGTTGGCTTCGGCGGCGAGCTTGGAGCGTTCGTAGGCGGTGAGCGTGTAGCCGCGGTGGACGGTGCGCTCCGTGCCGCAATAGCCGGGCATCTCGCCAATCGTGAGCGACGTGGACACGAATACCGCGCGCGGCACGCGCGCCTCCACCGCGGCCGCCATGGTGTTCTCCGATCCGTACACGTTCACCGCGTGGAACTGCGACGGCTCCGGCGCCCAGAAGTCGAAGAACTGCGCGACGTGAATCACCAGGTCGCAGCCGCTCATGGCATCGGCGAGCTGGCGCGCGCGCGTCAGATCATTCATGACGGGCTCGGCGCCCAGGCGCTTGAGCGTGCTCACGCCACTGCGGCGCCGGACCTGTCCCACCACCACGTTGCCATGCTGGCGCAGCGCTTCGGTAATGGCGCGTCCGAGGGGACCGGCGGCCCCGGTCAGAAACACTCGCATGAGTCGATCCATCCTGTGGGTTCAAGGACAAGACGATCAGGCCGCCGCGAGGTTGCGCGGGCGCCGGGTGGCGCCACTTGCTGCCACTTGCCGCCCGCACCCGTCATCCGTCTATTCTCCCGCTCAGCGAATCCTCGACACTCCAGGGAGCCAGATCATGCGTGGGACTCTGACCTTTCTCGCGGCCGCCACGGTGGTGGCGGCCATGCCGGCGCGCGCGCAGCAGCAGGACACGGCGTATGCCCGGCTCGTGCGTGCGTACACGACGGATGCCCGCTTTCTGCCCGCGTCCGTGGCGTCGCTGCCCGCGAGCGCCAGCATCCCCAGCCCGGAGCGCTACTTCGGGACGATCGCCGGCGCGCCGGGCGTGATGCACCACGCGAGCGAGGTGTACGGCTACTTTCGCGCGCTCGCCAAGGCGACGCCGCGCGTCCGCGTGGAGACGCTGGGGAAGAGCGAGGAGGGGCGCGAGATGATTCTCGTGACCGTCGCGGACGACAGCACCATGCAGCACCTCGACGCGTACCGCGCGCGCATGGCGGAGCTGGCCGACCCGCGCCGCCTCGCCGGAGGACCCGACAGCGTGCTCGCGGGCGCCAAGCCCATCTACTACCTCAACGGCGGCCTGCACTCCACGGAGATGGGCTCGCCCGAGATGCTGATGGAGCTCGCCTACCGGCTGGCCACGGGGACCGACAGCGCCATCACGCGCATTCGCGACAACGTGATCACGATCATCAACCCGGTGAGTGAACCGGATGGCCGCGACCGCGCCGTGGACTGGTACGATCGCTACACCAGGGGGCGCAAGGAATTCGACGATGGCTTTCCGCGCACGCCGCCGTACTGGGGGAAGTACGTCTTTCACGACAACAACCGCGACGGAATCCAGATTTCGCAGGCGCTCACGAAGGCCATCTTCAGCGTGTACTTCGACTGGCACCCGCTCGTGATGCACGATCTGCACGAGTCGGTACCGCTGCTCTACATCTCCACGGGCACCGGGCCGTACAACGTGACGAACGACCCCATCATCACGAGCGAGTGGCAGCTCTTCGCCAACAGCGACATCACGGCGCTCTCCGCGGAGGGACTGCCCGGCGTATGGACGTGGGGATTCTTTGACGGATGGTGGCCCGGCTACGCCGTGTGGGTGGCGAACAATCACAATTCGATCGGGCGCTTCTACGAGACGTTCGGCAACGCCGGCGCGGATACGTACGTGCGCGATCTGAGTCACGAGAGCTACGCGGGCGATCCGGTGACGAGCCGGCAGTGGTACCGCACCTGGCCGCCCACGAAGAAGGTGCGCTGGTCGCTGCGCGACAACGTGAACTATCAGGAAGCGGGCGTGCTCGCCTCGCTCTCGCTCACGGCGCGTGATGCGCCGATGCTGCTGCGCGACTTCTGGCAGACGGGCGTGAACAGTCTCACGCGGGGCCGGACGACGGCGCCCTACGCGTACGTCATTCCGGGATTTGCGCGCCAGCGCGATCCGGGGCGCACCGCCTATCTCGTCAATCAGCTCCTGCGCCAGCACATCGAGGTGCACGAGCGGACCGCGGGCGACTCCGCCGGCGACTTCGTGATCCAGCTCGATCAACCCTACCGCGACCTCGCGGTGAACCTGCTCGAGACGCAGCACTACCCCGAGAAGGCGCAGTATCCGCCCTATGATGACATTGCCTGGACGCTGGGCGATCTCTACGGCGTGACGGTGCACGCGGTGAAGGACAGCGGCGCGCTGCACTGGAGCGGCCTGCGG
>DATNDS010000068.1:0-43261 GCA_035553215.1 Gemmatimonadaceae bacterium
CTACGAAAATGCCCGGCGCGCACAGGCACCGGGCCGGCGCTTTAGCGAATGTTTTACGTGGCCGCAAGTTGCCGTAAATCGCCACGGGACACATTTCTGTCCTCGTAGTGTACGCCGTTGACGAGTTCGGGGCAAGGATCGGGCACGGGCCCTCGGCTCGATCCGCACTGGGCAGCTGCTGCAATTCCGTGGAGGAGAAGCCATGCAGTTGAGTCGTTTTCTGGTGCTCTGCCTGACCGTCGCGCTGGCTGCCGCCTGGCCAGGCGCGCGCGCCGCGAACGGTTCGACTGCGCGGCACACCGTGGGGCCGGATACGAACCAGGCGCCGGCGCTTGGCGACAGTGCGCTGTTGTACCGCTCCTACCGTGACAGTTCGCCGCACTGGCCGCACATTCGCACCATGGTGACTGACTTCCGCACCCTGTACCTGAAGCCTCCGGCGCAGGGTCGGGAGCGTGCATGGAATGCTGCGCATTTCGACTATGTGATGTCCGGTGACGCCGCGGCGTACCGCCGGCTGAATCCGGGAATCAGGGCATTGCCGTATGCACTGCTCTGGACGGTGTACGTACCCGGCGGAAAGGATGCGGCCAAGCTGACCTCCGGATCATACGCCGATCTCGCCGACTGGTTCGGCAGACATCCGGGCGACACACTGGAAAACGCGTTGCTGCACAAGCCCGGTGGCGACCGAACCGCGGCGAATCGCGTGGTGATTCAGATCTGGGACAAGCAGAACCGCTACGCCCTGAATCCGGGGAATCCGGCCGTGCGCGCCTATGAAGCGGATCGCATGACGCGCATCGCGGCGGGACTGGACGGTGTCTTCCTGGATGAGTTCGGAGCAGGCGGAATTCACGGGCACCTCGAACCAGGCGCGCTCGAGTATCCGGAGCTCAAGGGCTATGACGAAGACCTCACGCGACTGCTTGCGGACGCGAAGAAGGCCCTGGGGCCGAAGATCCTGATGATCAATACCGCGGCGTACAGAAATCCGCCGGATCGCGAAATGATCCTCGCCGCAGGCGCCGCGCATCTCGAGGGGATGAACAATCCGATCTCCGGCGACATGGAGGGACGCTGGACCTTTCTCGATGATCTGCTCGGGCACGGTGCGCTCCTGGAACTCGTCTCGCAGAACAGTTGGGGCGAAGTCAACAGTCGCCGCAGCGTCTTCGCGACGTATTCACCGGGCAGTTATTCATCGAGCGCCGCGCGCTGGAAGGTGTTCGAGCTCGCCAGCTACTACATGGTCGTGCCGAGGTCACCGGACCGGCTGCTCCTGGACATGTCGAATTCGTGGAGCGTCCCGTTCTCGGACGTATGGCTCAGGGCAGAGGAAGCGGACATCGGCCATCCGCTTGGTGCACGTGCCGTGATGGCGCAGGGCAAGGATCCGACCGGTCACGACTACCGTGTATGGGCGCGTTCGTTCGATCGCGCCCTGGTCCTCATCCGGCCGGTCGTCGGCTGGGACACCCAGCGCTTCGACGACTCCACCGTGGTCACCGTGCCGATCCCTCGCGGGCAATCGTTGCGTCCGCTGCAGGACGACGGAACGCTGGGATCACCCGTTACGCAGGTGACGCTGCGGAATTCCGAAGCCGCAATTCTGGTGAAGGACAGCGCGAATTACTGACAGGCTTCGCCGTGACCGTGCTGCGTTGCGGCATCGACGCGTGCCTGCTCCGTGACGACCGGCCCGCTCATCAGGCGCCGATGGAGTGGAGCACGCCGCCGAGCAGCATGAGAAGGAAGTACGCGACGATCGGTGAGACATCCATCATGCCGAATGGCGGGATGATGTTGCGGAGCGGGCGCAGCAGCCATTCCGTGAGTGGTACGGTCCAGCGAATCCACGGCTTGTATTCGCTGATCCGCAGCCACGACGCCAGCACGCGTATGATCAACGCCAGCTGCAGGATGCCGATGGTCCAGCTTACGAGCAGATGGTAGAGGCCGCGACTCCCGGAGCTGGCCGAAAGCATGGCGCTCGCCAGCATGTCGCGCAGGAACTGCAGGCCCAGAATGAGCAGAATTCCGCCGATCACGATCGTGACGAGCGTCCACCATGGTGCGCTGGTTGGAAGCCCTCCGGCGCGCACCACGCGCCGTTCCACCGGCATGATCACCGGGTCCACCACGCGGCGGCAGAACTTGGCAATGGAGCCGAACGGATTCACCCGGCGCGTGCGGACAAGCCAGTCCAGAGCGAAAACGACGAAGGCGACGGCAGCGAGCACGAAGAGCGCCAGTCGCAGGGCGACCAGCGCACTGTCGAAAATGGTGAGCACGGTGAACACAAATCGAATACTGAATTCGGGGTACGTCTCAGGCAAGGCCGCGCGAGTCAGACGTCTGCGCTCTCCGGGATGGAGCGCACAACCTTCGCCGGATTACCCACGATGATGGAATTCGCGGGATAGACGCCGGCGCATACCGCGCCATAGCCTACGACGGAATTCGCGCCGATGCACGTACCCGGCAGAATTCCCGCTGACATCGCGATCCAGACGTTCTCCTCGATTCGGATCGGGGCAGCGCGCACGGGTGCGGATGGGTCGTGGCGATTCGCCATGGTGCTGTGAAAATCCGTGTCGAGAATGCGCGCGTCCGACAGGAGCGCACGGGCGCCAATGGTGATTTCCTGCTGACAGCTGAAGCGCGTACCGTTCACGTAGGAACCATCCCCAACCCGGATCACGGCGTTTGCATCGAGCGTCCACGGCGTCACCACCGCATCAACGTGCACGTTGTCGCCGAAGATCACGCGTCCGGGCCCGCGCACGATGAGCCGGCCCGACACGCGCAGATTGCGCCCTGCCTCGAAACGAATGCCACGCATCGGATACCAGAGTTTGTACCACTTTCCGCGCGCCAGATCCCGCGCGACCGACAGCGCTGTGCCGGGATGCCGGAGGGCGATGCGCAACGCCGACCCGCGCGACAGTCCACTCATGGGCGCCTGGCTCGCATCTGGTGATATTTTCTCTCTGGCGATGGTCATACTCACCGATCCAACAGTGTTGACTCAGCGCAACAGTCCATCAAGGCAGATGGTGCACGAGTGACTCAACGTCGCCCGCCATGTGCGTGCACAGGACGCCGCATGTCAAAGCTTTGCAACGTGAAGCCGGGGTGAATCGTCTTGCCTGGGTGGCACCTTAAGTGCAAGGGCATGCCCTCGCCACCACGTTGCCGATCATGCTTGGCGACCTGGCCTCGCTCACACTTCTGCCTGTGTCCGCAAACGCAGTGGAACATATCTTTACAGTCGACGTCGAAGAATACTTCCAGGTCGCGGCGTTCGAACGCGTGGTTCGACGCAGTGAATGGGGAAGCTATCCGAGCCGCATCGAGCGAACCGTCGATCTCACGCTCGAGCTGCTCGCACGCCATGATACCATCGGCACGTTCTTCACGCTCGGCTGGATCGCGGATCGCTACCCGCTCGTCGTCCGCCGCATTCACGATGCCGGACATGAGATCGCATCCCACGGCTTCTGGCACCGCCGCGTGGACACGCTGAGCCAGGAGGAATTTCGTGATGATGTGCGCGCCTCCAAGGCGGTGCTCGAAGACGTCTGCGGCACCGCCGTTCTGGGATTCCGCGCACCCAACTTTTCCATCAAGCCGGGCGGTGAGTGGGCGTTCGACGTCCTGCTCGAGGAAGGCTATCGCTACGATTCCAGCCTCTTCCCGATTCGCCGTCCGGGATACGGGTATCCGCACGCGCCCACGGTCCCGCACATGATTCATCGCGGTGGCGGCTCGCTCTGCGAGCTGCCGCTCGCCACGACGGCGTGGCGTGGGATGCGGGTGCCCGCGGCCGGCGGAGCGTATCTGCGCCACTTTCCCTACAGCGTCACGCGTCGCGCGTTTCACGAATTCGGGTCCAGTGAGATCCCCGCCACGTTCTACGTGCACCCCTGGGAGCTCGATCCCGAACAGCCGCGACTCGATGTGCCGTGGCACACGCGGCTGCGCCACTACGGCGGACTCGCACGGACCGCGCCGCGGATCGAGCGATTGCTCGCCGAATTTCGTTTCACGACTGCGGCCCGGAGTCTCAAGCTGCAGCATCCTCCCGTGCGCCCGCTGCACCATAAAGTATCGAACGCGGCCGACTGAGGATGCGCGTCGGGACCTTCAGCGGAACGCCACCCGAATGGGATGATTTTGCGCGCTCCGCGGCCGGCTTCACGCACTTTCACCTGCATGGGTGGAAGACGGTCATGGAACGGGTCTTCGGCCATGAGTGCATTTATCTCGAGGCGCGGGATGACACGGGACGGCTCGCCGGCGTGCTGCCGCTCGTCCGGGTGCGCAGCGTGCTGTTCGGGCATTACCTCGTCTCTATGCCGTTTCTCAATTATGGCGGCCCGCTGGGCGACGTCGCGGCGATTCGCGCGCTGGTGGCGCACGCGGTGGAGCTCGCCGGCGCGAGCGACGTGCGACTGCTCGAGATGCGGAGTGCGCGCGAGCTGCCGCTCGAGCTGCCGGTATCGCATCGCAAGATCACCGTGCTGCTGGATCTTCCCGGGAGCAGCGAAATCCTCTGGAAGCAGCTCGACGCCAAGGTGCGCAGCCAGGTGCGCCGCCCGCAGAAGGAGGGAATTGCCGTTCAGTTCGGCCCCGAGCAGGTCGGGCCGTTCTTCGATGTTTTCGCGCGTCACATGCGTGATCTCGGAACACCCACGCAGCCGCGCCTGCTGTTTTCGACCATCGCCGAAGTGTTCGGCGACAGCGTCTGGTTCGGATGCGCCTATCACCTGGAGCAGCCGGTCGCGTGCGGGTGCGGCTTTCGCTGGGGCGGCGAGTTTGAAATGACATGGGCCTCATCGCTGAACGCATACAATCGCTTCGCGCCGAACATGCTGCTCTACTGGAGCTTCATGGAGCGCGCCATCCAGGAGGGCGTGCGGGTGTTCAATTTCGGACGGTGCAGTCCGGGTGCGGGAACGCATCGCTTCAAGAGACAGTGGGGTGCACGAGACGAACCGCTCTGGTGGTACGACGTCGCGGCGCGGACCGGTGCCACGACCCCGTCGCCGGACGACGCCGGCTACTCGTGGGGACCGCGGCTGTGGAAACACCTGCCCGAATCCGTCGCGACCGCGCTGGGCCCCCGCATTGTGCGCTACATTCCGTAAATGGCCAGACGCCAACTCCCCGTCCTGTCGCCCATTGCGCCGGCCGCGCTGGGCGGAGCGTTGGGTTCGGTGCTCCTGCATCGACGGCGCGTCGTCACCGACGTGGCTGCCTCACTGACAGCCAGTTGCGGCGCACGGCAAACGCTGCTCACCAACAGCGGGACGTCCGCACTCGTGCTGGCGCTCCGGCTCGCGGTGGGAGAAGGGAAGACGGTGGCGTTTCCCGGCTATGCCTGCGTGGATCTTGCGTCGGCTGCGCGCTTTGCCCGGGTGCGCGTCCGGCTCTACGATCTGGATCCTCGCACCCTGAGTCCTGATCTGGGATCGGTGGCCGCCGCGCTGTCGCGCGGTGTGGACGCCGTGGTCGTTGCGCATCTCCATGGATTCCCCGCAGACGTTCCCGCCGTGGTCCGCCTGGCCGCGCAGGCCGGCGTTCCCGTGATCGAGGATGCGGCGCAGGCCGCCGGTGGTACGCTGCTGGGACGGCCGCTTGGCTCGTTCGGTGCACTCTCGGTATTCAGCTTCGGCCGGGGCAAGGGACTGTCCGGCGGACATGGCGGAGCGCTGGTGTGTCGTGACGAACGCTTCGTGAGCGGACTGAAGCACGCGGGGTTTCACGTGGGCAGTCCCGGCTGGGGCTGGCTGGACATTGCCACCGCTGGAGCGCAGTGGGCGCTCGGGCGGCCATCGCTCTATGCGCTGCCGTCGGCCCTGCCGGGGCTGCGGCTGGGAGAAATGGTGTACCACCCCGCGCGCGAACCACGTTCTCTCTCGATCGGCGCCGCCGCGCTGGTGCGGCGTGCGCTGCGCGCGGTGCCTGAGGCTGTCTCGCTGCGCCGCCGCAACGCCGCCGCGCTGTACGTGGCCGCCACGGAGGGCAGCGACATCGAGCCGATCGCACTGCTGCCCGGGGCGACGAGCGGATTTCTGCGTTTTCCGGTCGTCGACTCGGGCGGCCGGGTGGAGCGCCCCGACATGGGCATCCTGCGGGGCTACCCGCGCACGTTGCACGAGCAGGGGGAACTGCGCCCCTGTCTGGCGCCGGGAGAACCCGCCACGCCGGGCGCCACGGCGCTGCGCGAAGGACTGTTCACGCTGCCGACGCACGAGAAGGTGAACGCCGACGACATCGAACGGATGGGTGAGTGGCTGCGGGTGCCCACGCGTGTCCTGATGACGTTCGCGCCGCGGAAGAACCGGCCGGAGGGATCGTGTCGCAGCGCATGATGGCCCATGAGTCGGAAGCGGCAGCGCGCGAGCGCGCGCCCGGACCGGTCGTCGGCGAATATCACGCGCCACGCGCTGCCACGGCGCGGCGCATCGTCTATCTCTGGGACGCGGACTATCCGTGGGATGTGCGGACGGAAAAGATCTGCGCGACGCTCACGAGCGCTGGGCACGACGTCCACATCGTGGCCCGCAATCGCGCGCGGCGTCCGCTCATCGAGCGGATGCCGGAAGGTACAGTGCACCGCATGCGCCCGTGGCTGTGGGCGGGCCGCCGCTTCGATGTCGCCCTCGGGTTTCCGGCGTTTTTCAATCCGCGGTGGCGCTCTACGCTGCGTCGAGTCCTGCGGTCAGTGCGCCCCGATGTGTTGATCGCGCGGGATCTGCCGCTGGCGCCCGCCGCCATCGGCGTCGCGCGCCGCTATGGCGTGCCGGTCGTCCTCGACATGGCGGAGAACTATCCGGCGATGATGCAGATGATCTTCGACGCCGCGCGACACAGGCCGACGGATTACCTGGTGCGGAATCCAAGAGCGGTGGCGGCGGTCGAGCGCCATGCCCTTTCGCGCGTCGAACGGGTGCTGGTGGTCATCGAGGAGATGGAGCAGCGGCTGCGCACGCTCGGCGTCGGCGCGGAGCGGATTGACATCGTCTCGAACACGCCGCCGGTTGCCCGGGCAGGCGGCGCTGCCGCGCCGCGCGCGCGAGGCGGCGGTCAGCCGCTCGCGGTGGTATATCTCGGATTGCTCGAGGTGGCACGCGGGATCATGGAACTCGTGCATGCCGCCGCGTTGCTGCGTGACCGCGCCGTGCCGGTGCGTTTCCTGATCATTGGCGCCGGGCGCGATCGCGAGCTGTTCACCACGCGCGCCGCCGAGCTGGGACTCGGCGAAAGCGTGTTGAGTTTTCCCGGATTCGTTCCGCGGGAGCGCGCGCTCGAGCTCGTTGCCGGTGCGGACGTCGGTGTCCTCCCGCATCACGCCAATGACATGTGGAACACGACGATTCCCAATAAGCTGTTCGACTACATGGCCGCGGGGCTGCCCGTGGTGACGTCGAGTGCGGTACCCTGTGCGCGAATCGTCCGGGAGACCGAAGCCGGGATGGTCTTTGCGTCCGGAAACGTCACCGAACTGGCTGACGCAGTGCAGCGCATGATGGACCCGGCCGTTCGCGAGCGCTGCGGAACAAACGGCCGGCGGGCAGTGCGCGACGAATACAACTGGGAGCGGGACACGCGCGTGCTTCTCCGTTCGGTTGAGCGTGCCGCGGCCGCGAGAACTCGGGCAGGCGCCGGCTGATGTCACACGCCGTCCGGATGGAACAGACACCGCGGGTTGCACGTCCTGCGACGGGTCCGGTGCCCGTGCCCGGACTGTGGCGCGAGTCCAGGGCAGACCCGCTGATGAAGGGCATCGCCTGCATGCTGTTCACGTACGTATGGCGCGTGCAGGACATTTTTCCGGTGCTGGGCGCGCTGCACGTGCCGCTGCTCGCCACGGGTTCGTCGCTGTTGATGTACAGCGCATCGCGACAGCCATGGCGGCGAATGATCTACCTCCGCACGCCCATCGTGAAGTGCGTGCTGGGCATTTTCGTCGTGATGCTCGCGGGCATTCCGGGCAGTCTCTGGCGTGGCCACAGCCTGTCGTTCACACTGCAGGACTACGCCCAGAACGTCGTCTTCATGGGACTCGTCGCCGTCAGCATTCGCAGTCTGCGCGACGTGGAATGGTTCACGGCGGTGAATCTGTGGGGTGCGGTGTTCTACGCGATGTTCGTCAACCTCACGTTCCAGGTTGGGCCGGACGGCCGCCTCAGCAATCTGGTGTACTACGACGCGAACGATTTCGGACTGGTGATGGTTTGCACCATTCCATTCGCCGTGTACTTCCTGCGTTCGCAGAGCGGTTCGCGGCGCCGGCTGCTCGGCCTGATCGCGCTCGGTCTCTTCACACTGGGCATCATGAAGAGCGGGTCGCGCGGCGGTTTCCTCGGGCTCATCGGGGTGATGCTGTACGTCCTGCTGCGCTATCGCGCGATCCCCGCGCGGATTCGTCTCACAGCGGCACTCGGTGGCGTGGCGCTGCTGAGCGTCCTGGCGACGGGGCAGTACTGGGATCTCATGCAGACCATGATGCACCCGCAGAGTGACTACAATTTCACCGATCCATCGGGTCGCATTGGCGTGTGGACGCGCGGTCTCGGGTACGTGAAGGAGCATCCGCTGCTGGGCGTCGGTGTGGGATCATTCCCCATAGCGGAGGGAACGGTGTCCGAACTCGGGCGCGAACTCGCCAGTCGCGGTGCGGGGTTCAAGTGGTCGGTCGCGCACAACTCGTTTCTCGAAACGGCGGCGGAGCTTGGTGTACCCGGGTTCCTGCTCTTCGTCGCGATGCTGATCACGACGCTCTGGACCATGGCGCGAATCCGGCCCGGCCCGCGATACGGACCGCTGATCACCAAACGGGAAACTGCGCTGGGGCAGATGCTCGTCGGATCGCTCTTCGGCTTCATGGTCAGCGGATTCTTCGTATCGGCAGAGTATTTCTCCTATCTGTACTTTCTCATCGGGCTGGCGGTGGGACTGGACAAGGTGCTGCGGCTGCAACGCCGGGCTACCATGACGGCAATGGCCGCGTACGTGCCGCCAGTGCGACTGTCCAGCGTTCCACCTGGCGTGTTGCCGGGCGCGCCACCAGTGGTGTCACCCTCGGCGCCGCCCGCGGCGGCTCCGCCACGGTCGTGATCCGACGGTTCATCAAGCGAACGGCGCAGCGCGGGCTCCTGCTCGCGGGCGTCCCGCGCATGTTCCAGTTGCGCCATGTCGGCGACATCGTGGTGCTCGCCTATCACAATGTCGTCCCGCGCGGAACAGCGGTCGTGGGAGATCGGCCGCTGCACGTGGAGCAGGATGAATTCTGCGCGCATCTGGACACCCTGCGCGAGACGCACGATGTCGTTCCACTTGCGGCCGCGCTGGGAGGGCAAGCGGATTCCGCGTCGCGGCGGCTCCGTGCCGTGATCACCTTCGATGATGCCTACGGCGGCGCGGTGACGTGCGCGGTGCCGGAGCTGGTGGCTCGCGGCATGCCAGCCACGATTTTCGTCACGCCCGCATATCTCGATGGCGGTGCATTCTGGTGGGATGTGCTCACGCCGGTGAATGGCGACGGGCTCGACCCCGCATTCCGCGAACGGGCGCTCACCATGCAGGCTGGACAGGGAGCGCGCATTCTGGCCGACGCCTCGAGCGCGCCTCGTGCGCTGACCGCGTTGCCCTCGCATGCGCGTGGCGCGTGCGAGGCTGACCTGCTGCGTGCGGCACGGCAGCCCGGGATCACGCTGGCGTCGCACACGTGGAGCCATCCCAATCTCGCCGCGCTGCCAGCCGATGAACTGCCGGACGAGCTCGAGCGACCCCTGACCTGGCTGCGCGCACGTGTGGCGGACGTGCTGCCCTGCATCTCGTATCCCTACGGCCTGGCTTCGCCCACGGTCGAGCGCGCCGCGCAGGCCGCGGGATACCAGGCGGGGCTGCTGTTCGAGAGCGGGTGGTTCGGCCCGCGCACACGGAACCGGTTCGCCATTCCGCGCGTGGGGGTACCGCCTGGATTGTCCGCCGCCGGGTTCCGGTTGCGCATGTCCGGTGTCATGTGGTGATGCGGGGCCGAACGGTCCTGGTCACGGATGGTGAGCAGCGCTCCGCGCTCGCTATCGTACGTTCGCTCGCTCGTGCCGGGCACCGGGTACATGTGTGCGCGGCGCGGCGCCGGCCGCTCGCGGGCGCGTCCCGCTACGCAGTGGCCGAATGGCTCGTAGCGGATCCCCTGCAAGATCCCGACAGGTTCACGGCCGACGTGCGCGCTCTCGTGGACCGCGAGCGCGTGGATACGCTCCTTCCGGTGAGCGAGGCCGCGTTGCTGGCGCTGCTGCCCCGCCGCGAGCGGTTCCCCGGTGTGCTGATCCCGTTCCCGTCGGATGCCGTGTTTCGCCGCATCAGCGACAAGGCCGCGCTGCTCTCGGTGGCGCCGGAGGTCGGCATTGCGATTCCGCAGCAGGATGTCATTCAGAGCCGGGATGCGCTGCTCGCACTCGGCGCCGCGGGTTCCGCGGGATATCCACTGGTGCTCAAGCCGGCGCGCTCGGTGGGGGAGTCACACGGGCGTCGCGCGAAGCTCACCGTGCGCCACGTGGCGGATGCGGCCGCACTGGACGCGGCAGCGCGCGATCTGGGCCCTAATGCCTATCCGCTGCTGGTGCAGCGCCGCATCATGGGGCCGGGCGTCGGCATCTTCCTGCTCGTCTGGCACGGGGAGACGCTCGCGCAGTTCTCGCATCGTCGCATCCGCGAGAAGCCGCCATCGGGCGGAGTGAGTGTGTATCGGGAAAGCATCGCGGCAGATCCGGAGCTGGTGCGGCGATCGCGAGCGTTGCTGGACCGTTTCGGCTGGTGTGGTGTGGCCATGATCGAATACAAGGTGGACGCACGCACGGGAACGCCGTATCTCATGGAGGTGAACGGGCGGTTCTGGGGATCGCTGCAACTCGCGGTGGACGCCGGTGTGGATTTCCCCGCGCTGCTGCTTGCCGCAGCCGCGGGTGAGGTGGTTGCTCCTGTTCTGACGTATACCGACGGGGTGCGAAGTCGCTGGTGGTGGGGCGATGTCGATCACCTTGTTGCACGTCTTCGCCGGTCGCGCGCGGCGCTTGCACTTCCCCCGGATGCAGCCGGGCGGTGGGGGGCACTCCGCGATTTTCTTACGCTGCGTCCGCACGTGGACCACGAAGAGATCCTGCGTCGCGACGATCCGCGTCCCTTCCTGCGGGAAACGCGCCAGTGGTTTCGGGGAACATGAGCCCATCAGCGATTCCGCCCTCGCCGGTGCCGTCACGCATCGCGCTGCTCCTGGAGTCGGATGGTCCCGGCGGTGCGGAAATGATGCTGCTGCACCTGGCCGAGGAAATGCGACGGCGCGGGCATTTTGTGTTGCACGTGGGGCCTGAGCATGGTGCCGGGTGGCTGAGCGGACGGTTCCGTGCGCAGGGTTTCGAGTCAGCGACGTTCTCGCATCGATTCCCTGTGGATCCGGCATGCGTGCACCGACTTGCTCGGCTGTTTCGGCTGCACGGGATCAGCGTGGTGCACAGCCACGAGTTCACCATGGCGGTGTATGGCGCCGCCGCCGCGCGACGGGTGAACGCGGCACACGTGATCACCATGCATGGCGGCCGCTACTATGCGGAACGCTGGCGCCGCCGCGCTGCCCTGCGCTGGGCCGCCCGCCGCAGCAATGCGCTGGTTGCGGTGTCGGGCGCCACCGGCGCTGACCTGTCGAGCACGCTCGGGCTCGACGCGAATGCGGTCACGGTGGTTCCCAATGGCATCCCGTTCCGTTCGGGGAACCGCGCCCTGTTGCGGCGGGAGCTGGGCGTGGCCGATGATGGATTATTGATTGTCGCCATTGGCAATCTGTATCCGGTCAAGGGGCACCGCGTGCTGCTGCGCGCGCTCGCTGAATTGCCGCGTGCCGCGAACCCCGAGTCGTGGCAACTCGCCATCGCGGGCCGTGGCGGAGAAGAGAGCGCGCTGCGTGCCCTCGCGCGGGAGAGCGGGCTGGAGCAGCAGATCCACTTGCTGGGATTTCGCTCGGACGTGCCGGACATTCTTGCAGCCGCCGACATCTTCGTGATGCCATCGCTCTCCGAAGGATTGCCGCTCGCGCTGGTGGAGGCCATGGCCGCATCACTTCCGGTCATCGCGAGCGATGTGGGTGGCATCCCGGAAGTCGCCGCGCCCGACGCGGAGGCGCTGCTCGTCGCGCCCGGCGACGCGGCTGCACTCGCTGTCGCGCTTGGGCGGCTTCTGCGCGACAGTGCGCTCCGCCAGTCACTTGGCGCGGCCGCGCACGCTCGCGCAGTGCGCGACTTCAGCCTCGATCGCATGGGCGATGCCTACGAGCGATTGTACCGTGCACCCCCGGCCGTTGCCGCCGCGCCGGGTGCGGATGCGGCGGCGCTTTCCGCGCGCGGGAGTGCGCCGTGAGAGGGAATGGCGGACTCGCCGCGGCCGGCCCGGGGCGCACGGGGGTCGTGCATGTCCATTCGAATTACTCGCGCGACGGCCGTGATACGCCCGAACGACTGCGTGATTTCGCTGCGGAGCGGGGGATTGGCTTCATCGGGCTCACGGATCACGCCGAGGACGTGGACGCGGAGCACTGGAACGCCTACGTAGAACACTGTCGGACCGCATCGGACGCGGTCGTGGCGCTCATCCCGGGTCTCGAATTCCGTTTCGCGGGCCACAGCGGGCTGCACCTGCTCGCGCTGGGGCTGGAACACTGGATTGCGCCGCGCACGCCCGGCGAATTCGTGGCGATGTCACGAGGCGTCGCCCGACTGACGATCGTCGCGCACCCGATTCTCGCGCGCTATCGCATTCCCGAGGACGTGCGCGCGGGCATCGATGCCATCGAGGTCTGGAATGCGAGTTACAACACCCGCTACCTGCCGGATCCGCATGCGATGCGGCTGTTGCGTGACCTGCAGCGTACACGACCGGAGGTGGTGGGCGTGGCGGGTCTCGATCAGCACGACGGCAGCAATGACCGGGAGACGCGCGTGGTGGTCCGCGACGCACAGGGCGATCCGCTCGAGCAGATGCGGCGTGGCGCGTTCGAGAACGTCGGGCGAACCATGCGCTTCGATGCGGCGGTGAGTCTGAGCCGCGTCCGGCTCGGCATGCTGACCGCGGCGCGCTGGGCGTTCGATGGCGTCGAGCGCGTTCACGATCGTGCGGCCAGGTCGCTGCGCCGCCCGGGCTGAGGCAGCAGGCGAGCCACGGCGTCCAGCAGAATGCGCGCCTGCTCGCGCCGGCTGAATCGGTCGTCCTGCGCAATGCGCACCGGCCGCTCACCCCGCACGAATGCTGCGTAGCGTCTGCTGATCGCGGCAGCAATCGCATCGATGTCATCGGTGTCCACGCTGTCCGCGCTCGTATCCCTCAGGAGCAGATCGTTCGCGCTTCCCGCGTCCGACAGCGCGAGCAGCCAGGCATCGAAGCGCACGCACTCGAACGTCTTGGCGGGAATCGTGATGGTGCTCCACCCCGCGAACGTCACGAGCATCGTGGCGTCAGCCATGAACTGCATGGCGATCGCGTGCGGCTGGCGTGGCGTGACGGTGACGAATTCCGCGATCCCTTCCTCCTGCGCGATCGCGCTGATCGGGAGCTGCCCGGGCCCGTCAAATGCGCCCAGGAAGTCCACGCCGAACTGCGCCGGCGTGAGTGATCGCTCCGTGATGACGCGCGCCGCGCTACGTAACAGCGCCGTTGGATCACCCTTCGTGTAGATCGTGCCGGCGTAGCGGATGCTGAACTTTTCCCCATGATGCGACGGGGGGATCGGATCATCGTCGCACCCATTCATGGCCGCGACGATGTCGGCGCGCCGAGCCGGATAGACACGCGCCAGCGCATCGGCCGCCGGCGTGGTGTTGGCGACAATGAGCGCGGCATGGCGCACCGCCGCACGCTCGTAGCGCTCGGCGAGTCGCAGCCAGACGGGACTCGCGTGTCCTTCGGGGAGACGCGGGCTCAGACTCCACGGGTCGCGCATGTCCATGACGTGGGGAAGGCCGGAGCGAAGCGATGCCAGACGTCCTCCCTCATGCGTCATGTGCGGCGGCCCCGATGTCACGATCGCGAAATGGTCCGCGGTGCGCAGGAGCAGCGCCTGGGCGGCCGCCGCGCGGGCCCATGCTCGATGGCAACTGTACGACCTCCAGGCCCAGTATCCGCGCATCATGCCGCGAAGTGTGTACGCCGTGCGCCGGATCTCCTCACGGTCGAGTGTTTGCGGGCGAAGAGCGGCTGCGTCGAGGCTGATCGCCGCCCTGCTCGTGCCATTCCCGGCCGCTCCGACCAGCGGCACTCCCGCCGCCGGGGTGTGCGCCGGCCGCACCGTGCGATACACCCCGTGGACAAGATCCTCCACGCGTTCGGGTAGCTGCGGCCGCTCAGCCAGCACGTACACGCTGCAGTCGTCCGGCAGTGCCGCCAGCCGCTCCGGATCGTCCCGCGGGAGTTCACGCGTGATGACGTCCAGTCCCCACCCGCGCTCCACCACGTAGCGCGCCAGCTTTTCCCAGCGTCGCGCGCCGACCGTCGTGTCGGGAGGGAAATGGTAGCTGATCAGCAGCAGGCGGGGGTGCGGCGGCAGATGTGCTGCCCGGTTCTCCAGAATCACTCGCACGATCAGTCCCTCTGCCCGCCGCGACGGCCAATGCTCGCGTCGCCGAGGGCCTCCAGGATCGCGTCGGCCACCTGCCTCACGATGACGCTCCAATCATGACGTCTGGCTTCTGCCTGGCGCGCCAGCCGCAGCGCCGGCGCATTGGCCGCTGGTTCGAGTGCCCGCGTCAGGGCGTCGTCCCACTCGGAGACGGTACTGGCCATGCCCACCAACCCGTCCGCTTCCTCCAGAGCCGGCAGCGGCACACTCACCACGGGGCGACCCCCTGCCAGATACTCGTTCAGCTTGAGCGGATACGTGAAGGTGGCGTAGCTGTTCATGCGATAGGGCATGAGGCAGACATCGAAGTGCTGGGCGTAATGCGACAGTTCCGCCGTGGACTTGGGCCCGAGGAAATACACGTTCGGCCTCTCTTCGAGACGGCCGATCTGCGCGGCAAGCTCCGGTTGCTCGCGAAGCGCGCCAACCAGCACGAACGACCATTCCGGATGCCGCCTGGCGAGCGACACCAGCAGATCCCAATCCAGCTGCGTCTTCAGAAATCCCGCGTAGCCCAGCCTCGGCTCCGGAACACGAGCCAGATCCTCCGGCATGGGTACTGGATCCGCGAACGCCGCAAAGTCCACCCCGTTGGACAGCAGGTGACTGTGTACGTTCAGCGCCCCCTTCCACTCGAACATGGGACGCGAGACGGTGAAGAGCAGCTGAGCCTGCCGTACGAGTCGAGCCTCATCGGGATCGAGCTGCGGATCAACCGCGTCGGTGCGCGAGTGGTCGTCGTAGATGTGGTAGACGCTCAGGTCATGGGGCACGGCATCCAGCGCGGCGACGAGCTGAGGGTGCCAGATGTACAGCACGATGCGTCGGCATCCCTGGCGCCGCAGACTGTCGCGTGCGGCGACGATCCGCGCGCGAAAGAGCGCGCCGCCGAGCCATGCCGGCCGGTAGATCACCGGCAGCCAGGACGCACTCACGCGAACGGTGAACGAGGGAAGCTGTCCCTCCGGCGTGGTCTCCCGCGCGGCCACGATTCCGGTGCGGATCGCCGCACGCCACTCAGCGGCTGGATCCAGCCAGAGTACGCGAAAGTAGGCCGCAGCCCGCGTGAGCACCTGGTGCCGGGAATTCCAGCGCCAGCTCCACGGATCCACCGATAGCGAGATGATGCCGATGTCGGGATACAGCGGCGTCGCATCCTGCCGCGTGCCCGATTCACGGGGCGGCTCGAGTCCGGAATCCGTGGACGGGCGGGACATGGCCGTCACGTGCCGGCCAGCGCCTTCGTGCGCCGTGCCGTGCGGACGAGCGTGACAAACGCCAGGAGGCGCTGGCGGTGCAGGGCGAGCATGACGCCGCTGTACACGATCACGCCGAGTGCCACTTCCATGCCGAGTCTGACCGGAACCGACATGCTCGGCGCCACCAACGCGCGTTCCGTGAACACGGCAAGCGCCATCAGGAGCGTGCTGCTGATCGCGGGCCACAGATTCAGAAAAAAGGCGCGCGGCGACAGCTCGAGAATGCGAAAGACCAGCCGATACGAGGGAATGAGTACCACCGGATAGCCGATGATCCACATGGCGGCCACGCCTGCCGCGCCCCAGCGCGTGCCGAAGAAGAACATCGCGGGCAGCACCACGGCCCCGATGACCGCGTACCACATGCTCTGACGTGAATGCCTGGTGTAAATCATGACCGGCGCATTAATGGTCGTGATGGACCGCATTCCGCCATACACCGCCAGGAGCTGCAGAGGGAGAATCGCTCTGGTCCACTGCGGACCAAGTGCCAGCGGGACGAGCAGTGGTGCCGTGAGCGCAATGCCGACCGATGCCGGAAACGTGAAGAACGCCAGCCCTTCCACCAGTGCCAGGTAGTATCGGCGCAATGCCGGGCGATCCGAGGAGACACTGGAAAAGATGGCCGGTGTGACCTGCGAAATCAGCGCGCTGATCCGTTCCACTGGCAGCGTGGCAATTTCCCATCCCAGCGTGTACGCGCCCAGCACACCCTTGCCCAGGACTCGCCCGACAATGGCAAAGTCCGCATTCTGATACGTGTACCAGCTGATCCGTCCTACGACGACGTGCCAACCGACGCGCAGCGATTCGGAGATCTCCCGGACGTGCGTCGGAAATGCCAGCCGGTGGCGCCGCACGAGACAGGCCAGGACGGACGCCACGGCGCTCGCCGCGAGACTGCCGAACACCAGCGAAAGATACCGGAATCCGAGGAAGGCAAGCGTGATCGTGAAGGCGATCTGCACCGCATTGGATGCGGCGTCGATAAAGGAGAGCTGGCGGAAACGCAGGTCGCGAGCGAGCAGTGCACGCGGCAGCACGCCAATCGACGAGAACAGGAAGTTGAGACTCAGGATCTCGACGACACCGCGGATCTCGGATTCGCCATAGAAGCCGGCAATCGGGCCCGCGACCGCGACGGACAGCAGACAGAGTACCATCCCCACGACAATGCCGAACCCGCCCAGTTGCGCGATGTGACCCTCGGACAGATCGCGATCCCGGAGAATGGCGGCCGTGAGTCCGAATTCGTTGACCAGGGCCACGAATCCGAGGTACACGGCGGCCATGCCCATGAGGCCGAAGTCGCCCGGCGTGAGCAGACGGGCAACGATCATCGTCGACGCCCAGCTCACGATCTGCACCGCCCACTTCATGCCGCCCGTCCACGCGATCCCGGCGAGCAGATCGCTGTCGAGCGACGTGTCGAGCGACGTGTCGAGCGCCGGCGCCAGCTCGGCCGGGTAGCTCTCCTCCTTGCTGAGTGGTGTACTGATCGAGGCTGACAATCGTATCTTCAAGGAAGGAAGGTGAACCCGGGCTGGATGTAGGACGAATGTGCGAAGCGAGGCGGCACAGACCTCCGTGGCCCCAGTGGACGTTCACCCCATGGCACACGACAGGTGCTGCGGCGGCAGGGAGGCAGCGTCTGCCGCGGCGACCGCACCCTCTCACCTACCGGCACGGCTCTGTCACGATCACTAACGATACTGCACGTCACGGCGCCAGCCGAGATGGGTGGCCTGGAAAGCGTGGTCCGCATGCTGGCGGAGGGGCACAATCGGGCGGGCCACCGGGTCGTCGTGGCCGGTGTCGTGACCCCATCGCCAATGCCGCACCCCTTTCTCGCGTCCCTCCGGGATGCGGGCGTGGAGACAGCCCCAATTGCTGTTCAGACGCGCAATTATGCGGCCGAACGTGCCGCGATCCGGACGCTGTGCGCCGCGATCCGCCCCTCGGTCGTCCATTCGCACGGATACCGGCCGGATGTGGTGGATGCTGGTGTTGCACGGTCGTTGGGCATCCCAACGGTCACGACGGTTCATGGATTCACCGGTGGAGGGATTCGGAACAGGATGTACGAATGGATACAGGAAGCCGCGCTCAGGCGATTCACGGCCGTGGTGGCCGTTTCCCGCACTATCGAGCAAAGACTGCGCCGGAGGGGTGTGCACTCCGATCGATTGCACATCATTGGCAACGCGTTCGATGCGGGTGGTGCGAGGCTTGCCCGGGATGCGGCGCGCTCGGCGCTCGGGATTCCCGCCAACCAGTTCACGCTTGGTCAGGTGGGACGGCTGAGTCGGGAAAAAGGACCGGACATTCTGGTGAGCGCCCTGGCGCGTGCGATGACGCAGGACCTCCACCTGTCTCTGCTCGGCGACGGCCCGGAGCGTGCGGCGCTCATGGCACTCGCGTCGCGCCTTGGCGTGAGCGAACGGATCCGTTGGCACGGCCCCGTGCCGAACGCGAGCGCGACGTTCACGGCGTTCGACGGCCTGGTACTGAGCTCGAGAACCGAGGGCGTTCCCATCGTGCTGCTGGAGGCCATGGCCGCCGGCACGCCGATCGTTGCGAGCAGGGTGGGCGGCGTGCCAGACATGTTGAGTGATGCGGAAGCGCTGCTCGTACCGCCTGACGACAGCGCGGCGTTGGCGTCCGCGCTGGACGCGCTGCGCGCCGATCCGGCCGCCGCTGCTGCCAGGGCCACGGCGGCTCGCGCGCGCCTCGAACGGGAGTTCGCGCTCGAGCCGTGGCTGCGTCGCTATGAAGCGCTGTACCGCTCCCTCACTGATCCAGTTCCCACTCCAGGGATGGCCTGATGTTCGTCGCGGCCGTGGTGCTCATGGCAATCCCCATCGCGATCTTCGCCTACGCCTACCTGTTGTATCCGATGCTGCTCTGGGTTCTCTCCCGGTGGCGGGCCGTTCCGCATACCGAGGCCGACCCGGTGGAGTGGCCCTGCATCACGATCGCCGTTCCCGCGTACAACGAGGAGCGCCGCATCCGGGCGACGATCGAGACTCTGCTTGCCGTGGATTATCCCACCGATCGCCGGCAGATCCTGATTGCGTCGGACGCATCCGGTGACGGCACGGACGCCATTGTACGGGAGTTTGCCGCGCACGGCGTTGAGCTGTTTCGCGTGCCGCAGCGCGGGGGAAAGACGAGCGCGGAGAATCTGTCCGCGGCGGCGATCCGGGGCGACATCGTCGTCAACACCGACGCCTCGATCCGGATTCTGCCGCAGTCCGTGAAGGCGCTCGTTCGCCGCTTCGCCGATCCGACGGTGGGCGTCGCGTCAGGGCGCGATCTGAGCGTGGGTGATGAAGAGCGCGAGGGGAACCGCGGTGAGTCAGGGTATGTGGGCTACGAGATGTGGGTTCGATCACTCGAAACACGCATCGGTTCCATCGTGGGAGCCAGCGGCTGCTGTTACGCGGTGCGGCGCGAGATCCAGTGTGTGCCCCTGCCCGGGGACCTGGCCCGGGATTTTGCGAGCGCGCTGATCGCGCGGCAGCGCGGTCTGCGGGCTGTCTCCGTGGAGGAAGCAACGTGCATCGTGCCGCGTACCATCTCGCTGAGGGCCGAGATGCGCCGGAAGGCACGCACGATGGCGCAGGGTCTGGAAACGCTTCGTCACTTCGGCGCGCTCATGAACCCACTGCGTGATGGCGCATTCGCGCTCATGCTCATCAGTCACAAGCTCTGTCGCTGGCTGGTGTATCTGACGCTCCCGCTGGCTCTCATCGGCCTGCTGCTCGCTACCGCGCGCACGCCGTGGGCCTGGCTGGCCATCGCGCTGGCCGGGCTAGGCATGGTTGCCGGGTACGTGGCGCTCCGTTGGCCTCCGGCGCGGCGCATGCCGATCCCGATCGCGCTCGCGGGCTTCGTGCTGGTCTCGACCCTGGCCGGCATTCAGGCGTGGCTCAAGGTTCTGCGACGGCAGCGGATTCCGGTGTGGGAACCCACGCGGCGGCCGCTCCAATGATCTTCACGCCTCGGCGTTACGGATGCTCGCGGAACCTCTGGGCGGGCAGTTTCGGGCTTGGGCAGCGGACAGAATTCACCGGACCGGCAGAATCGAGACAGGATTAACAGGATGTACAGGATTCACAGGATTGTTGGGAGCCGAGTCCCAACGTTTCTGTCCGTTCGCTGATTGACCGCAACTGCTTTGGGAACGGCACCGTGAGAATCCTGGGAATCCTGGGAATCCCGTAAATCCTGTCCGGTCGTTAGCGGGGAAGCGATACGCCGCTCGCGATCGCGGATACATCGTACCGCCTGACGTCCTCACAGATCGCCGCGCCTGACGATCCGGCTCTCTTCGCCCCTACCACCCACCCTTCTTGAACAGCATCACCGGCACCGTCCTGACCATGATCCTGAGGTCTTCGGCCAGCGACTGGCGCTGCAAATATTCCAGGTCGTACTTCACCTTCGTGCGCACATCCTCGAGCGACGCATCGTACGAGTGATTGATCTGCGCCCAGCCGGTAATGCCGGGACGAGTACGCTGGCGCATGGAGTATTCGTCGATGTCCTCGCGCAATCTGGCGAAGATACTCGGCCGCTCCGGCCGCGGGCCGACAATGTTCATGTCGCCCTTGACCACGTTCACCAGTTGCGGCAGCTCATCCAGTCTGCTGCGCCGCAGGAAGCGTCCAATGGTCGTGATCCGGGGATCCTCCCGGGTCGCCCACACTTCGCCCAGGTGCTGCTCGGCGTTCACGTGCATTGAGCGGAACTTGTAGATCGTGAACACGCGTCCGCCCGTGTCCGTTGCGCGCCGGTCATAGAGCGCATCCACGGAGCTCCGCCGGCGATCCAGGCCCACTCGTTTCTGTGAATAGAGCACCGGACCGCGCGATGTCATCTTGATGGCAACGGCCACCAGCAGCATCACGGGCGCCAGAATCACCAGCGCCACGCATGCAACGAGCAGGTTGACGGCACGGTTGATCAGTTCCGAACGCGAGCGCGGCTGCACATCGGGCGCGACGCGTGTGACGGAATGGGGTGTGCTGTCGCGAACCAGTTCGATGCGACGGCCTCCATCACCATTCGCACCGGACTGCACCGCGGACCGCGGGCGTTCGCTCGCAGGCGGATAGGGGCGCCGTCGGTCGACGGCGCCAGTGACTGCTGTATTCGTGCCTGTCACGTTTCGCGTATTCTCTGAAGACATGAAGTCCGGTGGACGCCAACCCACCACTAGTGGGTCAGGGAGTACACGCTCACAGCGACACCGGCGGTGAGCGCTCCGATCTGCGCAATCCTGATCCAATCGTTCTTTTTCTTCTCGCCAACCACGATGGCATCGCCGGCGTGCAGGTCCATCTGGTCAATCGTGGCGCCATCGGAGAACGCCTGCTGCACCGCCTTCTTGTCGAACACCTTCTTGTCGTTGCGGCGGATTTCCGTGTCGTTGAGATTGGACGTCTGCGTCGGTCCGCCGGCGGCCATGACGGCATCGCTCAGCGTGACATCAGTCGGGACCGAGTAGAAGCCGGGTTTCGCGACCTCTCCCAGCACCGCGATCTGCATGAGGGAGGTGGTGAGCACCTCGGGATTACGATAGTACTTTCCGAATTCCTTCGTCAGATAGCCATTGAGCTCTGAATGCAGCACACCATGGAGCGAGATGTCCGGGAGGTTCTTGAGCTGAATCACCTGTCCTTTCCGCACCACCACCGTGTCGTTCACCGCCGAGTCGCTTCGAATAACGAGCGCAATCCGGTCGCCGGGCTGGAAATCTCCGTTCGTCAGCCGCTGGTTCAGGGCCGACAGTTCGGCTTCTTTTGCCGCGCGATCCCTGGAGTCACTCGAAGACTGCACTGCGCTCTGCAACGCGGCCGCTCGGGCCGTGAGTTGCGCGCGGGTCGCCTGAACCGCCCGAACGGTGTCTCGGGGTTGAACCTGTTGGGCTGCGCCGGTGACTGGAACCGAAGCGGACAGAACTGCGCCGATGAGCAACGAGGCGCACAGGGCGTCGCGGGTCCGGGTGGATGTATTGGTTTCCATGATACTCCTGGCAATGCACTCCTTGTGCTAGGCGTCGCCATTTGGCGAGCTGCATACAAGTCGTTGTCCAATAACGCGCTTCGATTCCCGGACTTCCGGCGGCCAAGGTTGCGGGCAGGGCGCTGTGGCGGACCCACAACATAACGCCGGAGTCCGCCCTACAGTATGCAACTATCCATCCTTTCCGATCATGACGAAAACGACGAGCCCATTGTGAGCTTCGTCACGCCTTTCGGACGCTCAGGCATGGTGCCCTGACTCGTCTCGCCATGTCATCGCAGTTGTAGCGTCCGCGCGGCAGGATCGCCATCCCATGCCCTGGTCGGGAAAAGTCAAAGCATTGACACAGCGCCGCTTATGTGACCTGACGACTGGCTGCATGACTCATGCATGGCGGTCAGTACGCGAACCCATGCAACCGCCGTCTCATCCTGAAGATCCACGTTTGTCCCCGTCACGAGAGCGAATGACTGATTCGGGAAAGCTGTCACGTCCGCCGCTGGTAGTGCTCGCCAACGACCAGGAGTGGTCCGCGAGGTCACTCGAGAGCATCCTGGGACCGAACGGCTACGCGGTGCTGCGAGCGTACACGGGGAAGCAGGTGATCGAGCTGGCTCGCACGGCCCAGCCTGACCTGGTGATCGTTGACTTCCGGTTGCCGGACATGGGCGGGATCGAGGTGTGCCGCGCGCTCTATGGAGACGTACACTTCAGCTCGTCCACGCCCATTCTGGTTACTACATCTGGCGCGGCCGATCGCGACAAACGGCTGGCCGCGCACCGGGCTGGTGCCTGGGAGCTCGTGGGCCAGCCGATCGATGGTGAAGCGCTGCTTCTCAAGCTGGACGCCTTCATGCGGAGCAAGCGCGAAGCCGATCGCTTGCGCAGTGAAAGTCTTCTGGACCCCATCACCGGTCTCTACAACATGCGCGGCCTGGTCCGCCGCGCGCGCGAGATCTCGGCCGAGGCGCAGCGACTGCGGGCACCCATCTCGTGCGTCGCGTTTTCGCCACTGCCTGCGTCCGTCGATCATCCGGACCGTCCATTCAACGGGCACACGGAGAATGTCGTCGTGCACGTCGGCGCGCTGGTGCGCCGGTCGGGGCGGGTGTCGGATGCGATCGGCCGCATCGGGCCGACGGATTTCGCGATCATCGCTCCCGCGACCGGCAGCCCTGGCGCAGTCCGCATGATGGAGCGCATGCAAGGGATGATCGACGCCGAGCCGGTGTCACTCGGCGATCTGGCGCACACCGTGAAACTCCGGGCGGGCTACTGTGCCGTGCCCGACTTCTCGGAATCCGCCGTGGACGCCGTGGAGATGCTGCTCCGTGCGACGACGGCGCTGCGCTATCTGCGCTCGGATTCCACGGGCGAGACGATCAAGGCGTTCGAGGAAGTCCCCGCCCAGTCGAGCCTGTAGTCCCTGAAGGGGCAGCACCCCGAGCGGCACGACTCGCCAGACAGCACCCACAGCGGCAGCACCAAGAGACAGCGGGCCGCTTCGCCCACCCGGGGAAGCGACCCGCTCACGTTTCCATCAGGCTAAAGCCGGACCGCCGTGCTATACCTTGCCGGACAGCTCCCCTACCCGCGGCGAGAGGCGCAGCGTCTCATCGTCGTCCTCGCTCGTCGTGTAGCCGTAGAGATACGAATAGTACTTGTAGGCGCCTTGGGCCAGAATGTCGTTGAGCACGGCACCCAGCACGCGGATCGGCAGGCGACCCATGAGCTGGAGCTTGGCCTCGGCGAGCTTCCGGTCCGTGGTGCCAGTGCGCAGGACGCAGACGAGATTGCCCGTGGCCGCGCCAAGCACGAACGGATCCACGCCCGCGCCAAAGGGTGGGCTATCGAGAATGATCACGTCGTAGCGATCACGCAGATCGGCGATGAGCTGGAGCATGGCCTGCGAGTGGAGCAGCTCCGGCCCGCGATGGCGCCGCGTGCCGCACGGCACGAGCGTGAGTTTCTCGTGCGTCGTGGTGCGCAGAATGGCGTCGAGCGGCGCCTCGCCGCCCAGGAGATCCAGCAGGCCGGGTCGGCGATTCGCGTTGAACATCGCGTGCAGTTGGCCGCGTCGCGTGTCGCCGTCCACCAGGACGGTGCGATAGCCCGCTTCCGCGAATGAGAGCGCGAGATTCGAGGACACGAGCGACTTGCCATCGCCCGGGCCTGGACTCGAAATGGTGAACATCATGGGCGCACCACCGCACGCATTGGTGATGTTCATCCGGATCGTGCGGAACGCCTCGATGACCTGCGCGGCTTCAGCCGGGTCGGGGCTCGCCCCTCTGCCGCCGGCGATCGTCGGGACCGCACCCAGGATCGTGAGCCGCATGTCGTGGCTGGCCTGCTCCGGGTAGCGGAACCGCGAGTCCGTCTGGTCGAACAGCAGCGCCAGTCCCACGGCGCCGCCCAGGCTGGCCAGCAGCGCAATGAGGATGATGCTCGGCGCCGTGTTCTTGGTGGGAATGAGCGGCGCCGCCGCCGTGTCGAGAATGCTCACGTCGGGGATGGCGCTCACGGCCGCCAGGCGAGCTTCCTCGAAACGGCCCTGCAACATTTGATAGAGCGCCGACTTGGTCTGTACGTCGCGCTGCAATCGCATCAGTTCGATGGAGCGGGACGGGATGGCCTTGAGCTGCTGCGTGGCCGAGCCGATCTGCGTGCTCAGCGCGGCCTCGCGTTTCTTCAGTTGCGCGACGAGCGCGCGCAGGACGCTCGGGATGGTCTGCGTGCGCATGAGCTGCACGCTCGCCTTGAGCTGAATCACCGTGGGATGCTGATCGGTATACACCTCGCGCGCGGCGCGCAGGGCTGTTTCGCGCTTGGACAGTTCCTGCAGAGCGGCAGTCAGATCGGGCGACTGCTGCGCCGTCTGAATGGGGACGAACGCATCAGCCGTAATGGTTGCGGGATTCGCCAGGAGCGCATCGAGTGCTTTCTCGTCCCGCTGCAGCGCTTCGAGCTGCAGCTTCTGTTCGAAATAGCCATTGGCGACCGGATTCGGCGCGGCATCGGCCCCGGGAGCGACAGGTGCGGCGCCTGGATTGCCGAGTGCGACGTCCTCGGTGGGCAATGTGATCGTATTGGTACGGAAGCCCTGCAGCTTGTTTTCCGATGTCTGCAGCGCGTTGTGCGCATCGTCGAGCTGCGACTGCAGCGTCTTGGCGGTTTCGTCCAGGTTGCGGCGCTTGAGATCCGTGGCAGTCGCCACGAACTCCGTCATGACGGTGTTGAGAATCGTCGCGGTGCGCCGTGGACTCGCGCCGGTCAGCGTGAGTTTGAGGAACGAGCTACCCTGGGGAAGCGTGACCTCCACGCGCTTGGTGAGGCTGTTGGCGATCTGGCGCGGGTTCTGTACGCTGAACTCCAGCGTCCGTCCTTTTCCCAGCGCCGCGGCCGTTGGCAGCCAGAGGAAGCCGACGGTGCGTCCCACGGAATCGCCAACCGCTCCGCGTTCCACGACCGTGCCATTCTTCGTACTCAGGCTGTACTTGCTGCCCGTGGGGTCGACGCTCAACTCGTACGTGCCCGAGCGGAAGCCGGTGCCGGGCTGGAACCCCGCGAACGCCGTGGAGTCGGCGATGTTCGTCGGCCACAGGTAGAGTCCCATGCGGCGGACGACCCGGTCCATGACGTTGGAGCTGGTGAGCAGATCGGCCCACGCACCGCCGCCGAGGAGCTCCTCGCCCCGCACCGGACCGCGATTGTTGTTGACCATGCGCGGATCCGTCTCGGAGATCCAGATCGTTCCGGCGACCTGGTACTCGGGGGTGATGAACTGGCTCACGCCAAATCCGAGCGCGGTGCCGGCCAGGACGATAGCGAGAATCATCCATTTGTAGCGACGCAGCGCGGCGAAGTACCGCCCCCACGGGATGCCGGCGTCCTCGGCGTCCAGTCCGCCGCCCCATGCCGGCGACGACCACGCTTGCGGCAGGGCCAGCGCGCCCGGATCACGCGCCGGTTCGCCAGGGAGGTTGGACGGGAGGTAGTTCACGGACATTCGAGAAGATGCTCCAGGGTTGATCTTCCACAGGGCACCAGGCACGGGTGCCAGCGCGTACGGGGCGCCACCGGCTGCACAATCGCCAGGGTATGCAAATCCAGGCCCATCCCGGAATCAGCCGAAATCAGCATTGGGGTAGTCGCGGCGGCTGTCTGCACCGGCTGGCATTCGGGGACGGGTCAGCCGACAAGGACGAGGCGCATCGCGTCGGCGTAACGCATCTAACTGGCGTTCACATGCACGTTTAGCACCTGTCGGCGTGTCTGGGGGAAGCCCCTCGTGACTCGCATGCATCCTCTGGAGCCCACTCCGCCTTTCGGCGCACTCGCTCCGGGTGACTCGGCCATGCGCATCTCGTGACGGCTCAACGCACGATTCGTCGTTACAGCGACTCCACAGTTGCCGTGCTCCCCGTGGCAATCTAGCGCCAAACCGGGCGTGCAAGGGGGAATGCCGCTGAATGTGACATACGTCATGTGGTATTTGGACGACAGGAATGTAGCATTGTCTTGACAATCTGTGTTGCCGATCGTCATCCGCACAGATGGCATCCCGCTGCAGTAGCCAGTCCTTCCATTTGACCGGCCCCTCGCCGGAGGCGGAGAGAAGGTACAATCGATGTCCAGTCCGTTCGTGGCACAACCCGACAGCTTGTCCGACGCGCAGCCGGCTCCTCGCGATCCGCTGTCCATTCCCGCCGAGGTCAAAGGTGGCATCCGCATTCTCGTCGTCGACGACGATCGCACGCTGCGTGAAGGGTGTGCGAGCGTGCTGCAGATGGACGGCTACAATGTGACTTTCTGTGGGCGGGGTGATGAAGCGCTGGAAATGGTCCGGCGCCGGAAGTTCGACATCATCCTCGTGGATCTCTACATGACTCCCGTGTCGGGGATCGATGTGCTGAAGGCGGCGCTCGAGGCATTCCGCGACACGATTGTCGTCGTCATGACGGGCAATCCCAGTGTGACGACGAGCATCGAGGCGCTGCGCGCCGGTGCCTGGGATTATCTGCCGAAGCCCTTCTCCGCGACCCACCTGCAGGTCCTGGTGGGGCGCGCATCGCACGCGGTCATGGTGGCGCGGGAAACGAGCGACCTGCGCAAGCAGCTCGTGCAGCAGAACGGGAACAGCGACAAGATCACGCTGCTTGGAGTGTCGCCCGCGTTCCGGAGCGCCGTGGAGCTGGCGCGCAAGGTGGCCACGACGGACGCCTCGGTGATGATCGCCGGCGAAAGCGGCACCGGCAAGGAAGTCATCGCGCAGTTCATTCACGCACACAGTCGGCGCGCGAGCCGGAAGCTCGTGCCGATCAACTGTGCCGCGCTGCCCGAGCCACTGCTCGAGAGCGAGATGTTCGGCCATCGCAAGGGGGCGTTCACCGGCGCGGACCGTGACAAGCCCGGGCTCCTGGAAACGGCCAATGGCGGAACGCTCTTCCTGGACGAGCTGACGGAGATGTCGCATCAGATCCAGGCCAAGCTGCTGCGCGTGTTGCAGGATGGCGTGGTGCGACGCGTGGGAAGCGAGCAGCAGGATGCCGTCGTGGACATCCGCTTCATCTCGGCGACCAACCGCGATCCGCAAGAGGCGGTCAACAGCGGCGTGCTGCGCGAGGATCTGTTCTACCGGCTGCGCGTCGTTCCCATCCGGCTTCCGCCCCTGCGCCAGCGACTCGAAGACATCCCGCTGCTGGCGAATCACTTCCTCGCCCACTACTGGTCGCGCCACCGCCAGGCGAGCGAGGCGGCACCGCGCATGACGGAAGATGCCATGAATTTCCTGCGTGCCCGGCCATGGCGCGGAAACGTGCGCGAACTGCAGAACGTGATCGAGCACGTGGCGGTGCTGAGTGAACCCGGACACGCCATCCGGCCGGAGGACATTCCGGTGTACGATGATTCGCCGGCGCTGCCGGTGCGTACGACGCTGCCCACCGCCATCATGGACGAGCCGTATCATGCGGCGAAGGACCGGTTGATCGCCGAATTCGAGCGTGAGTATCTCGCCCGGCTCACGACGCGCGCGGGCGGCAACATGTCGCGCGCGGCGCGGCTCGCGAACATCGATCGGACGACGCTCTATCGTCTCATGGAGAAGCACAACATGCGGCGTGATGATCTGACGGGTCTTACCGAGTGACCACCGGCGCGTCGCGCGCGAGCGCCATGACGCGCACCACGGCAGGCGACAGGACACCCCTGGTTGATCACGTGGCACGACCGGCAGGACCGGCGGCGGAAATTGCCGCGGCGGCCATTCCCGATCCGCTGGGAACGCTCGTGAATCGGGCGGCGGCGCGTGTGCTCGCCGCGCCCCAGGCGATCGAGTCGGGAACACAGCTCGAGGATCTGCGCACACAGATGGCCGCACTGGGAGGTGCGCTCGCTCACGGCTGGGCCGGCGACACCATCATCGTGGAGCGCGCCGCCCCCGCCGCGCCCGTCCAGCGGTTGCTCAGCCGCTGGCGTGCCGCGGTGGTGGACGAGCTGGCGAGCCACCCCGACACGGGCGTGAGCGTCGGGGACGTCATCACGCTGCTGCGCGCGTTCGAGCGCGTGCAGGCGGTGCTCGAGGACGATGACGCGCAGCGGTTCGCGAGCCGCCTGTCCGGCGTTGGGGGACTGGATCTGCTCGTGGAGGTGGCGCACGACCTGCGCTCACCGTTGTCGTCCATTCTCTTTCTCGCCGAAACGCTCCGGAAGGGGCAGAGCGGCGCTGTCGCGCCCGTACAGGAGCGGCAGCTCGGGCTCATCTACAGCGCGGCGTTCGGTCTCAGCGCCATGTCGAGCGATGTGATCGAGCTGGTGCGCGGCGCCGACCGGCTGACGGACGTGGAACCGGTTCCGTTCTCCGTGTCGGATGTCATGAATGGCGTGCGCGACATTGTGCTGCCCATCGCGGAGGAAAAGAAGCTTGACCTCCGGCTGGCCCCGCCCGATGCCGACTTCCGCCTCGGTCACCCGGGCGCGCTGAATCGCGTGCTCCTCAACCTGACGACCAACGCGCTGAAGTTCACGGCGGAGGGGTTCGTGGAGATCGCGGCGACGCAGCGCACGCGTACGCGTCTGGATTTCTCGGTGCGGGATACCGGGCGCGGCATCCCGCCAGATGTCATGAGCTGTCTTTTCGAAACGTTTCGCCGGCGCCGGAGCGTGGGCGACTACTCGTTTTCGAGCGCGGGTCTGGGGTTGTCCATCTCTCGCCGGCTCATCCGCGGATTGGGCGGCGAGCTCGCGGTGGATACCGAACTCGGGAAGGGCACCCGCTTTCGCTTCGAGCTGGATCTGCCCGTGGCGCCACGACTGTAGCGCTGCCGCCGAAGCGCGTCAGGAGACCTTGCGCGTCTTGCGCCGCAGGAAATCCATGAGAATGAACTGACCCAGCGTCATCGTGTTGGTGAAGTAGGCCTTGCCGCGGCTGATCGCGGCCACGCGCTTGACGAACTCCACGAGCGCGCGGTCGCGCGCGAGCATGAACGTGTTGATCACGATGCCGCAGCGCCGGCAATCCGCCACTTCGCGCAGCGTCTGCGCGGCGACCATGGCATCGAGCCCCATGGAATTCTTGTAGATCATTCCGTTCGGCATCGTGAGCGCACTCGGCTTGCCGTCCGTGATCATCACGATCTGCCGCATGTCCTTCTTCTGCGCGAGCAGGATGCGCCGCGCGAGCTTGAGTCCTTCCGCGGTGTTGGTGTGGTACGGGCCCACCTGGGCGTGCGCCAGACGGGCAAGCGGGATCTCTTCGGCGGAATCGTGGAAGAGCACGACGCGCAGCGAATCGCCCGGAAACTGGGTTCGGATGAGATGGGTCAGCGCGAGCGCCACCTTCTTGGCGGGCGTGAACCGGTCCTCGCCGTACAGAATCATGGAATGCGACGTGTCGAGCATGAGCACCGTCGCGCAGGACGAGCGGTATTCCGCCTGGTGCACCATGAGATCGGTGTAGTCGAGGTCAATCGGCACGTCGAGCGATCCGGTGCGCGCGAGCGCGTGCTGCAGCGTGGCATTCACGTCCAGATTCATCGTGTCGCCGAATTCGTACTGGCGGCTGGCGGCGTCGGCCTCGACGCCGGTGGCCAGATACGGCGTGTCGTGATTGCCGAAGCTCGACTTCCCGAGCGAGCCCAGCAGGTCGCGCAGCGTCTTGAAGCCGAGGAAGTCAATGCCCTTTTCGGTGAGCTGGAACTGCACGTCGCGGGCGGCCGCGCGCGCGAGTCCGCCGCGTCCGGTCACGTCCTGATAGCCTGACGGCATCTGCGGCGGCGCCTCGAGGTTCAGATAGCCCTCGCTCACCAGGCGCTGAATGATCTCATCGAGCAGCTTCGCGAGGCGCCCCGCAGATTCTCCATCATCATCGGACTCGCCGCGCAGCGCGTCGAGCATCTCGGGCGTGAACTGCCCGCTTTCCATGAGCGCGTTGAGAATCGCCTCGCGCAGGGCGTCGAGCGAGCGGTCTGCCTCGCCGTCGAACTCGCCCCAGTACGGCGACTGGCCCTTACCTCCCGCGAAGCCCGACTGCAGGAGGAAATCCGCCAGCTTGTCGAGCAGCGACTGCAGATCCACCGCATCGGCAGCCTCGGGACTGAATTTCGAGTACGTGTGCGAGCGCATACTGCACCTTGCCATCCGGGCAACAGAACATCAAGACCGCATGAGGCATTCCGCCGTCAGGGCGTGAGCGCGAATCGATCACGTGCCACGCGGATCACCAGCTCGACGGTACCGTCGATGCCCATGGCCCCGGTGTTGACGCACAGGTGGTAATTGTCGAACGCGAGCCAGGAGCGCTTCCAGTAGCGGCGCACGTACTGTTCGCGCTGGCGATTGCGCTGGTCGACCTCGCGCGCGGCATCCGAAACGGGGACCCCCAGGCGTGCCGCGGCACGCGCCGCCAGAGCGTCGTGCGGCGCATAGCAGAAGATATGCAGGACGTCAGCGCGCTCGCCCAGGATGCACTGCGCGCCGCGGCCCACCAGCACGGCGTGGCCCGTGGCGACGGCTTCCTGCACGATGCGCGCGGTGACCTCGACCAAGCGCTCCTCCGTGGGTGGGAGCGGCGGCGCGATAGGGCTGGGCAGAATTTCCGGCGCGCTGATGGCGAGGGTATTGGCCAGGCGCTGCGTCAGCGACGGGACGCGTTCCTCGCGTTCCTCGACCTCCTCGGGCGACACTCCGAGGCGCTGCGCCACGGCATCCACGAACGCATTGTCCAGCAGTTGCCAGCCGAGCGCCCGCGCGACTCCGGCCGCGACCTCGGAGCCGCCGGAGCCGAACATCCGTGAAATCGTGATGAGCGACATGGTGATCTCCGGAGTCAGCGCAGCGGCCGGACGCGCACGACCTCGGCCAGTTCGAAGCCGAGCGCATCCCAGACCGTATTGGCCACGGCATCATGGGCGGAATTGTGGAGTCGCATTTCCGTGAGGCCGCGGCGGCGACACCAGCGCTCGGCGGCGCGCAGCAGGGCGTGCAGCACGCCCTGCCGGCGTGCCGCCGGTACGACGTACACCGATGACACGTACCCGTACATGACTGGATCCAGCATGGGCGTTCCGCTGCTGCGTGCGCAGCGGAGCACGCCGAGCGCCACGCCGTCGCGTTCCGCCAGGAAGATCACTTCATCGAGCGCGCGCAGCTGTTGCGCGTAGAGACGCCGCGCCCGGAGCGGCGCGTCCGCGCGGATGCGACCGTGGAGCGGGTTTTCCGCGTGCAGCCGGAGCAGCGCCAGGCGGAGCTCGACGATGGTGTCGAGGTCGCGCAGGACAGCGCGACGGACCGTCATGCGCGGTGCCGCGTGCGGCGCGTGCGGCACAGACGGGGGCTGCGAGGCCACGTCAGCCGCTGCAGTGCGGGATGTGGCGCCGGACGGCGTGGCGCGATGGATCACGTCATCGCGCCCCCGCCGAAGAAATCCTGATTCGGACGGCGCCGCTCCGGCGGCTGGGCGCGCCCATAGAGACCGGTCTCGGACCGCGAGATTTTGCGGCGTGCCACGAGGGACTCCAGCAGCAGCTCGCAGGCGGCGACCGTCGCCGGCGCATCGCCATCCGCCGCGAGACCCGTATGGTGCACGAGTCCGAGCAGCATGGGGACCCGTTCGAAACCGCGCACCATTGCCGCCGACGAGAGGTCGTGCGTCACCTGCAGCGCGTTCCCTTCATCGAACCAGACGACAATGTCGTCCATGTTCACACCGCCAACGCGAGCCTGCACGGTCGCATCGGCGGCGCGCCGGATCAGCTCGTTCGCAATCGCGGGGCCGCCGACCAGTTCACCTTCGTATTCCAGCTCGATCTTGCCGGTAATGGCGGGCAGCGCCGCGTAGAGATCCGTGATGCGCGGCACCGCCTCGCACTCGCCCGTGAGCACGGCGCGGCGCTCCGCATTCGACACGGCATTCTCGAGGACGGAGATGGGCATGCGCTGCGATACGCCGGAGCGCTTGTCCACGCGCTTGTCCGTCCGGGCCTCGACTGCGACGCGCTCGATGACCTCCTCGATGAAATCCGGCACGCGCACGGGGAGACCGCCGCGTGCCGTCCAGGCTTCCTGACGCGTGATGGCCACGCCGAGCTCCACGCTTTCCGGGTAATGCGTGGTGATCTCGCTGCCAATGCGATCCTTGAGCGGCGTAATGATCTTTCCGCGCGCCGTGTAATCCTCGGGATTCGCGGTGAAGCACAGCAGGACGTCCAGCGGCAGCCGGACGGGATAGCCTTTGATCTGGACGTCGCCTTCCTGCATGATGTTGAAGAGGCCCACCTGGATCTTGCCCGCCAGATCGGGCAGCTCGTTCAGCGCGAAGATGCCGCGATTGGCGCGCGGCAGCATGCCGTAGTGGATGGTGAGCTCATCCGACAGCACGTGCCCGCCCCGTGCGGCCCGAATCGGGTCCACGTCGCCGAGGATGTCGGCAACGGTGACATCCGGCGTCGCCAGCTTCTCCACGTAGCGCTCCTCACGGGTGACCCACGCGATGGGTGTGGCGTCGCCCTGTTCGGCGATGGTCATGCGCGCGTACTTGGAGATGGGCGCGAAGGGGTTGTCGTTCACCTCGCTGCCGGCGACGACGGGGATCGCGTCGTCGAGAAACGTGACCAGCGCCCGGAGGATGCGTGACTTGGCCTGGCCGCGCAGTCCCAGCAGGATGAAGTTGTGACGCGCCAGGAGCGCGTTGATGATCTGCGGAATGACCGTCTCGTCGTAGCCGATGATGCCCTCGACGATGGGACCACCGGCCGCGAGACGCTCGAGCAGGTTGGCGCGCACCTCGTCTTTCACCGACCGGCGCGCACGATGCGGAGCGGCAAAGGGTGAGCGCTTGAGCGCGCCCAGTGTTTCAGGATAAGACGGCACGGCCAGTCTCCACGGATGAAAGCGAGAGCCGGCGTGGGCGGTCGGTTCGCGGCCGGCCGGCACGGCTCCTGATCCAGCGTACACGCGCGACACCCCCGAGCGCCAGTAGCTCGGAAAGATCCGGCTCCGCGGGAGTACGAGAGCGACGCCCGGCACAACAGGCTGCACGATTCGTGCACACCGCGTGCGAGCGCTTCGTTCAGTCCGCCGGCGACACGTCCACGAGATTGTCGTAGAACACGGGTCCGTGACCCAGGTCGGTTTCGCGCTGCGACGTGGTGTGGTTGGCGTTCCGACCATCAGGCGCGTACTTCCCCCACCACACGGAGGGAGCCCAGACGGTTCCCACGCGCACGGTGGGCTCCACGCGGGCCATCGCGAGAAATTCGCCACGATCGTTGTGCACGACGACGGCTGCGCCCGAGTGAATCCCGCGCGGCGCCGCGTCGTCCGGGTGGATCACGAGCTCGGGCTCGCGCGCCGCGCGGCGCAGCGCGGCCACGTTCACGAAGCTGGAGTTGAGGAACTGGTGCGCGGGTGATGAGATGAGCGTGAGGGGATAGCGCGCCGCGAGCTCCGGCTCCCGCTCCACCGACTCCCACGGTGGCACGTACGCGGGCAGCGGATCGAATCCCATCTCCTGCATGCGCCGCGAGAGGAACTCGCACTTGCCGCTGGGCGTCGGGAATCCCCCCTCGGCGAACGGCAGAAACGGCCGCGGCAGGTGGAGCCGCATCCAGCCGCGCTCGAGCAGCGCGTCGAGCGTCACGCCCTGCAACTGAGGGCCGGCACCCTCGAGCGCCTGCGCGATCAGCGTGAGGTCGTCATCGCGCAGCGCCGGGTGATCCAGTCCCATCCGCGCGCCGAGCAGGCGGAAGATTTCGCTGTTGGGTCTGGCCTCCGCCACCGGTTCGATCGAGGGGCGATTCAGCGTGACGTAGTGATGGCCGTAGGCGAGGTGCAGATCCCAGTGTTCGAGCTGCGTGGTAGCGGGCAGCACGATGTCGGCCCAGTCCGCGGTATCGGTCTGGAAATGTTCCAGCACGACGGTAAACAGGTCGGGACGCGCCAGGCCGCGCAGCACTTCGCTGCGCTCGGGCGCGACGGCGGCCGGGTTTGAATTGTACACGACCAGGGCGCGTACGGGCGGACCACCCACGCCGGCATCGGGCCGCGTCAGCGCCTCACCCAGCCTGATCATATTGATGGTGCGCACGGGTGGCGAGAGGTCCGGGCGTTCCAGCGCCGCCTTGTTGAACTGGAAGTTGGCGCTCGTGGAGAGTTGCACGCCGCCGCCCGCGCGCCGCCAGTGACCGGTGATGGCGGGCAGACAGGCGATCGTGCGGACGGCCATGCCGCCGCCGCCGTGGCGCTGCAATCCGTAGTTGATCCGGATGAACGCGGCGTGCGCGCGGCCATACTCGCGCGCGAGCGCCGTGATGCGATCGGCCGCGATGCCCGTGATCGCGGCCACGCGCGCCGGATCGTATTCGTGCGCGCGCACGCGCAGTTCCGCTTCGCCAAGGGTATGACGCGCCAGATAGTCGCGGTCCTCGAGGCCGTCGGCGAACAGCACGTGCATGAGTCCCAGCGCGAGCGCGCCGTCGGTGCCCGGACGTATGGGAATCCATTCATCACACTGCGCGGCGGTGCGCGTGCGCAGCGGATCAATGGCGATCACGCGGGCGCCGCGGGCGCGCGCCGCGAGCACGAAGGGCCAGAGATGCGGATTGGACGTGAGAGTGTTCGTGCCCCAGAGCAGCACCAGATCACTCTCGGGAATGCCTTCTGCATCGGCGCCGATGTTGGCACCCACGGTCATGCGCATGCCGACGGTGCCGGCCATGGAGCAGATGGTGCGATCGAGCCGTGAGGCCCCCAGGAGATGAAAGAAGCGGCGGTCCATGGAGGAGCCCTGGACGGAACCCATCGTGCCCGCATACGAGTAGGGGAGAATGGCTTCCGGCCCATCGGACGATCGGGCGATCTCGGCGAGACGCTGTGCGATTTCATCCAGCGCGTCGTCCCACGAGATGGGCACGAAGCGGCCCTCGCCCTTGGCACCGACCCGTCGCATGGGGTGTGCGAGCCGTTCGGCATGATACGTGCGTTCAAGATACCGATTCACTTTCGCGCAGAGAAATCCCTGCGTGAACGGGTGGTCCGGGTCGCCGGCAACGCGTACGGCGCGCCCGTTCTCCACCGACACCAGCATGGCGCACGTGTCCGGACAATCATGCGGACAGGCGCCGCGCACTACCTGCACGGTCTCACTCGCATGTGAGGATCGATCCGCAGCGGACAATAGGGATGTTCGGAGTCGCATGAGCACGGCGAACTGAAACAAATTAGGACAATGCAACACTCGCAGCCAGTACGCTGTACACGCTGTCCCTTGACATGCCGAACCGATCCAGTAGAATAACTGCCGCTCGTATCTGCATGGCGCTGTGCGTGCATCTACGAGGGAGAGCAGAACATTTTCGCCCCCACAAGGAGACAATAATGAAGCGCCTTGCCGTTGTCGCTGTCGCGGTGCTGGCCCTTGCCGCTTGCAAAGCGAAGGAAAATGCCGCACCCGCCGCCGACTCCACTGCCACCGCGGCTCCCGCCATGGCTCCCGCGCCTGCCGCGGCAGACACCGGGATGAAGCATGACTCGTCGATGATGAAGTCCGACACCGGAGCGAAGCCGCAGTAAGCTCACGGTTCCGGATTTGAATTCAGGAACGCACGCGGGGCGCAGCACGGCAGCTGCGCCCCGTTTGCGTTGCCTGTGTTCGGGCGAGCCGACCGGTCACGACTGACGGGCCGTCTTCCACCAGGCGAACGCATCGGGAACGCCGTCACGCGCGGACACCGGCGGCGCCCACTGCAGCTCGCGGCGCGCGCGCTCGGACGAGAAGGGATTGTCGCGCGCCAGAAAATCGAGTGAGCTGCCGGCGTGCGTGGCCAGTGACGCATGACCGGTCAGGCGGAGTATCGCCGCCAGCGCCGTGAACGCGGCATGCGCCATTCCGCGCGGTACCGGCACCAGCCGTACGCGTCGTCCCAGTCCCTGGCCCGCGAGGCGCGCGAACTCCGCGACGGTCACGGCGGAATCGTTCGCCAGATTGTACGCCCTGCCACCGGCTGCCTCACACTGAACCGCGCGCACCGCGCCGTCGGCCACGTTCGCGGCGTGCACGATCGCCAGTGTGGACACGCCGCCGTCGATCACCGGAAAGAATCCGCTGGCCAGGGCGCGGGCGATGCGCGGCACGAACTGCCGGTCGCGCCTCCCATAGATGACATCAGGTCGCACCGCGGTGCCCCAGATGCGTCCCGCCCGGTGCGCGTCCAGTACGAGCGACTCCGACTCCCGCTTGGAGCGCGCGTACCACTCCGCGTCCGCGAGCGGGCGCCACGGCGTGGCTTCATCCGTGGGGTGATCCTGGAACCGCATGTCGCGCCCGTATACCGCGACGCTGCTCAGCTGCAGCAGTCGCGCGCCGGTGGCGGCCGCGGTCTCGACAACGTGCTGCGTCCCGATCACGTTGACGGCGCGAAAGCTGGTCCAGGAGGCGGCGGTCACCAGGGCGGCCGTGTGGAAGATCGCGTCGCAGCCGGCGGCGGCTGTCATGAGGCTCGCCGGGTCGCGCACATCGCCGGGGATCAGCGCGATGCCCGTGTTGGCCAGCCAGGTGGCGGCCGCCGCATTCCGCACCAGGGCACGGACGCTCCAGCCATCGGCGGCGAGCCGCTCCACGATGTACGAGCCGACCTGCCCGGTGGCTCCCGTCACGAGCGCGCAGGGCATTCAGAGCGGGAAGGGAAGCTCCGCGACATCCACGCTGGACTCGTTCTCCTGGCCCAGCGCGCGCAATGTGGTGCCGGGCGCGATCTCGCGCCGTACCATGGCCAGCGCGATGCCGCCCAGGCGTGGCGAGAGCCCGCCGGAGCGAACGTCGCCCACCTGCGTGCCCGACGCATCCAGCAACGCGGTGCCATGCGCCGGCGGTTCACTCTGTCCGACGAGCAGGCCGCGCAGATGACGATTCACGTGGCCGCGGAAGTGTACGCGTGCAACCACTTCCTGTCCCACGTAGCATCCCTTCGTGTACGAGATGGCGTGCAGCTCGTCGAAGTTGGCCTCCTGCGGAATGGTGGTCTCGTCCATGTCGAGTCCCCACTCCGGACGACCCGCCTCGATGCGCGCGATCTCGAACGCCAGCAGGCCGGCCCGGGTGGCACCGGCATCTTCCGCGCGGTGCCACGCCTGGTCGTGCGCGTCGGCCGGCACGATGAGTTCGTACCCCTCGAGGTCGAGGTCAGGCACCCGCGCGACAAATGCCGAGTCGCCAATCGCCGGCAGGGGGAGATGCGCATACGGCGCGAGCGCGCCCAGCGAATCGGCGGAGAGTCCCGTGACCATGGCGGCAACACGCCGCGCGCGCGCGCCGAAGATGCCGAACTGGCGCCAGGATGCAGACTGATCCTCGTACTTGGCGATGCGCGGATTGATGTACTTGCGCACCATAGCCTGCCAGCCCTCCACCGCGCGCGGCGGGACGTCCAGGACGAGGTGGTCGGAGCAGGCGAAGATGCGCACGTCGGCAACGATTTTCCCACGCGGGTTGAGCGCGGCGGCATAGATGCCAGAACCGGCGGTGAGGGCCTGCACGTCGTTCGTGACGAGGCCCGCGATCATCTCGGCGGCACGCTCGCCGTCCACGCGCATGCGCCCGCGCGCATCCCGGTTCACTAGCATGGCGCCGGCACGCAGCGCGGCGTACTCGGTTGCGATGTCACCGTAGTGCAGGACAACCGGGCGACCTGCAATGGAGCCTTCGGCGGGAGACCGTCCGGACAGCGCGGACATGGCGCTCATGGCCGGAAGCTACACGCGCGTCGCGCGGCTGCGCTACGGGGCCGCGTTGGCGTACGAGGCATCGAGGAGATCCACCGGATGCACCACACGCGTGTCGAAGCCCGCACGCAGCAGTCCCGCACCGATGTGCATGAGACAACCCGGATTTCCGGTGACGACCAAGTCCGCGCCGGTCGCGGCGATGTTCGCGAGCTTGGGCGCGAGCACCTGCTGCGCGAGCTCGGGCTGCAACAGATTGTAGATGCCGGCGCTGCCACAACACTGATCCGCATCCAGGAGCGGCACGACGGTCAGTGCGGGGATGCGCGCAAGCACCGCCCGTGGCGGCCGGTCAACGCGCTGGCCATGTACGAGATGACAGGGCGCATCGTAGGTGACACGGAGGGCAAGCGAGCCGCCAGGGCGGGGACCGGCGCCGGCGAGCAGCTCACTCACATCGCGCACACGCGCCGCGCAGGCCGCGGCACGAGTGGCCCACACCGGATCGTCCTGCAGGAGATGGCCGTACTCCTTCATCATGGCGCCGCATCCGGATGCGTTCACGGCGATGGCCGCGGCACCCGAGCGCTCGAACGCGACGATGTTCGCGCGGGCGAGCGCACGGGCACCATGCAGGTCACCGGCGTGTGCGTGCAGCGCGCCGCAGCAGCACTGTCCGGGTGCCCCCACCACGTCGTAGTCGTTCACCGCGAGTGTCCGTTCCGTCGCGCGATTGGTGCCGGCGAACAGCCCTTCCATGACACAGCCGCGCAGCAGCGCGACGGTTCCGCGCACGCGGGAACCGTGCGGCCGGTACGAGCGACGGCCGAGGCGCGGCGTCGCCGAGGCGGCCAGCATGGCGAACGCGAAACCCAGGCGGCCGCGCAGTCGCGCGAGGAGGCGCGGCAGTCCGGTCGCGCGCAGTCCCCGCGCGGCGAGGAGAGCGGGTCGCAGCACGACGGCGTGCGCGAAGATCCAGAGGAGGAGGCGCACGGTCCTCGGCGGCCGCACGCGTTCGGCTATCGCGGCGCGCGTGGCTTCCAGCAGTTGGCCGTACGGCACACCGGATGGACATGCTGTCTCGCAGCCGCGGCATCCCAGGCAGCGATCGATGTGCTCCTGCAGCGCGGGATCATCCAGCGGGAGCGTGCCCTCCACGACCGAACGCATGAGCACGATGCGACCGCGCGGAGAATCGTTCTCGTCGCCCAGTGCGAGATACGTGGGACAGGCCTGCAGACAGAATCCGCAGTGCACGCAGGTCATGATGCCCGGCATGGCTCCGGCGAGTGGTGTACCCGGGACGGCGCACGGTACGCTGGATGCGTGCTCGTTCACGGTGTCGCTCCGAGAATACCGGGATTGAGAATGCCGTCCGGATCGAAGGTCTGTCGTATCCGCGGTGCCAGCCGGCCGTGCAACGCATGGGGCACGCGGGGCCAGGCGGAATCGGGGAGACGTTCGAAGATCACCGTGGCAGGAAGTGTCGCGCACGCGGCGATCGCACGGTCGACTGCGTCGGAGGACGGTGCGGGCACAATGCAGCGGACCACGCCGCGCTCCACCGTGCCGTGCATGAGCGGGGGGCGCGCACCGCGAGCAACGCGAGTCGCGTCAGGTGTCGCGTCATGCAACACATCGTGCGTTACGTGGCGCGCCGCCACCCAGCACTCGGCCAGGCGGGATGGCGGCATCGAGATGCGCATGACCATGGCGTGCTCCGGCTCACACGTACGGAGTACGTTCCACATCGACGCCGGCACGGTCGTGATACCGCCGGCAAAGCCGAGGGCGGCGCGCTGTGCACGTACGCTGTCCGCGTTTCCGCCCAGCCGGATGAGCAGCACCATTGTCTCCGCCAGACCGAGTACGCGGGCGAGCGGTGCGTTGACCAGTTCCAGCGCGAGCGGTGCGATCGCGGCCGCCCGGAGGCGGACGAGCAGCGCGCCGACCGTCTCCGGATGCTCATCGATGGAAAGCGCGAGGGTGTCCTCCACTTCGGGGAGTGCACGCAACCGCACGGTGACTTCCGTGATTACACCGAGCGTCCCCCACGATCCGGTGAAGAGTCTGGTCAGATCGAAACCGGCGACGTTCTTGACGACGCGGCCGCCCGAGCGAATGGTGCGGCCATCGCCCGTCACGATTTCGAGTCCGAGCACGTTGTCGCGCGGCGTGCCGAAGGCGCACGCCAGCGGGCCGGATGATGCGGTGGCGACCGTGGCGCCGAGCGTACCGGACGGATCCCCGAACGGGTCGAGCGCCAGCCACTGATGCTCGGCGGCAGCCGCGTGGGCAATGGTCTCCAGACTGGTTCCTGCGCGCGCCGTGAGCGTGAGATCGCCCGGATTGTAGTCCACGATGCCAGCCAGTGCCGAAAGCGACAGCGTGCCGAGGGCGGACGTGGGACGGCCCGCATTCATCCAGTGCGCCGCGCCGGCGATCCGCAGGGTCGCGCGACGGTCGCGGGCCTCACGCACGTGATGCGCGACCCCGAGGGAAGTGTCCGGCGCGGCGACGGACATCATCGCGCGGCGGACGCCATGTGCCACTCACGGCAGGCGTGCACGGGCACGACCTTGCCGGGGTTGGCGCGATGCGCCGGGTCAAAGACATCGCGCAGGCGACACTGCGCGTCGAGCGAGTCAGGGGAGAAGATGAGCGGCATGTACTCGAGCTTGTCGAGTCCCACGCCGTGTTCGCCGGTGATCGTGCCACCGGCATCGACACAGGCGCGCATGATCTCGCGCATGGCATGATGCACCCGGTCGCTCTGCTCGGCGTCGCGCGCGTCGAATCCGATATTCGGATGGAGGTTCCCATCGCCGGCATGGAACACGTTGCAGACCTGAATGTCCCAGCGTTCGGCGATGCTGTGGATCGCGCGCAGGACATCGGGAAGCTTCGTGCGCGGAATCACGGCGTCCTGCACGACCAGCGACGGCGCCACGCGCCCCATTGCGCCGAAGGCCTTCTTGCGTCCCTGCCAGAGACGCGCGCGCTCCGCTTCGTCGCGCGCGATGCGAACGGCCCGGGCGCCGCACTCCAGGCAGATCCGCTCCACCTCGCGCACATCGGCATCCATGCCGGCGGCGAGACCGTCGAGCTCAATGAGGAGCACGGCGTCCGCGTCGGCGGGATATCCCGCGGCGTAGATGGAGGCTTCCACCGCACGAATGGTGGGACCGTCCATCATTTCCAGGGCGGCGGGCACGATGCCGCGGGCAATGATGGCGGAGGTGGCACGCGCGCCCGCGTCCAGGGCCATGAAGTCGGCGAGCATCGTGCGCACCGCCTCGGGATTTCTGGAAAGCCGCACCGTGACCTGGCGCGCGATGCCGAAGCAGCCCTCCGAGCCGATGAACGCGCCGAGCAGATCGTAGCCGTCGCACTCACCGTTGGCGTTGCCGAGCGTGACGAGGTCGCCGTCGGGCAGAATCACCTCGAGCTCGGCGATGTGATTCAGTGTCACGCCGTACTTCAGGCAATGCGGTCCGCCGGAATTCTCCGCGACGTTGCCTCCAATCGTGCACGCCGTCTGGCTCGACGGGTCGGGCGCGTAGTGCAGGCCGTGACGGGCGGCGGCGCGCGAGATCGAAGCGTTCACGGCGCCGGGTTCGACGACCGCGAGTCGATTGACGGGATCGATGGAGAGGATCGCCTTGAGCCTGTTCAGCCCGATGATGACCGCGTCGTCCGCGGCGAGCGCGCCGGCGGAGAGGCCGGTACCCGCGCCGCGAGGAACGAAGGGACAGCCTTCACGGGCGAGGAGACGGATCACGGCCAGCAGGGCGTCACGCGTTTCGGGAAAGACGGCGAGCCTGGGCGGGCTGTGGTAGGTCGGCAATCCGTCAGAGCCGTAGGCAAGCAGCTCGCTTGTCCGGTCGAGCAGGGCGCGCGGGCCCACGATCTCGCGGAGGGCAGCACTGAGCGGGTGGGCCACGACGGGGGAGCGGGGAGTGGGGACGAGTTGAGCGGGGATGCCTGTAATGTACACGCGGGAAAGCGAGACCCGACTGGCGCTGGAAGGATGCGGACAGACGCCGTTAAGGATGCGGAAGGTGCGGAAGGGGCAGCCTTATGGGCTGCCCCTTCCGCACCTTCCGCATCCTTCGCGCGCAATCAGCGTCGTTCCATCTCCGGGATTCCCTAGCTCCAGAATCCCGCCAGCGCCAGGCCGTCCGGCGATTCGCGGAGTTTTTCGAAGGCACGCTCGCGAATCTGGCGGATACGCTCGCGTGTGACGCCCATGAGCGCGCCGATCTTCTCCAGCGTCATGGCTTCCGAACCTTCTTCCATGCCGTAGTAGAGATAGAGAATCCTGCGTTCGCGGGGGGTGAGATACTTGCGGAAGGATCGGTCGATGAACTCTCGCATCAGCGTGAAGTCGGTGTTCTCCTCGATCTCGCCACCGTCCACGCCAATAAATCGTTCTCCGAGGGTGGCGGCCTCACGATCGGATCGGTCGACCGGCGCGTCGAGCGACACTTCGGTCGCTGACATCTGCCGGGCGGAGCGGACCGTCGCCGGCGTCTCTTCGATGAGCCGGCCGATCTCATCGTCCGTGGGGTCACGCTTCAGTACCTGCGCCAGCACCGTCTCGGCGCGCGCGAGCTTGATGAGCTGCGAGTTCTGATTCAGCGGGATCCGCACCGAACGGGTCTGTTCGGCCAGCGCCTTCAGTACAGCCTGGCGAACCCACCACACGGCGTACGAGATGAACTTCACGCCCTGGTCGGGATCGAACTTCTTGACTGCCTTGAGCAGCCCCTCGTTGCCAATCGCCACGAGCTCGCTCAGATCAAGACCGTGTCCCTGATACTTCTTCACGTAGGAGATGACGAACCGGAGGTTCGCCGTCACCAGTCGTTCGGCGGCTCTCTCGTCGCCCTTCTGCGCGCGGCGGGCGAGGCGTCGTTCTTCTTCGGGATCGGTTATGAGGGGGAGCTTCTGAATGTCCTGCAGGTACTGATCGAAGGCGGTGGAGGGAGAGGAACGGAAGAACCCTTTGGATCGACTTTCGGCCACATGCTCCATACTCGCCCATTTCCTCGTCTGGAAGGTGGACGAACCGAGA
>DATNDS010000069.1:0-5977 GCA_035553215.1 Gemmatimonadaceae bacterium
CGATGTAGAGTGCGTGTTCATCGTAGAGCACGCGCACCTGCGTGGAGTCGGTGCCGGGCGCATATGGGTCGGGGCGCTGCTGCACGAATCCCGAGGTGACGGGCGCGGCAGACCAGATGGGTTCATCAAGCCGGCCGTCGATGGCCGGCGCGGTGCCGGTGATGCGGCCGGCCGCGACCGAGCGCTGGCGGGCCGTTGGGCCGCACGCTGCCAGCGAACCGGAGGACTGCGCCGCAGCGGACGCGGTGAGCAACACGGGCAGACACGCGACAGCGGCGAGAGAGGCGAGTGTTCTGGAAATTGTCCGGTCGGCTGACGGAGAGAAGAAGAGTCTGCTGCATCGTTGGACAACGCGGAGCGGCTCAAGGTTGCGACGCATCGACGGGCGCCGGATGGCCTGCCGCTGCGGAGTCGGTCCTGGCGACCACGCTGGGGTATATTACTGTCCATCACCCCCATGCCAAACCTCGCCGACATTCGCGCTGCGCGCGAGCGTATTCGGGACGCGATCGTGCCCACGCCATTGATCCCGGCGCTCGCCCTCCGCGATCGGTTGCCCTGTGCCCTGCATCTCAAGCTCGAGAACCTGCAGCGTACGGGGTCGTTCAAGGATCGCGGTGCACTCAATCGGATGCTCGATCTCACCAGCGATCAGCGCCGCTGCGGGGTCGTCACGGCGAGCGCGGGCAATCATGCCCAGGCGGTGGCGTATCATGGGGCGCGCCTCGGCATTCCGGTGGAGGTGGTCATGCCGGAGCACACGCCGCTCATCAAGGTCCAGAACACGCGACGCTTCGGCGCGGGCGTGCGCTTTCACGGCGCGACCCTCTCCGAAGCCATGGTCGAAGCTCGCCGGCTCGAGGCCGAGGAGGGCCGCATCCTCGTTCACGCATTTGACGATGAGCGTGTGATCGCGGGGCAGGGCACGATCGGACTGGAGCTGCTCGAGCAGCTGCCGGACCTCACGACGGTCGTGGTTCCCATTGGCGGCGGCGGACTCATTTCAGGCATCGCCACGGCAATCCGGGAGCAGCGGCCGCACGTACGCATCCTTGGCGTGGAAGCGGCGAACGCGGCGTCTGCGCTGGCCTCGCGACGTGCGGGACAGCCGGTGCACCTCGAGTCGGCGGATACCATCGCCGACGGCATCGCCGTCAAGCGTCCCGGCGATCACACGTTCCCCATTATCGAGCGCTACGTCGACGATATCGTCGCGGTGGACGAAGAGCTGATCGCCAGCGCCGTGCACCTGCTGCTCGAGTCGCAGAAGGTACTGGCGGAGGGCGCCGGTGCCACGCCGCTCGCCGGAATCCTGAGCGGGCAGCTTTCGCTGACGGCGGCGGACACGGCGGTGATGGTGCTCTCGGGTGGCAACATTGATGTGAATCTGGTGGAGCGCATCATTGATCGTGGCCTCGTGGCGGATGGGCGACTGGCGCGCTTCGCGGTCACGGTGCCGGACCGCCCTGGCAACCTGGCCCGCCTCACGCAGCTCGTGGCGGAGGCTGGCGCGAACGTGCTCGAGGTGTCCCATCTGCGCGAGTTCGCCGACATCTCCGTGCGCGACGTGGAGATTCTTCTGCAACTCGAAACACGCGGGCGAGACCATGTGACCGCGCTCTGCGCCCTGCTGGAGCGGAAGGGCTATCAGGTGCGCGAGAGCATGTAGCGGACTGCTCGGTCGGGCGTCACCCGTAGCGCTGCCGAATCTCCACGGACTCGATAATGCGCTGGCCCGGCTCGTCGGTTACCGCGGCCCGCACGAGCGCCGTCGCCACCATGCCGGCGGAGATGGGCTTGTAGCGCGCGGGAACGAGCCAGCTGAGCCGCTTGCCCATCTCCTCGCCGCGCCTGGGCCGCGCGCGCTCTCCCACAAGCAGCGACGGTCGCACGATGGTGAGCGAGCGATAGGACAGCGCGCGCAGGGCCTCTTCCAGATCTCCCTTGACGCGATTGTAGAAGATCATGGAACGTGGATTGGCGCCGAGCGCACTGACGAGCAGAAAGTGGTGTGCGCCCTGTTCCAGTCCCAGTCTGGCAATCGTGAGCGGGTAGTCGAAGTCCACGTGGCGGAAGCGCTCGCGGGTTCCGGCGGTCTCTATGGTGGTGCCGAGCGCGCAGATGATCTGGTCCGCTCGCACGAGGGCAGGATGGGACGCGAGCTGATCGAAGTCCATCACGCGCTGCTCCGCCGCCGCACTCCGTCCGTCAATGAGGTCTGGGGGGAGGGGGCGTCGCGAGAGCGTCGCCACCTGCGTGAAGACCGGTGTGGCGAGGAGGAGATGGAGGCATTCGCGCCCCACGAGGCCCGTGGCGCCGACAAGCAGAACGGATCGCGTCATACGGTGCAATCTCCGTGTTTGCCAGCCGAATTCAATGTCCCCCGGGGACAGCGCGTCGCCGGACCGGTCCTTGCACGGACCGTGGGGATGCAGGAGGAGACCGATGATACGTAAGCTCAAGACCGGCGAGTACCGACTCTACTCGAAGAAGAAGAACCCGAAGACCGGAAGGCGCCGCAACCTTGGCACATTCAGGAGCCGTGCGGCCGCGGAAAAACACGAGCGCGCGGTGCAGTACTTCAAAGCCAGGTAGGCGCTCGGGAGCGGATCACCGTTTCGCGTGGGGCCGTGTCCGGCCGTTTGCCTCTTGACCAGACGTATGTTCGTGCCAAGTTGAGTTCGTCATCCCCACCGCTTGACAGGGAGCGAACATGGCCGTCGCCGAGCCCGGGGTTCCCGCGCTTCCCCCGCTGCCGTTTGTCGGTCGCGACGCGGAGCTGGAGATGCTGCGCCGTACGCTCGACCGGGTGAAGGCGGGCCATCCCGTTACGGTGTTCCTCGTTGGCGAACCCGGGGTCGGCAAGTCCCGGCTCATCGAGACCGTGGCGCAGCAGGCGCGCCAGTCGGAGTGGCAGGTCGCGCTCGGGCGGGCCTATCCGGTGGAGTCCGGCGTTCCGTACGCACCCTTTGCGGACGCGCTGCTCCCGTTGCTTCGATCGTTGCCCGCCGCGACGCTGGCCACCCTCACGCGCGGCGGTACGGCCGAACTCACCTCGCTCTTCCCCGCACTCGGCACGAATGATCCACCTCGCGCCGCGCCGCGAGGCGATGCGGCCGAGGTGAAGACGCGCCTCTTCTGGAACTTTTCGCAGTTCCTGGGGCGGTTGTCGGCAAAGCAGCCGCTGCTGCTCGCACTGGACAACATGCAGTGGGCCGACACGGCATCATTGGAGCTGCTGCACTTCATTGCGCGCCAGCTCGGCGGCACGCGCATCGCCATCTTCGTCGTGTATCTCGACACGCCCAACGAGAACAACCCGGCGTTGCGCACCGTGCAGCAGTCGCTGGCGTCGCTCGACGTCGCTCAGCGACTGCCGGTGCCCTCGCTCTCACGAGCGGCGACCGAGGAGTTGCTCTGTCGCATGTTCGACGCCGAAGCGACGACGGTGCGCGAGTTCGCGGCGCTGCTCTTCGGCTGGACACGGGGCAATCCGCTGTTCATGGGAGAGACACTCAAGGCGCTCGTGCAGGACGGTCGCCTCTATCGCCGCGATGGCGCCTGGCACGGCTGGGGAATGGAGCATCTGCAGCTCGCCCCTTCGGTCCGCGATGTGATGATCGAACGCGCCGCCGGTCTCTCACCGGCCGCGCGCGCCGCGGCCGACCTGGCCGCCGTGATCGGAACGCGCGTGACGTACACGATGCTGGCCTCCGTGAGCGGGCTCGAGCCCGACACGATGATCGTGGCGCTCACGGAGCTGCTCCGCGCGCACATTCTCACGGAGCACGCGGACGGAGCGGAGATCATTTACGACTTCACGCATCCGTTGCTGCGGGACACGCTGTACGGCGAACTGGGGCTGGCTCGCGCGCGAGCCCTGCACGGGGCGATCGCGAAGGCACTCGAGCGCTACCATGGCCCGCGCGCCGGGGCGTTCGCCGACGAACTCGCGTATCACTATGCTCGCGCCGATGCGCGCGAACTGGCGCCCAAGGCCGTGGAATATCTGCGGCTCGCCGGCAGTCAGGCGCTGCAACGGCATGCGAATCGGGAGGCGGCAAGCTATCTGGGAGCGGCGGCGGAGCTGCTCGAGCGCGGCAACGCCCCGGAGGATCTCAGTCGCATCCTGCTGCTGGAAGAACTGGCGCAGGCGCGGCAACGGATCGGGCGGTACGACGATGCCGCCGCGTGTCTTGAGCAGGCGGGCGGGATGGCCACCCGGCGGGGATTGCCTGGGCGACGCGCCGGCATCGAGCGTCGCATGGGCGCCTTGTGCCACTGGCGCGGCAAGCACGAGGAGGCGCTGGCGCACTACGATGCGGGGATCGCGGCGGCAGGGCCGCTTGGCAATGAGGTCGTCGTTGCGGGACTGCAGGTATCGAAAGCGTCCTGTCTTGAGGCCCTCGGACAGGCCGCGGAAGCCGAGCAGGCGCTGCGCAGCGCCATGGCGATGGCGGAGCGTCACGGCGGCGATGCGCTGCTGGCTCGCGTGCATCGATCGCTCGCGCTCACGTATCTGTGGATGGGCGCATCCGACCAGGCGCGCGATCACGCCACGCGTGCCCTCGCGCATGCGCACGCGAGTGACGAGCCCGCCGTCGCGTGGTCGGCACACTGGTCGCTTGCGGCGCTGGCCGGTCTCACGGGCGATACCGCGGCCACCGCGCTCAACGTGGCTCAGGCGGAGCGCATCGCAAACGAGCTGCGCTCACCGGTGCTGGGCCTCTGGGTCAACGAAATCGCGATCGAGTACAAGTCCATGACTGGCGACTGGCGTTCGGCGTTTTCGCTCGCCTCGCGCAGCATCGAGCTGGCCCGATCGCTCGATCAGCGCTCGCTGCTCCCCAGGCTGCTCGTGTACGCCGGGATCCTCAGCGTGGAGCGCGGGCAGTTCGCCGAAGGCAAACGGCTGCTCGATGAAGCGTGGACGCTGGCCGGCGCCGCATCGCGGGGCGACGGCAGGCGCGACGTGCATACGCTCATGCGCGCCTATACCGGCATGACGATCTACCATCTCATGTCCGGATCATACGACGAGGCGATCCGCATCGGGAATGAAGGACTGTCCATCGTGGATCAGTCGGGCTATGCCGTATGGGCCATTCATCGATTGCTGCCCTCCATTATCGAAGCCGCACTCTGGAAGCGCGAGCACGACGTGGCGGCGCGCTACGTCAGCCGCCTCCGGCGCGATTCCGAGCGAGTCGGACAGCGGTTGGGACTCATCCTCGCGGATGTAGCCGACGCGCTGGTGAGCATGCTGCGTGGAACGACGCACGCCGGCCTGGGACGCGTCGTCGCCTGCGCCGACGCGCTCGAGGAGATCCCGCTCCCGTTTCACAGCGCGCGGCTGCGGCGGGAGATTGCGCGCCGTCACATCGAAATGGACGACCGAGCCGCGGCCGTTGCGGAACTGCGCCGGGCCCACGCCGTGTTTGCGCAACTCGATGCGCGCAGCGAACTCGAAGGGACTCGTGCCCAGCTCCGCGAGCTTGGCGCGCGCATGCCAACGCAGGCCGCCGGCGCGGGCACCGACGGGCTCACCGGCCGCGAGCTGGACATTGTGCGACTCGTCGTTGCACACAAGTCGAACAAGGAGATCGGTCGCGCCCTCGGCATCTCCGCGCGAACCGTGAGCACGCACCTGTCGAATATCTTCAGGAAGCTCGAAGTGGATTCCCGCGGCGCGGTGGCGGATGCGGGGAGAAATCTGGTCTGAGCCCGCACCCGCAACGCGGCTGGCTGGTGCTTATTCCCCGGCTGTCTTCGCGATCTTCACCCGCCATTCCGTAGGTCCCTGCGCCAGATAGGTCCACTCAAAGGTGTTCGGACGCTCGGCCATCAGTTGATAGTGCAGGGGCTTGGGATCGTGATCGTTGATGAGCACCATGGCCTGGCCACCAGCGAGACCATCGAAGGTGCGAAAGATGGCGGGGTGCTTGTCCCGCGGCGGGATCGCGCGGACGTCAAGTTC
>DATNDS010000070.1:0-8706 GCA_035553215.1 Gemmatimonadaceae bacterium
CCGAGCCGGGCAGGAACATCCTGACGGACGGCAGCAGCCAGCTCGTCCACGCTCTCCTGGCACATGATCTGGTGGACGAGCTGCATCTGCTTGTCTACCCGCTCACGCTGGGCGGCGGCAAGCGACTGCTGCCGGAGGGCGTGCACGCGACGTTCACCTTCAAGGCGGCGACTCCGTACCCGAGCGGCGTGGTCGGACTGGACTACACGCGTGAGCGCAATTGACAGCGGTCACATTGCGAGCATCAAAAGATCCAGGGCGCAACTCTCTGATTTGTCTCCCCAATCGCGGTTGACGCCGCCGGCGCTTACGGCTGCGCGATTAAGGTGTTCTGAGCCGCCAGTACCTTCCAGACCCCGTGCCGGCGCTTCATCACATGCTTGAGGTGATTGTGCAGCACGCCGGCGGCATCGGCGGGACTGCCAGGCGGCAGCCGGCGAACGCCAGCGAGTTCGGCGTCAAAATCCACCATCATGAAGTTCGCGCCGAGCATTCGGATGCGGCGCTGCGACGCGACGCACTCCTGAAAGGGACCATGACGGGCCTGCCGATGTGCGCACCCGTGCAGAGCATGCTGGCGGAACGTGAGAAACGCGCATACACATGACGGCAGGCAGCCATTTCGCTCTCGCATCGCCTCGATCCAGTGCCGGTTCCCCTTCCCGCTCTCGGTCCCCCATGCCCGTCCGCCTCGATCCCTCGGTCTTCCACCTTCCCGTTGAGCGCATGCGGGAGGGATACTATTCCGACAAGTACTTCGTCCGCGCCCGCGAAATATTGATCGAGGACGGACATTCACCGCGCGTCATGATGCAGGTGTTCGGCAAGGCGCACGCGTATCTGGGCGGGATGGACGAGGCGATCGCGATCCTGACACTCTGTTCGGACGACTGGAACACGCTTGTGGTGCACGCGCTCTACGATGGGGATCCGATCGCGCCGTGGGAAACCGTGATGACCATTGAAGGGCCGTACGCCTCGTTCGCGCACCTCGAGACGCTCTACCTCGGCGTGCTCGCGCGACGGACGCGCGTGGGCACGAACACGCGCCGCGTCGTCGACGCCGCGTCGCCCAAGACCGTGATGTTCTTCCCCGCGCGCCATGATCACTGGCTGGTGCAGACCGGCGATGGCTACGCCGCGCACATCGCGGGCGCCATTGGCGTGTCCACCGATGCGCAGGCGAGCTGGTGGGGCTCGGCGGGGATCGGCACGGTGCCGCACGCGCTCATCGCGGCCTACGGTGGCGATACCGTACGTGCCACACGAAAGTTCGCCGAATACATGGACCCCGGTGTGCAGATCATCACGCTCGTGGACTTCGACAACGATTGCGTGAATACGAGCGTTGCCGTGGCGCGCGCGCTCGACGGGAGATTGTGGGGCGTGCGCATTGACACCTCGGAGAATCTCGTGGATCGGTCGATCATTCCGCAGATGGGGAGCTTTCGACCCACCGGAGTCACGCCGCAGCTCGTCTGGAACGTGCGCCGCTCGCTCGATCACGAAGGATTCACGGATGTGAAGATTGTCGTGTCGGGCGGATTCACCGTCGAGAAGATCCGCGCGTTCGAGGAAGACGGCGTGCCGGTGGACTCGTATGGCGTGGGATCGTCGCTCTTTGGCGGCAAATTCGATTTCACGGCAGACATCGTGCAGGTGGAAGGACGGCCACTGGCGAAGGTGGGCCGTGCCTACCGCCCGAATACGCGCCTGTCACGGGTGACGTAAGGGATTCCCGGGCATGTGCATGCAGCCTGCCGTCGCCTTGATAAATGCCTGCGGAATCTCTAGCTTCCCCGCCAATGTTGCACTTGCCGGGCGCACTCCCACCACGCCCCTCCATCGAATTTTTTCAGGATACGGGATGACTGTCTCCCATCACCCGCGTCAGCCGCTGCGAATTGCGGTGACTTTGGTGCTCGCACTGGCCCTCGTGGCCTGCTCGGGGTACCCGAACACAACAATTGGCGCGCATTCCGATGTCGGCCGCGAGATCGACTCGCTCACGTACCTGCTGCTCATCCTCGGCGGCATCGTCTTCGTATTCGTCGAGGGACTGCTGGTCTACATTCTCATCAAGTTCCGCGAGCGCCCGGGTGATACCATGCCCGCGCAGACGCATGGGAACACGACGCTCGAGGTCACGTGGACGATGGTTCCCGCGGTGATTCTCGCGATCATCGCGGTGCCGAGCGTCCGCACGATCTTCAGGACCCAGGCCAAGGCCGTCCCGAACGCGCTGCAGGTAGACGTGATCGGCCATCAGTGGTGGTGGGAGTTCCGCTATCCGCAGTACAAGGTGGTCACGGCGAACGAGCTCTACCTGCCGGTCGGGCGCACGGTGAATTTCTCGCTGCGTACGGCCGACGTGATCCATTCGTTCTGGATTCCGCAGATGTCCGGCAAGCGCGACGTCGTGCACCAGGATCGTCCCAACTACATGTGGTTCACGCCCGAGTCATCGTTCGTGTGGAATGGCGCGTGCGCGGAGTATTGCGGAGCCTCGCACTCCAACATGCGCTTCAGGGTGTTCACCGTGCCGCCGGCCCAGTTCGCGACGTGGATCACGCATCAGCAGCAGGGGCCGGTGTTCCCGGCTCCCGCGGCGGCGTCAGCCGACACATCAAAGGGCGCCGCTCCGGCCGCTCCCGCCGCAGCCGCCGTTGCCGCAGCGCCGGCTGACACGGCCACCGGCACGTGGCCGCGTGACAAGCTGCCCACGTGGACGGTACCGGAAACGCCGCTCCCCACGGACGTGACCGTGGCGGCGTCGAGCGGCGATGCCACGCGCGGCGCGCAGCTCTTCAAGACCGGCGCGTGCATTGGCTGCCATACGATCCAGGGCGTGTCGCCGGGGATCATTGGCCCCAATCTCACGCACGTCGGAAGCCGCACGACCATTGCCGCCGGGCTCTACCCGAACGACATGCGGCACCTCATGATGTGGATCAAGGACGCGCGCGCGATGAAACCGGGCAGCATCATGCCTCCCATGGGCAAGGGGTTGCCGGAGGCCATGGGCACGTTCACGGATCAGCAGATCGCCGACATCGCCGCGTACATCTCGTCCCTGAAGTAACGGAGAACCCGAATGGCAACGACTGTCGCGGCTCCCCCGTCTCGCGCCGCCACGCATCGATATGAAAAGGGCATCTGGAGCTGGCTGACCACCACCGACCACAAGAAGATCGGGCAGCTCTACCTCTATACGTCACTCACGTGGTTCCTCGTCGGCGGGATCGAGGCGCTGATCATCCGCACGCAGCTCTACGGGCCCAACGGGCGGCTGGTCTCGGCGGATACGTACAATCAGTTGTTCACGATGCACGGCACGACCATGATCTTCATGGCGATCATGCCGCTGTCGGCCGCGTTCTTCAACTTCCTGATCCCGCTGCAGATCGGCGCGCGCGACGTCGCGTTCCCGCGCCTGAATGCGTTCAGCTACTGGATCTTTCTCTGCGGCAGCCTGTTCATCAACGCATCGTGGCTCATTCACAAGGCTCCTGACGCCGGCTGGTTCTCGTACGCCCCGCTCAGCACGCGCACGTTCAATCCCGGCCTGAACATGGATTTCTGGGTGATCGGCATCCAGATCCTCGGCGTCTCGACGCTCGCGGCCGGATTCAACTTCATCACGACGATCATCAACATGCGCGCTCCCGGCATGCACTTCATGCGCATGCCGGTGTTCACGTGGGCGGCGTTCGTCACGCAGTTCCAGATCATTCTCGCGTTCCCGATCCTCACGGTCGCGGTGGTGTTCCTGCTCTTCGACCGCTTCTTCGGCACGCAGTTCTACGAGCCGGCCGCCGGCGCCGATCCATTACTCTGGCAACACCTCTTCTGGCTGTTCGGCCACCCCGAGGTGTACATCCTCATCCTGCCGGCGTTCGGACTGGTGAGCGAGGTGCTCCCCACCTTCTCGCGCAAGCCGCTGTTCGGGTATCCGGTGATGGTCTACTCGCTGATCCTGATCGCGTTCTTGGGCTTCGGCGTGTGGGCGCACCACATGTTCGCCGTCGGCATGGGACCCATCGCCGACTCGGTGTTCAGCGTGACGACCATGCTGATCGCCATTCCCACCGGGGTGAAGATCTTCAACTGGCTGGGGACGATGTGGGGCGGGTCGCTGCGCTTCACCACGGCCATGCTCTTCGCGATCGGGCTGGTGTGCCTCTTCACGATCGGCGGCATTTCCGGCGTGATGCACGCGTCGCCACCGGCCGATCTGCAGCAGACGGACAGCTACTTCGTGGTCGCGCACTTTCACTACGTGCTGTTCGGCGGCTCCATGATGGGCCTCTTTGCCGGCGTCTACTACTACTTCCCGAAGGTGACGGGGCGGCTGCTGAGTGAAACGCTCGGCAAGTGGCATTTCTGGCTGATGTTCATCGGGATGAATCTCACGTTCTTCCCGATGCACTTTGCGGGGCTCGATGGCATGCCGCGCCGCATCTGGACGTACGACGCCAATCAGGGGTGGACGAACGACAATCACGTCTCGACGATCGGCGCGTACATCCTGTTCGTGGGCATGCTGATTTTCGTCTACAACGTGTGGCGCAGCCGGAGAAACGGCACGCGCGTCGGGAACAATCCGTGGGACGCCCCGACCGTGGAGTGGTCCACCCCATCGCCGCCGCCGCCCTACAACTACGCGAAGATCCCGCAGATCACATCGCGCTATCCGATGTGGACCCGCGAAGGTCCGCACTCCATCAGCGCGGCGTACCCGGTGGGCGCCGCGGCCGAGGCGCCGGAGCCGACCGCGGAGGAGCTGCACATCCCGATGCCCACGCCAACGCTCAAGCCGCTGCTCGCGTCACTGGCGCTCACGCTGGCGTTCATCGGACTGATCTGGCACAGGCAGGTGCCGATCATCATCCTGGGTCTGGCGCTGTTCGCGGTGGTGCTCGTGAGCTGGGTGACGACACCGCTGGAGCCCGAGCACTGAGCGTACGCCGGCGCGGCACCGCGCCGGTTCGCGGAGTAACCGTTTACCGATCATTGGAGCTTTTCCTTGGCAACCATCGCGCTTCCCGATTCGCACGCCGACCACCACTACACGTCGACGGGTCAGACCCATACCAAGATCGCGATCTGGGCCTTCATTGGCTCGGAGTGCTTCTTTTTCGCGTCGCTGATCTCGACGTACCTGATCTACAAGGGACGCTCGGTGTCGGGGCCGTGTCCACACACGGTGTGCCACGGTCTGCACCCGATTCTCAACATTCCGGTCACATCGGCGTCCACGTTCGTCCTGCTCATGTCGTCGCTGTCCATGGTGCTCGCGCATTCCGCGGTGGTGCGCGGCGATCGCAAGTACTCGAAGATCTGGCTGGCGACCACGGCGCTGCTCGGCACGATGTTTCTGGGATTCCAGGCGTACGAGTTCACCTCGTTCGTACACGAGGGGCTCAAGATCACGACGAACCTGTTCGGGTCCACCTTCTTCACGCTCACGGGCTTTCACGGCGCGCACGTGACCGCCGGCGTGCTCTGGCTCATCACGATGCTGTTCGTGGACTTCAAGCGCGGACTGGGACCGCGTGACGCGATCAACGTCGACGTCATGGCGCTGTACTGGCACTTCGTGGACGTGGTCTGGGTCGCGATCTTCACGCTCGTCTACCTGATTCAGTAGTGAGGATACGATGACCGCCGATTCTACTCCAGCGCACGACCTGGCCGCCGCGCACGCCGACGAGCACCACCACCCCGACTGGCACACCTACAAGTGGGTGGCGCTCGTGCTCACGATCATCACGGTGGGCGAGGTGTGGATCTACTACACGCCCCTCAAGGAAACGCGGATCTTCGTGCCGGCCCTGCTCATCCTGTCCGTGGCGAAGTTCACGATCGTGTGCATGTTCTACATGCACCTGAAGTACGACGCCAAGCTGTTTCGCGGGCTGTTCGTGGGGCCGCTGACCATCGCCGTCCTCGTGGTCATCTCGCTCCTGTTCCTCTTTGGCCACCTCGCGCTGCACGCATAGCGGCCGACTCGCCGGCGACAACCGATGTACGCAGTAGCGCTGCTGCACCCCGCCGCGGGGTTTTCCTGGACGTCGTTCAGCGTCCACTGGAGCACGGTCATTGGCAGTGCCGTGCTCGCCGGACTCTACGCTTGGCGCGCCCGCGCCGGCGCGCGGATCGGCGAGCACCCCACCGCCGGCCAGAAGCTCGCCTTCGCTGCCGGTCTCGCCACCCTGCTGCTCACGCTGAACGGCCCCATCCACGATCTCAGCGACGACTATCTCTTCAGCATGCACATGGTGCAGCACCTGCTGCTCACCATGCTCGTCACGCCGCTGCTCATCGCGGGCACACCCGGCTGGATGCTGCGCCCCGCGCTGCGGAACCGCGCCCTGGCGGCGGTGGCGCGATACATCACGACGGGACCCGCCGCGTTCACCATCTTTTCGCTCACGATCGTCGTGTGGCATCTGCCGCCACTCTACAACTACGCGCTGGCACACCACCCCGTGCACATCGTGCAGCACCTCTGCTTCCTCGTGGCGAGCACGATCATGTGGTGGCCCATCATGAGCACGATGCCGGAGCTGCCGCGCCTCTCGTATCCCAGGCAGATGCTGTATCTGTTCATCCTGACGTTCCCCATGACGCTCGTGGCCGTGATCATCACGTACGCGGACACACTGCTCTACCCCCTCTATGCGAGTGCGCCGCGCGTCATGGATCTCTCGCCTCTCCAGGACCAGCGGCTGGGCGGACTCATCATGTGGATTCCGGGCGGACTGATCTTCGTTGGCGTGTTGTCGGTGGTCTTCTTCAAGTGGGTTGGGGAATACGACCAGGACGGAACACCGCTGGGGAGTGGAGAAACGGGAATGGGGAACGGGGAATCGGGACGCAGCCCGTCCGCGCTTCCGGTGCGCTCGCCATCCTGAGAGAGGCAACGATGCCACGCACTGTGACGTTCTTCCGGTCATCACGACGCAGGCTGAGCGCGTTGACGGCGAGCCTGGCCGTGATCGTGTTCGCGGCTGCGCGCCTGGGAGCGCAGACCACGCCTGGCGCGACCGGGCATGATACGACGGGCGCGACCATATCGGGGATGGTCTTCGACAGCCTGAGCGGCCATCCGCTGGCGGGGGCGCTTGTGCAGTTCGTCGGACAGGGCGCCAGCGGCAAGGTGCTGAGTGCACAGACGGATCGGACCGGCGCCTTTCACCTCGCCGGAGTGCCGGCCGGTCCGTACATGGTGGGGTTCATGCACCCGGTTCTCGATTCACTCGGCCTGTCTCTGCAGCCGCGCACGATTCAGGTGACGAGCGCGCCCGATCAGCACGTTGCACTCGACATCCCCGGTGGTGCATCCGTGCGCGCGCGGCTCTGCCCGCCTGTGCCGCCGGGAGATTCCACGGGCGCACTGATCGGCTTCGTGCGCGATGCGGACTCCGGCGCACCCATCGCGGACGGCACGGTCATCGCTACGTGGGTCGAGCTGATCATGGACACGCACGTCGTGCGCACGGTGCGGCGGCGCGTGCCGGTCCAGACGGATAGCAGCGGCTGGTATGCGCTCTGTGGCATTCCGTCCGCGTCGGCCGTGGCGGCAAAAGCCGAATCGGGACGGAACTCGAGCGGTTACGCGAACGTCACGGTGCCCGCACACGGCATCCTCCACGTGGATTTTGGCGTCCCACTGGGCTCGGCCGCAGTTGTCGGCACGGGAGTGAGTGCGGGTCCGCTGGGCGGCGCTCCCCGCAGCGGCACGGCGCGCATCGCGGGTGTCGTGCGCGATGCGCAGGGCCGCCCCATTGTCGGTGCGCAACTGCATGTCTGGGGCAGCGCCGCCTCCGCGAACTCGGATACGGCCGGAGCCTTTACCATTACGGGGCTGCCCGCGGGAACACAGACGCTCGAAGCGCGTCATGTCGGCTTCGTCGCGACGCGCATGACGGTGGATCTCATCAGCGGGCGTGCCGCACCGGTGACGGTGTCGATGGCGGAGCGCGCCGACATTCTCGACGCCGTGACCGTGTATGGCAAGAAGTCGGCGCGCGTACTCGACAACACCGGATTCCTGGATCGGCAGAAGGCGGGGCTGGGCTACTTTCTCACGCGTGCGGACATCGAGAAGCGCAATGCGCTCACCTTCACCGATCTGCTGCGCATGGCGCCGGGATTCCTGGTGTATCCAACCGGCGGGCTCGGCTACGAGATCGTCTCCAACCGCGACCAGAGCTGCCAGCCGCAGATTTTCATTGACGGTGTGCTGATCCGCGAATCCGACGCGGCCTCGATCATCGATGACCTCGTCTCGCCCGGAGAGATCTCGGGCGTGGAGGTGTACCCTGGCTCGCTGGAAACGCCGCCGCAATTTCGCGGCGCGTCCAGCACCTGCGGGAGCATCGTGATCTGGACGAAGCAGTCACTGGCGGCGGCGCAGGAGCAGGGCGCATCGGCGCCGTGAAGCCGGATCAATGGGTCAGAGTCGATTGATCTTCACCAGCCGATAGCTACCGGGTACCAGCTACCGTGGTTTAACCAGCTCCTGGAACGAGACAGGATTTCAGGATTGACAGGATTGCAAGGTCGCCTCAACCGGTGAGTGCAACAGCACGGTAAGATTCCGCATTCACTGGAGGCGTTGTGACACGACCATATAAGCTGTTAACGGCGGCTGCGGTGCGCGCCGTGTGGACGCGCTGGCAGCGGGGGGAGACGGTGATG
>DATNDS010000071.1:0-5076 GCA_035553215.1 Gemmatimonadaceae bacterium
ATTGGCTCAGGGAGCGGTAATAGACAGGCTGGACTCGCTCGGCGGCGGTCGTCCGAATGTCGGGGACGACGCCAATGACTTCGAGCGGATAGGCGCCGAGTTCATACACGGTCATTCCGATCCGTGGTCGGTCGCCAGCGATGGCCCTGGCCAGCGTCTGGTTCACCAGAATGCGGGTGGGCTGGTCGCGTCGGTCAGCGCTCCCGAACTCCCTTCCAGTCCGGACCGGAAGCCCCAGCGTGGCGAAGTGCCCTGGGCTGACGACGTCCATGCCCGCGACTATGCCATCACTTGTTGAGGCCGTAGCATTGCCGGGGAGCGTCAGCAAGGGCCGCTGCGACATACCATAACCACCGAACAACTCGGCAACGGACCCGGACACCCCAAGCACGCCAGGAAGCGACGAGACCGCGAGCGCCACTCGATTGTAGTCGTCCAGCCACTCCTGCGGAGATCGTCCCGGTGCCCCGCGCATGCCGGTGACAACGAGCAGACGACTCGTGTCAAAGCCCACGTTCACCGAGCTCTCCTGCCGGACCGCGCTTGCAAGCTGAACAGCGACACAGGTAAACGCGAGCGCAAGCGTGAATTGCAGCACCAGGTAAACCCGTTGCAGGCGAGATACGCGGTGCGGTGTTATCCCGTGCCCTTGATGAACGACATCGGTCGCACGCAGTCGCCAGACCTGCAGTGCGGGCATCAGCGCGCACAGTCCCGCGAACAGAACGGCCGCGCCACAGCCGACGCTGACAGAGAGGACGCTCGACTGCAACCGTAAGCGCTGGAGCGCCGGAATGGCCCGTACGTAGTGCAGCGCCACCGTTCCCAACCCCAGACCCAGGAGCAGACCGGCGGCCCCGAGGAGTATGGGCTCGATGCACGCGTCGAGCAGCAGGTACCTTCGCGGAATTCCCAGCGCCAGTCTGATGTGCCACTTCCGCTGGCGACCCGCCGCCCTGACGACGAAGAGATTGGCGACATTCGTCGCCGCGATCACAAGCACGCAGAGCAGGACCACGAGCGGTGCGAGCGCAGCCTGGCCCTCCAGCGTGCGGAGTTGATCGAGCGTGCCCGGTTGCGCAGGAGCGACGTCGAGATGCCAGCCGTACCTACGATCCTCGTGGAACTCGGCAAGCGGTGCGGACAGTGCGATCACCGACGTGCGCAGCAATTGACCGTCCGAATTAGCCGGAATCGCGGCCACGACGGAGAGGTTATCGAACTCCCGGTACGTCAGCAGCCCCGCATCTCCGGTCAGGCGCGGAAGAAGGCTTAACGGAATCCAGGCATCGATACCCTCATTCGGATACAACCCACGGAAGGATTCATTAACGACGCCGGTGACGCGGTAGCGCTGATCATAAATCGTGAGCTCAGGCGCTTCGTGATCGGTCTTCAGTTCGCGCCAGAGCGCCTCGCTGACGACGATTCCGCTCTCGTCGTCCGCTGGCCAATGGCCTTGCACGAACCGCGCGTTGGCGATGGCAAAGTAGTCTCCAGCTACGGCAGCGATGCGCAGCGATTGGTCACCCCCCGGAAGTGTGGCGTTCACCTCCTGAGTCGTCCACGCAGTCAGGTATCGTGACGCTCCATTCGGGAGGGCCCTTCTGAGATCCTGATAGTCCGGAAAGGAGATGCCGTGCGTGATGGTGGTGTTGCGACGTCCAGTGCGAATCGACCGAATCGTGACGAGGTGGCCTGGGGCTTTGGCCGCCATGTGCCACAGCACTGCCGCATCGTACACGCTGAAGGCGACGAGTATCGGCCCGACCGCGAGGGCAATTGATGCAACCACGGACAGAGAGAAGCGCGGCGTTTCGCGCAGTCGCCGAAGCGCACGAATGACTTCCAACCGGATCACAGGAACGACTCTGCGTCTGTGCCCAATGAATCAGACGGCAACATCAGCACCCAGCCCATTCCGGTGCGCTCTCGTCATAGTCGTTGCGCATATCGAGTATCAGACGAGCCGTGGAGTTGGACGGCACGTGAGGTGCGCAGCGATGCATCGTCGTCCCGAAGCAAGCCGGAACCAGGCCGCCCCCTGATGCCGGGGCTCACTGACATAACAGCGTGGGCTGTACTGACGACGCCAGTCGGGCTGACGGCTCGCTATTCCGCCCTTAACGTCTCCATGGGATCCACCCGCGCCGCGCGCCACGCCGGCACCAGGCACGCGGCGATGGCCACAATGACGAGCACCGCCGCCACCGCGCCCAGCACCACCGGATCGTGCGCCGTCACACCGTACAGCAGTGACGCCACCAGTTTGCCGAGCGCCAGCGCCACCGCGATGCCGATCACCACGCCCACGACGACAACCTTCACGCCCTGCCCAATCACCACACGCGCCACGTGGCCACCCTGCGCGCCGAGCGCGATGCGCACGCCGATCTCGTGGCGCCGCTGGCCCACAATGCACGCAATCGTGCTGTAGATTCCGACCCCCGCCACCAGCAGCGCGATCAATCCCGCCGCCGAGAACAACGCCGCGCCCAGCTTCCATTGGTGGTATTCACGCCGGAGCGTCGCACTCATTCCCTGGACGCGCGTCGTGACCGGAAATCCGAACGACCCCGCCATCCCGCGCGCGACCGCCGCGCTCACTGCGCTCACCAGCTCAGGCCGCGTGCGGATCACGACGACGCCGGCCCGCCCGAAATCCTCGGGCGCCTGTGCGAGCGGCAGATAGTACATCGGCGCCGGCGCCTCGATGACCTGGCCCACGTGCGCATCGGACACGATACCCACGATACGCCGGCACGGAGCGTCCCGCTTTTCGAGCATCACGCAACTGCCGATCGCGTTCCCGCTCGCCCAGAACTCCTTCGCCATCGTCTCGTTCACCACCATCACATACTCGGCGCCGGCGCGATCGCTCGCGCTGAATCCGCGGCCCGCCCTCAGCGAGATGCCCACGGTTGCGAAGTATCCGGGAGAGATCATGTCCACGACCGGCATGCCGAACGGACCGCCCTCGAGCGCGGAATCGCGCCCCGGAGCGAACGCCTTGATGATGCTGAAGCCGCGCATTGGCGCCAGCGTCGCGAGTGCCACGCGCTCTACACCGGATACGAGCTGCAGCCGCGCGGCCACGTCCGGCAGTGCATCGCGAATCTCGCTTGTCTGGATGGTGTCATCCTCAAGCGGCGACGCGGAGGCAAAGACGATCCGGCTGCTGTCGTAGCCCACGTCAATGGCCTGCACCTGGCGCAAACTCCGAATGAACAGCCCCGCGCCCGCGAGCAGCACCACCGAGAGCGCCGCCTGGAGAATGAGCAGCGCGGTGCGGGTGCGGCTCCGGGTCACCCGTCCCTCGCGCACGCCGCCTCTGAGCGCGCCGGTGAGCGCGGGGTCGCTTCCCTGCACAGCGGGCACGAGGCCTGCCGCCACGCCGGCGAGCAGTGTCACGAGGATCGCGAACACCAGCACGCGCGCATTCACCGCGGCGCCACTCCAGCTCACGTCGGGCAACAGCACGTGCCTGAGCAGGCCGCCGCCCCACCAGGTGAGCAGCAGCGCCGCGATCCCGCCCACCATCGCGACGAGCATTGCCTCGATCACGAACTGTGCAGCCAGCCGGCGGCGGCTCACCCCCAGCGCCAGCCGCACCGCCGTCTCCCGGCGACGGCCGAGTGCGCGGATGAGAAGTAGATTCGTGACGTTCGCGCACGCAATGAGCAGGATGATCACGGCCACGCCGCCCAGCCGGCGCGAAATCGAGAACTCGGCTTCGTGGAACTCCCTGTTCGGCGCGCCGTCGAGCGACGTTACGGACGCAATACCGGTGGAACCGCGGCGCGTGATCTGCGACTGCAGCGCGTTCGTGGCGCGCGCCGCGAGCTCCTGCGCCGCCGCTGCCGAGGGCACGCGCGCCACGATGCTCAGGGAGAACGTGTTCGGATTCTCGTACCAGTCCGCCTTGCGGCTGGACCAGCCGCCCCACGCATCCAGCGTGTTGAATGGCAGCCAGAGATCAGCGGCGCCGAGCGCCACACCGGTGAATCCCTCGGGTGCCACGCCAACGATCGTGTAGCGGTGAGCGCCCAGTTGCAGCGGCTGGCCAAGGATGTCACGGCTGCCGGCGAAGCGTGACATCCAGAGCTGGTATCCCAGAACCACGACGGGCGTGAGGCCCCTGGGACGCTCTTCGTCAACCGTGAAGAATCGCCCCGCGGCCGGGCGAACGCCCAGCACGCCGAAGTAATCACCCACCGTGTAGGTAGCTGTCACTGCGGGTGCGCCGGGGTCGCGACCCATGCGCACGTCATCGCTCAGGTAGGCCATAACCGACGCGCCCGCAGGCGCGCCCGCGCTCACACTCTGCACTTCGGGATAATTGAAGACGCCCCGTGTATAGGTCCGGTGCGCGTTCGCATTGGAGACAGTGAACTCGAGACGGCGCAGACCGTCAACGCCCGCCACTCCCGCCGGCGCCTGAAAGAACAATCGGTCCAGCAGCGAGAACACGACGGCGTTGGCGCCGATCCCCAGCGCCAGCGTCGCCGCCACCGTGATCGTGAAGGCCGGGGACCTGAGCAGTGCGCGCAGCACATGCCGAGCGTCCTGCACCACCCCCTCCCACCAGTCGGCGCGGCGGTGCTGGCGCCGAATGCGCCGGTCGATCGCCACGAGCTCCGTGCGCACCCGGGTCACATCGCCAAACTCTGCCACCGCGTGCGCGCGGGCTGACTCCGGCGTCTCCCCAGCGGCCACCAGCTCCTCCACCCGCGCCTCGAGGTGAAAGCGCACTTCGGCGTCCACGTCTGCCTCCGGCGTCCGCCGCCAGATGCGCACCCAGCGCCGCCAGCCGTGGGTCATGCGGTCTCCGGCGTGGCGCGCATCACGCCCGCCACCGCGCTCACGTAGCGCTCCCATGTCCGCGACTCCGCCCGCAGCGCGCGGCGGCCGGCGGGAGTGAGCGAATAGAACTTTGCCCGCTTCCCCTTGTCCGACATCCCCCACTCGGACTCCACCCACCCCTTCTCCTCCATGCGGTGCAGCGCCGTGTAGAGCGCGCCGTCCAGGATGCGGAACGCCTGTCCCGAGCCGCCGCGAATGAACCGCGCGATGGCG
>DATNDS010000072.1:0-44347 GCA_035553215.1 Gemmatimonadaceae bacterium
CCTCCACGGTCACCGGCGATGATGGCCGATTCGGCCTCGCCGATCTGCCGGCGGGGACGCGAATGCTGGAGGCGCGCGCGCTGGGCTTCGCGCCCAGCCGCCAGGTGATAACGCTGGCGAGCCATCGCACGGCAACCACAAATATCGTCCTGAGTGAGAAGGTGCCCGTGCTGGGGGCAGTGACGATCTACGGTCGCAAAAACGACCTGCCGTCGCAGCTCCTGGGATTTCTGCAGCGCTCACACAGCGGAGTGGGAACCTTCATTACCATGGCTGACATTGCGAAACGCCGTCCCTACTGGATCAGCGACGTGCTGCACGGCATCCCCAGTGTGCACGTGGGGCTGAGCAGGGGACCAGGTACTCTTGTCACCATGAGCAGAACTGTCGGTTTTGATCCCGAACTCGGCATGCGATGCCGGCCCGTGATCTATCTCGACGGCGTTGAATGGTCGAGCGGATCAGAGGCGTTCCAGCTCAGCGATGGAGGTCCGCTCGGCCCCAACTTCGCATCCATGCCTGACGAAGTCTTCGGCATCGAGGTGTATCCCCGGGCGAGTGATGTACCCGTGCGATACCGTGACCCACGGGCTCACTGCGGCGCGATTCTTATCTGGAGCAAGCCCCAGCTGAAGAAGCAACACGGGAAATAGCAACCGCACTCACTCCCCCAACCGGAACCCCGCGGCGTAGAGCAGCGTGAGCGCCGTCTTCGCATCCACGATCTCCCCGTCGCGTACCATCTCCAGTGCCCGTGAGAGCGTCACCGGCTTGAGCTCCACGAACTCATCCGCCTCGAGCTGCGCCTCGCCGCGCGTCAGCTCAGACGCCATGAACGCGTGGATTTTCTCGTCCGTGAACCCCGGGGTCGTGTAGAACGTGCAGAGATGCTCCATGCGCATCGCGCGGCACCCGGTCTCCTCCAGCAGCTCGCGATGCGCGCACGCTTCCGGTGCTTCGCCCGCATCCAGCCGGCCGGCCGGGATCTCGTACACGAAGCCATCGGCCGCATAGCGATACTGCCGGATAAGCAGCAGTTCCGGGTCGTCGCCCGATGGATCGCTCAGGAATGGCAGCACCGCGCTCGCTCCCGGATGGCGGATCATCTCCAGCGTGCCGGTGGTGCCGTCCGGAAAGCGCACCGTGTCCACGTCCAGATTGATGATGCGGCCGGTATACTGGCGCGAGCTGCTGATTTGCCCCGTGACGTCCGCGGCTGCCGCCGGCTCACGCTCCGACACGCTGCCCCTCCGCATCGTACTCGAGCACCGGCCCCACGTTCAGCTCACGCAGCGGCGCCGTGATGACAGCCGGGTCGCCCACCGCCACGAGCTGCAGCGCCTCGGGGTGCAGGTGCTGGCGCGCGACGCGCAGCACGTCATCCCGCGTCACCGAGCGCATCCAGCCGCGATACCGGTCGAAGTAGTCCTCCGGCAGCTCGTACACGACCAGTGCCGCCAGTGCTCGCGCGATCGCGTCGGTCGTTTCGTACTTGATGGGGAAGACCCCGTCCAGATAGCTCACGGCAAGCGAGCGCTCGTCCTCGGTGATCCCCTCGGTGCGCATGCGGTCGATCTCGTGCAGCACCTCGCGCGCGGCCGCCGCCGTGACATCGCTCCGCACAGCAGTTGATGCCACGAACGGCCCGGCGCCAGTGCGCCAGCCGAAGCCGCTGAATGCACCGTACGTATACGCGTGTGCCTCCCGCAGATTCAGATTGATGCGCGACGAGAAGAGGCCGCCGAGCACCGCGTTCATGACGTAGACGGGGAAATAATCGGGGTGCGAGCGCGGCAGTCCCACGTGCCCGATGCGCAGCTCCGACTGCGGCGCGCCCGCCTTCTGCACCACGTGAACGGTCCGCTCGGCGCGTGCGGCGACGCTGGCGGGCACGGGCGACGCGGCGGCGGCGCCTGTCCAGTCGCGCGTCAGCTCGCGGGCGAGCGTAACGCCGTCATCCACGGTGAGATCACCCACCATCACGAGCGTGGAGCCCGCGGGCCGGAATCGCTCCCGATACTGCTCCACGAGATCGGCGCGGGTCAGCGCCTGCACGGACTGCGCGCTGCCATCCTCCGGGTGCGCGTAGCGTACCGATGCGTCATATACGAACCGCGCGAACATCTCATCCGCGAGCCCTCGCGGCTCGGTGCGCACCTGCAGGATCTCCGCGAGGCGTTCGGCCTTGAGCCGCTCGATCTCGCGCTCCGGGAACGCCGGCTCCATGAGCACTTCGCCATAGAGCGCCATCGCATCGCGCAGCCGCGCCGAGAGTACGGTGAGCGTCACCACCGTGCTGTCCCAGTCCGCCGCCGCGCCCAGCGCGGCGCCCATGCCTTCCAGCCGCTCCGCCATCTCGTTGCCGTCACGGCGTGTGGTTCCCTCCAGCAGCCCGAGCGCCGTGAGATTCGCCGCGCCCTCGCGCCCGGCCCGCTCCACACCGGCGCCGCCGGCCATGACCAGCGACACCGTCACGAGCGGCAGCTTGCGCACCGGCGCGACGATGACGCCCAGACCGTTGTCGAGTGTCAGCCGCTCGAAGACGGGGAACCGATAGGGACGGGGCGGTCCGGGAACGGGCCGGGTGGGGAACGTCGTGCTGCCTGCCGCAGGTGCCGCCGCCGCTCCTCCTTCACCACCGGCACTCACTGCCCCACCTCCGCCTGAGCCGCCACGGCCACGTCGGTTCCCGATTCCTCGGTACCCGCCCGGGATTCCCTGTCGTACATGAGCGTCGCCCTGTTGTCCTCGCCCAGATGCGAGCGCGCGAACGCGTTCACGCGCTCCGTCGTCACCCGCTGGTACCGCTCACTCTGCTCGTTCACCAGCGCGGGATCGCCCAGCAGCGTGGCGAACATGGACAGCTTGTCGGCTCGCTCGCCAGCCGACTGTATGGATGAGATGAAACCGGTCTCGATGAGCGCCACGGCGCGCTCCACCTCGGCATCGCTCACGCCGTTCGCCTCCAGGTCGTCGATCTCGCGCGCCACCTCCCGCTCGAGCACGTCGGCAGACACGCCGGGGCGCGCGGTGGCATCCACCACGAGCAGATCCGCGCCCTTGGCCAAATCGAACGTGAAGGCGGTGGCGTCCGACACGACCTGGCGCTCGCGCACGAGCGAGCGCTGCAGGCGGCTCCCCTTGCCCATGCCGAGAATCGCGCCAAGCACGCTCCCGGCGTAGTAGTCGTCCGACCCGAAGACGGGAGAGCGGAAGGCCAGGAAGAGGCGCGGCACCGCGACCTCGTCCGGAACCAGCTCACGTCGTGCCCCGCCCAGCGTTGCTGGCAGGTGCATGTCGGCGAGTGGCGGCTTTCCCGTGCCCCGCGGGATGGGCCCGAAGTACTGCTCTACCAGCGTACGCGCCTCTTCCGGCTCGAAATCGCCGGCAATGGAGAGGACCGCGTTGTCAGGCGTGTAATACGTCGCAAAGAAGGTCGCGACATCCTCCAGGCTGGCCGCCGAGAGGTCCTCCATGGAGCCAATGAGCGAATGGTGAAACGGATGCTCCGGCGGAAAGGCGAGCGCAGGCAGCTTCTCCCACCAGGTCCCATAGGGCTGATTGTCCACGCTCCAGCGGCGTTCGTTCTTCACCACGTCGCGCTGGGTATCCAGCTTCTGTTGGGTCATTGCGGGAACGAGCGCACCCATGCGGTCCGCCTCCAGCCAGAGTGCCAGTGCGAGCTGGTTGGACGGTACCGTTTCGAAGTAGTTCGTACGTTCCAGCCAGGTCGATCCGTTGAGCGTGCCGCCCGCGCGCTGGATGAGCTCGAAATGTTCGTTCGCCGCCACGTGTGCCGACCCCTGAAAGAGCATGTGCTCGAAGAGGTGGGCAAAACCGGTGCGGCCAGCCCGTTCGTTGGCCGATCCGACGTGATACCAGAGATTCACCGCGACAATGGGCGCGGTATGGTCTTCGGAGATCGTGACCAGCAGGCCGTTGCCGAGGCGGAATGTTTCTACGGGAATGCGCATGGCGGAAATGTCATGCATGGGCAGGGCCAGAGGAACCCCGCGCGTATGACACCGACCGCGGCGCGGCGGCGTGCTTGACACATCGTGGGGACAACTTCATACTGACGTTCCCCCACTGGGATGGGCAGATCGCGAGGCAATGTTGGCCGCTCGCCGCGGCGGATTGCCGCCGCGGTGAGCGGCATCATGATGCAGCGGCCGGTCCACAGCGAAGGCGTGTGCGTTGGTAAACCACAAGGGTAAGGAGGAGAATACCATGGCAGCCGAATTCTACGTCGGCGAATCCCTGGTCGGTGATGGGAACGAGGTGGCGCACATCGATCTCATCATTGGCTCGAAGTCGGGGCACGCCGGACAGGCTTTCACGAATGCCATTTCGAACAACAAGGACGGATTTACCAGCCTCCTTGCCATCGTCGCCCCCAATCTGCCGGCCAAGCCCGACACGGTGATGTACAACAAGGTCACCATCAAGGGCGCGAAGCAGGCCGTGCAAATGTTCGGACCGGCGCAGGCTGCGGTCGCACGCGCTGTAGTGGACTCTGTGTCCGCGGGTGTCATCCCCAGGGACAAGGCCGACGACCTGTGCATTCTCGTGGGCGTGTTCATTCACTGGGATGCCGCCGACGACAAGAAGATCTTCAAGTACAACTACGAAGCCACCAAACAGTCCATCGAGCGGGCCATGAAGGGTCTGCCCAAGATGGACGACGTGATCACGAGCGCGAAGAGCGCGCGTCACCCCTTCGCGAGCGGCGCGGAAGGCTGAGCCTGATCAGCGCTCCGGTGGCTGCCGCGCTTGAGCAGCTCCCGGAGCGCAGCCCGCGCTCGATGCTTGCACAGGTACGCCGTGGCGGGATGCCGCACCCCGTCGCCGCGTACCTGTGTTTCATCAGCGCACCGTCTGACCTCAACTCCATCCGGTCATGCTGAAGCTGCTGTTGCAACTCGACTCCTCGCGTCTCCCCAGCGTGTTCGACGAGGTCGTCGCGCACGACAGCGGTGCGGACGCAGTCATGAGTCGCGGTGGCGTTGCCGAGAGTGATGTTCGCGATCTCATTCATGGCTGCCTCTTCACTCGCGGTCCCAGGGATCTGAAGAACACCGCCGTCTTCATTGGCGGGAGTGACATGGCTGCGGGAGAGAAGCTGCTCGAGGCCGCGAAGAAGACCCTGTTCGGCCCGTTCAAGGTGTCGCTCATGCTCGACTCCAACGGCTCGAACACGACCGCCGTAGCGGCTGTAGTGAAAATCATGCGCGCCGTGGGCGACGTGAAGGGCAAGCGCGCGGTGGTCACGGCCGGCACGGGACCCGTCGGAACGCGCGCCGCCGGTCTCCTCGCCCGCGCGGGAGCCAATGTGACGATCACGTCGCGCAAGCCCGAAGAAGGGGAGCGCGTGCGTGCCGCCATCAGCCAGCGTTTCGGCGGCAAGGTCACCGCTGCCTGCATGCGCGGGAGCGACGAGGCCGCCAAGGTTCTCGACGGCGCCCAGATCCTGCTCAACACCGGCCCCGCCGGCGTCATGCTCGTGCCGCGCGCTGCGTGGGCCAATCGCCCCGGCCTGCTCGTGGCGTGCGATCTCAACGCCGTCCCCCCGTTGGGCATCGGAGGCATCGACGTCACCGATGACGGCAAGCAGCAGGATGGCATCACGACCTTCGGCGCCATCGGCGTCGGCGGGTTCAAGATGAAGATCCACAAGGCCTGCATCGCGCGTCTCTTCGAGAGCAACGATCAGGTGCTCGATGCCGAGACGATTCTGGAGCTCGCCGGAGGAATAGGAAATCGCCAGTAGAATGGGGACGCAGAACTCCCGGTCTCCTGCATTGCCCTTCCGTGCCCTATGAGATGCATCGGCATCGATCCCGGCACCGTCTCCATTGATCTCGTCGGGCTCGATGACGGCGAGCTGTTTCTCGATCGCTCCATCCCCACGGCAGATGCGCTCGCGGAGCCCGTTGCCTTCGCGGAGTCGCTGCGGGAGCTGAACGCCGTGCTCATTGCCGGTCCATCCGGGTACGGCCTGCCGCTCACGCGCGTGGAGGACGCCACCAGCGAACTGCTCCGCCTGGCATACCTGGCTCCGGAGGGTGAGGAAGGCGGCATAGGCGGGCTCCGCGCCCTGGCGCGCGCGCTCGCCGACGCACGGTTGCCGGTTGTCTTCACTCCCGGCGTGGTGCACCTCCCCTCGGTGCCCGCGTACCGCAAGATCAATCGCGTGGACATGGGCACGGCGGACAAGGTGTGCGCCGCTGCGCTCGCCATTCACGAACAGGCGGCACGCCGCGGCTCTGGGTATGCCGATGTCTCGTTCATCCTGCTCGAGCTGGGCGGCGCGTTCAGCGCGGTGATCGCGGTGCGTGAAGGCTGCATCGTCGACGGACTCGGCGGTAGCGCGGGACCGCTCGGGCTTCGCGCAGCGGGGGCACTCGACGGCGAGGTCGCCTTTCTGGCCGGCACAGTGAGCAAGGCGCTGCTCTTCACCGGAGGCGTCGCGAGCATCCTCGACGACGACGCCCGAGCACTCGAGTCGCTCGACACTCCGCGCACCGATCGCGACCGACTGGCTCGCGACGCCTTCCTGGAAAGCGCGGTCAAGGCGGTCGCGTCACTCAGCGTGTCGGTATCGCACCCCCATGAGATTCTGCTCTCCGGACGCACGGCGCACCTGGCTGGAGTCGAACGCGCGCTGCGCCTGCGCCTCAGCCCGTATGGCGCCGTGCGACGGCTTGAGGGTTTCGCCCGCATAGGCAAGGAGGCGGCACAGGGCGCCGCCCTCATTGCTGACGGGCTCGCGGGCGGACGCCACGAAGCGCTCGTGAACGGCCTGGGATTGCGCGAGGCGACTGGTACCGTGCTCGACCATCTGCGTCTGATTTCTCCCGCTGCCGCACGGCGGCGACTCGGCATTTCCTAGCGTGGCGCGCACGCGCATTCTCATCGCCGGTGTCTCCACGCGCGCCCTGGCGGAGTCCGCGGTGCGGGCGGGCTATCAGGTGGCGGCTGTCGACGCGTTCGGCGATCTGGACCACCAGGCTCGGACGCTCGTGTCCTTCGCGCACGACCTGGGCACGAGCTACAGCGCGCTGGCCGCTGCGCGCGCCAGCCGCGCCATCCCGGGTGACGCCGTGGCGTACGCGTCGAACTTCGAGAACCATCCGCGCGCCGTCGCGCTGCTCGCGCGGGGCCGCGCACTCTGGGGGAATTCGCCCGCCGTGCTCATGCAGGCCCGCAATCCGATCGAGCTCGCGCGCGCGCTGCGCCGGCACGGGCTGCCCGCCCCGGAGGTGCGGGCATCGCCACCACGCGCGCCGGCAGCGAACCACGGCCGCTGGCTCGTCAAGCCGCGCGCGTCGGGGGGCGGGCATGGCATCGCGTCCTGGCACCCGGGAGATCCGCTTTCTCGACATCAGATCGTCCAGAGGCGAATCAGCGGCGTCGCCGCGTCGCTCGTCTTTTGCGCCAGCGGCGTCGAGGCCGTGCCCTTCGGATTCTCGACGCTGCTCGCTGGCGACCCGGCCTTCGGAGCCAGCGGCTTCAAGTACTGCGGCAACATCCTGGGACGCCTGCCGCACGTCACGACTGCCGTATGGCGGGCCGTGCTCGCCGGCGCCACACAGGCGGCCCAGGTACTCACGGCGACATTCGGGTTGCGCGGCGTGAACGGCCTCGACTGCATCGTGTCCGGCGACACTCCATTCGTCATCGAGTTGAACCCGCGCTTCACCGCCTCCATGGAGCTCGCCGAGCGTGCGTTCGGCTTTTCGGTATTTCACGCGCATGCGCGAAGCTGCGCGGGCAAGCTCGTTCCGTTCGAACTGCACGCCGCGCTGCAAGGTGCGCCCGCTGCCGGCAAGGCCATCGTGTATGCGCGGCACGACACGATCATGACGGACACCCACCGCTGGCTTGATGATCCCTCGGTGCGCGATGTGCCGCATCCTGCCGAGCCCATCCCGCGCGGCCGCCCCATCTGCACCATCTTTGCGGAGGGTCGGTCGAGTGCGTCGTGCTACGCCGCGCTTGTGCGGCGCGCGCAAAAGCTGTATCACGAGATCGACGCGTGGCGGGGAGGGACGGCATGAGCAACGGGGCCATCACCACTCAGCAGGCAACCTGCCTGGGCTGCGGCTGCACATGCGACGACATTGACATCGTCGTGCGCGACGGGCGCATTGCCGAAGCACGGCGTGCGTGCGCGCTGGGCGTGGCCTGGTTTGGCGACGGCGTGGTCCCCGCGGAGATCCGTTCCGGTGGCGAGTCCGTGCCGCTGGACCGTGCACTCGCCGATGCTGCGGCCATGCTCACGGGCGCGCGCCGCGTGCTCGTCTATCTTGCGCCCGATATCTCCTGCGACGCGCAACGCGCGGCCACGGCGGTCGCGGACAAGCTGCATGCGGTGGTGGACGGCGTGAGCTCCACCACCGTGGCCAGCGGCATTCTCGCGGCGCAGCGGCGTGGACGGGTCGCCGCGACCTTCGCGGAAATCCGCAATCGGGCGGATCTGCTCGTGTACTGGGCCGTGGACCCGGCCCAGCGCTATCCACGCTTTGCGGAACGCTGCGGTGAGCGCGCGGCGATGCCGCTTCTCTCAGCAGGCCGCACCGTCATCGCTGTGGATGTCGGGAACCGCCACGGGCCGGCGAGCGCGGATGAGCGGATCGCGTTCGCGGGCGCTGATGAAACTCGTGCCATTGGCGCGCTTCGCTCGATTGCGGCGGGCCACACAGACGGGGACGCCGCCGGTGACGTGGCCGCGCGGGCCGCGCAACTCGCCAACCGGATCGCGGCCGCGCGCTATGCCGTGATCATCTACGACGCCGAGCCGGCCGGCGACGAGCCGTTGGCCGATCGTGCCGAATCGCTCACCGCGTTCGCGCAGTCGCTCAACGCACGCGGCCGCTGTTCGCTCTGCGCGTTGCGCGCCGGCGGCAATCGCGGCGGCGCCGAGGCAGTGCTCACCTGGCAGACCGGATATCCCATGACCGTGGACTTTTCGCGCGGCGTGCCGCGGTATCGGCCTGACGACACGGCCGCCACGCTGCTCCGGCGCGGCGACGTGGACGTGCTGCTCTGCGTTGGCGACGTCGCCGTCATGCGCGGCGTCGAGGCCGGCGGCGTGCGCCGCATTGTCATCGGCCCGCGCGCGAGTACCGCGGCGCCGGCCGCTGATGTCGCGGTGGACACCGGTGTCGCGGGCATTCACACCGGAGGCCTGGCGTTTCGCATGGACGACGTGCCGCTCCCGCTTCGCCCGCCGCTCACCGGACCGTTGGACCCGGCCGCCGTGCTGGCATCGCTCGCCGCGCGGGTCCGCGCATGAGCCAGCTCCGCATCACGGGCGGCGCGGTGTACGATCCCGCAAACGGGGTCGACGGCGACGTGCGCGATGTGTGCATCGCGGATGGCCGCATCGTGGCATCGCTGCCGGACAGCGCGCCGCGGCTCGATGCGCGCGGCATGGTCGTGATGCCCGGCGGCATCGATATGCATGCACACATTGCCTCGTCGAGCGTGAACCAGGGGCGCCGCCTGCTTCCGGAGGAGCACACACTGGATCCGGCGCCAGCACCCGCGCTGGTGGAGGGTGAGGCGCGCTCCGGCACGGGCGGCACCATTCCCAGCACCTTTACCACCGGCTACCGCTACGCGGGACTCGGCTACACGACCGTATTCGATGCCGCGGTGGCCGCCGCGGGCGCGCGCGACACGCATGCACAGCTCGACGACACGCCGGTGATCGACGCGGGCTTCTTCGTGCTCATGGGGAATGACGCGTATCTCCTCGCGCAGATCGCGGCCGGCGAACGCGATCGCGCACGCGACTACGCCGCCTGGCTGCTGGGCGCCACCGGCGCATACGCCATCAAGGTCGTGAATCCGGGAGGCGTGGAGGGGTGGAAGCGCAACGTGCGCACGGTGCAGTCGCTCGACGATCCGGCGCCGGCGAACGGCGTCACCCCGCGCGCCATCCTCGAAACGCTCGCCGACGCCGCACGCGTGCTCGGCCTCCCGCACCCCGTGCACATCCACTGCAACAACCTTGGGCTTCCGGGGAACGTCGCGACCACGCTCGAGAGCATGCGCGCCCTGGCCGGACGCCCCGCGCACTTCACGCATCTCCAGTTCCACGCCTACGCCGGCGAGAAGGGAAAGGCCTGGGCATCGGGCGCCACACAGATCGCGGAGTATGTGAACGCGCACCCCGAGGTGACCGGCGACGTGGGACAGGTGATGTTCGGCAACGCCACGACGGTCACCGCCGATGGCGCGGTGGAGTACCTGCTGCACGCCAGCTCCGGCCGGAAGTGGGTGAACGTGGACGTCGAGCTGGAGACCGGCTGCGGCATCGTGCCCTACGAGTACCGGGATCGGGCCGCCGTGGCCTCGCTGCAATGGGTGGTGGGGCTCGAGCTCTTTTTGCTCTCAGCCGATCCGTGGCGCATGGTGCTGTCCACGGATCATCCGAACGGCGGCACCTTCATGAGCTATCCCGAGCTGATTCGCCTGCTCATGGACCGCGCCTGGCGCGACGAGCGGCTCAAGGGCGTGAATCAGAAGCTGCTGGCCGGCACCGCGCTGGCGGACGGTCTCGCGCGCGAGTACACGCTGGGCGAGATCGCCATCATCACGCGCGCGGGGCCGGCGCGACAGCTCGGCCTCGCGCACAAGGGGCATCTGGGCGTGGGCGCCGATGCGGATGTCACGATTTATTCGCGGAATGCGAATATTGCGGAGATGTTCGCCACGCCGCGCTACGTGCTCAAGGGCGGGGTGCTCGTGGTGGAGGAGGGGCAGCTGCGCCGCGCGCCCCAGGGGCGGCGGCTGCACGTGCGCCCGGGCTACGATACCGCGGTCATGCGCGATCTCGAGCGCTGGTTCGAGCGGTACGGCACGGTGTCGTTCGCCAACTTTCCGGTGGCCAACCTGCGCGACGACGCGGTGCACGACGCAGCGTAGCGGCGGGGGCGTGTGAGAAGGCGAGTCCACCTGTGGTGCTGCAGCGCGCTGTTCGCGCCTGCCATCGCTGCGCCGGGATCAACGGCCGCCGCGCAACGCCCGTTCGTGCCGGAACTCGCACGCACGAAGTCATCCTCTCTCGGCTCCTGCCCGGCAGGACAACGCGTGACTTCATCACCTGGGTCAACACCCGGCAAGGGCCCTCGCCGGTCATCCCATCCGGCGGCACGACCGATCTGCCGCCCGGTGGATCCATGGTGATCGACGTGACGCTCGTTCCCGGCACCTGCAGCATGGTCTGCCGCGCGATCGATCCCGGTGACCACCGGCCGCACGACGGGCATGGCATGGTTGCGCAGTTCATCGTACGCTGAGGCGCTTTCTCGTCATGGCGGCATGAGCGCCCATGGAGACGTGCCACCAGGTGATGGGCACGGAAACTGCCCGCTCGCTCCTGTCTCTGCCTCATCGTATTATCCGTTCGTGCGCATCAACGACGTCTCCATCGACGACACCTTTGCCGAAGCCTTCGGCATGCGCGGTGCACGCGTCATCATCACCGCGCGCACGCTCGACTGGGCGCGCACGGCCGCGCTCGAGATGACCGGCTTCGCGACGTCCGTCATCGCCTGCAAGTGCGAGGCGGCCGTCGAGCGTGAACTCGCGCCATCGGACACCCCGGACAGCCGCCCAGGTGTGAGCGTCCTGCTCTTCACCATGGATTCCGACAGTCTGCCCAGGCGCCTGGTCGAGCGCATTGGCCAGACCGTGCTCACCTGCCCCACCACCACCGCCTTCGATGGCCTGCCCGACGCGCCGGATCGCATCCTCGTCGGCAAGCCCCTCCGCGTGTTCGGCGATGGATTCCAGTCGAGCAAGATCATCGCGGGCCGGCGCTACTGGCGCATTCCCGTCATGGAAGGGGAATTCCTCATCGAGGAGAGCTTCGGCAAGGTGAAAGGTGTGGGCGGCGGCAACTTTCTCATCCTGGCCGAGCATGACGAGGCCGCGCTCGACGCCGCCGAGGCGGCGGTACGGGCCATGCGCGGCATGCCGGGCGTCATTCTTCCATTCCCCGGCGGCATCGTGCGCAGCGGCAGCAAGGTGGGATCGAAGCGCTACCGGAACATGATCGCGACCACCAACGATGCCTTTGCGCCCACACTCCGCGCCATCACGGATACCGCCCTCCCCGACGGCGTGAACGCGGTGCTCGAGATCGTGCTCGACGGCGTGGAGTTCACCGCCATCGCGGCCGCCATGCGCGCCGGCATCACCGCCGCCTGCCGCCCCGGCGTCCGCGGCATCACCGCCGGTAACTACGGCGGCAAGCTCGGTCCGCACCATTTTCATCTGCATCGCATCCTGAACGGCGATCTCACACCTCTGCCCCCCGCGCCGCAGCCGGCGCCGTCTGCCCCAGGCACACCGGCCCCGGCGTGAGCGATACCATCACGCTCACACTCCGCTCGCCCGTCGAGCGCATCGTCGAGGCCGAGTGTCTCGTGCCCAGCGCCCTCGCGTCACTCGGCGAACGCGACATCGCGCATCTCCCGCTCTGGGAAGGGCCAAACCAGATGCGCGTTGGTGATCTCTTCGACGTCCGCGGCGAGCGCTCGGCAGTCCTGCGCATCGCCGGCGATCTGTCCCTCGTGGATGCCGTGGGCGCGGGCATGACCGGTGGCGAGCTCACGGTGGACGGTACCGTCGGACGGTACGTCGCCACGCGGATGAGCGGTGGCGTGGTGCGCATCCGTGGCGATGCGGGCTACGGCGCGGGGCTTGAAATGAGCGGCGGCGTGCTCGACATCCACGGGAACGCCGGCGACCGCCTCGGCGCCGCGCGCCTGGGTGCGTCCAGGGGCATGACCGGCGGCGAGATCATCGTGCGGGGCGCGGCAGGCAACGAAGTGGGCGCCCGCATGCGACGGGGCACCATCGTCTGCGGCCAGGCCGGCGCGCGCGCGGCGCAGGCCATGATCGCGGGCAACGTCATCATACTCGGCGCGCTCGGCGACGACCCCGGCCCGGACAACAAGCGCGGTTCCATCGTGGCGCTCGGCGGCGCGCGCGTGCCCCACGGCTATCGCTACGCCTGCACGTACCGCCCGCCGCACGTCGCGCTCACCCTGGCGTTGCTTCGCAGGCGGTATGCGCTGCCCGTCACCGACGCCCAGATTACGGGACGCTACCGCCGCTACAGCGGCGATCTGGCCGAGTTGGGGAAGGGGGAAATTCTGGAATGGATGACCGACGCATGACCGACCTGGGACTGAACGCCCGCGCGCAGACCATTGCCGATGACCTGGTGGCGCACAGCACGGAGCTCAACATCACCGTGACCACGCTTCCCTGCGGCGCGCGCGTCCTCGACGCCGGGGTGCAGGCAGCCGGCGGACTCGGCGCCGGCCTCGGTCTCGCGGCGCTCTGCATGGGTGGACTCGGTCATATTAGTTTCAATCAGCTACTAATTGACGACCTCACGTATGCCGGCGTGCAGGTCTGGACGGACTTCCCGTGGCAGGCCTGCATGGCGTCCCAGTACGCGGGGTGGGCCGTGCAAGTGGAGAAGTACTTCGCCATGGCATCCGGACCCCTGCGCGCCCATGCCCGCGTCGAGAAGGAGCTGTTCGACCGGCTGGGTTACGCCGAGCGCGCCGAGCGCGGCGTGCTGGTGCTCGAGGGTCGCACGCTCCCCACCGACGCCGTGGCGCGCTGGGTCGGCGACAGGGCGGGGCTGGATCCATCGCGCCTCACCTTCGCCATCGCGCCCACCGCCTCGCTCGCCGGCGGTGTGCAGGTCGTGGCCCGCATGCTCGAGACCGGACTGCACAAGATGGAGACCATTGGCTTCGACGTCCGCCGTGTGACCAGCGGGATCGGCACCGCGCCGCTCCCACCCGTGGCCCGCGACGACCTCCACGCCATTGGCCGCACCAACGACTGCGTGCTGTATGGAAGCGTCGCCCGCTTCACCATCCAGGCCGACGACGCCGAGCTGGAGCAGCTCGCCGCACGGCTCCCCGCCTCATCGTCCAGCGACTACGGCACGCCGTTCTACGAGATCTTACAGCGCTACAACGGCGATTTCTACAAAATCGACAAAATGCTCTTCAGCCCCGCCGAAGTCTGGCTCACCAGCACCACGTCGGGCCGGACCTTTCACGGCGGAAAACTCAATCCCGAAGTCCTCGCCACGTCGCTGTTCGATTGACCCGGCGCGGTCGGCCGGCCACCCCCTTTCCTGGAGCTTCCCATGTGGGCCGTCACCGTGATCTATAACATCCCCAAGGATGCCGCCGCATTCGAGAAGTACTACGCCGCCGTGCACATTCCGCTGGTGCAGGCGCGGCAGAAGGAGGTTGGCTTCGTGCGAGCCGATCTCGCCGTCTTCCCGCGCGCCCTCGACGGCTCGGCGCCCGCGTTCTATCGCCAGGCGCACCTCTGGTTCGACTCCGAGCAGGCACTGCAGACCGGCATTGCCACGCCGGGCTTTGCCGCCATTGGCGCCGACCTGGCCAACTTCGCCACGGGCGGCTTCGTGGCGCTCATCGCGCGCGCGGGCTGAACGCCGCCTGCGACGGCGGCGTGACGCGATCAGCACCCGCGCCATGCAGATCATCATTCTCGCCGCTCGCACCGGCTGGCACACGCAGCAACTCGGCACGGCGTGCGCCCAGCGAGGCCACGAGGCCGTGGTCCTGGGCTGGGACGCGCTCGTCGCCTCGCTCGGCGCGCACGGCGCGCCTGGTGCATGTGGCGGTGATCCTCCCGCCGCGCCGCGAATCCATTCCGGGCCGATCGATCTGCACGCCGCACACGCCGTGCTCGCGCGCATCATTCCCAACGGCTCGCTCGAACAGATCATCTATCGGGTGGACGCCCTGCACACGCTGGAGGAGGCGGGCGTCACGGTGGTGAACTCCGCCCGCTGTATCGAGCGTACCGTGGACAAGTTCTACACCTCGGCACTGCTGCAGCGTGCCGGCCTGCCCACGCCCGACACGGTGGTCTGCGAGCAGGCCGGGGACGCCATGGCTGCGTTCCAGGCGTTCGGCGATGTGATCGTCAAGCCGCTCTTCGGCTCCATGGGACTCGGCATGGTGCGCGTGAGCGATGAGGACACCGCCTGGCGCGTGTTCCGCGCCGTGGAGGCCATTCGCGGCGTGTACTACGTGCAGCGCGCTCTCGCGCATGACGGTCGCGATGTACGCGCGTTCGTGGTGGGTGAACGCGTGATCGGCGCCATCGAGCGAAGCGCCCACGGCTGGCGCACCAACGTATCCCGGGGCGGCGCCGCGCGCGCATTGGCGCTGCCCGATGCGTGGCGCGATCTCGCGCTCCGCGCCGCGCGCGCCGTGGGTGCAGACTACGCCGGCGTGGATCTGCTCCCCGCTGCCGACGGCATCACGTACGTCCTCGAGGTGAACGGCATCCCGGGATGGCGTGGACTGCACGACGCCACGGGTGTGGACGCCGCCGGCGCCATCGTCGAGCATCTGCTGCGCCGCTGCGCCAGCGGCGGCGGCCTTTCCCGTGGTGCCACGGCGACATAGCATTCGGTGCCGCGCGCCCGGGCACCGTCGTCCTCCTCCGGATCACCCACCCAGCCCATGCATCTCACCACGCTCGACTGGTTCATCGTCGTCATCTCGCTCGGCATCACCTTCGTGCCGGCCATCCTGCTGGCGCGGAGAGCTGGACGAAATACCACCGAATTCTTCGCGGCCGGTCGCCAGGCGCCGTGGTGGCTCATTGGCATCTCGCTCGTGGCTACCACGTTCAGCACCGACACGCCCAATCTGGTCACCAACTTCGTGCGCACCGGCGGCGTGGCGTCCAACTGGCAGTGGTGGGCGTTCCTGCTCACCGGCATGGCGACGGTGTTCTTCTACGCGCGCCTCTGGCGGCGCAGTGGTGTACTCACCGATCTCGAGTTCTACGAACTGCGCTACTCCGGCAAGGCCGCGTCGTTCGTGCGCGGCTTTCGCTCCATCTATCTCGGATTTTTCTTCAACATTATGATCATCGCGTCCGTGAATCTCGCGGCCGCGAAGATCGCCAGCGCGCTGTTCGGTCTCCCCGAGTACATCACGCTCCCCGTGGCGGGCGGCGTGGTGATCATCTTCGCGGCCACCGCCGGCCTGTGGGGCGTGATGGTCACCGACATGATCCAGTTCTGCATCACCATGTCGAGCGCGTTCGCCGCTGCGTACTACGCCCTCAAGGCGCCCGCGGTGGCCAGGCTGGGGGGGCTCAGCGGCCTCATTTCGCACTTCAGCAGCACCCCGTTCTGCGCCTCAGCCGGCAAGTGCGTCTCGCACCCCCTCTCCATTCTGCCCGACTTCTCCAACTGGCCGCTGGCGCTGGGCATCTTTCTCATTCCCATCACCGTTCAGTGGTGGTCGGTATGGTATCCCGGCGCGGAGCCCGGTGGCGGCAGCTACGTGGCCCAGCGCATGCTCTCGGCGCGCAACGAAAGCGACTCGCTCTGGGGCACCATGCTCTTCCAGGCCGCGCACTACGCGCTCCGCCCCTGGCCGTGGATCATCGTGGCGCTCGCGTCCATGGTGGTGTATCCCGATCTGGCCGCGGTGCACCGCGCCTTCCCGCAGGTGCAGCAGCATCTCGTGGGCGACGACATCGCCTATCCCGCCATGCTCGTGTTCCTCCCCGCCGGCTGGGCAGGATTCATGGTGGCCGGCCTCTTCGCCGCGTACCGCTCCACGCTCGAGTCGCACCTCAACTGGGGCACGTCGTATCTGGTGCACGACTTCTATCGCCGTTTCATCAATGGCACCGCCACGGAAAAACATTACGTGCTCATGGGTCGCATCGTGACCGCGCTCATCATGATCTGCGCCATTGCCTTCACCTTCGCCCTCGACACGGCGGCGCAGACCTTCCAGCTCATTCTCTCCATTGGTGCCGGCACGGGGCTGATCTACCTGCTGCGCTGGTTCTGGTGGCGCATCAACGCCTGGAGTGAAGTGTCGGCGATGATCAGCTCGTTCCTCATTTCCCTCGGATTCTTCGTGTACGGCAAGGTGTCCGGCCACGAGATCGCCTCGTACACGCAGCTCATCTGGACCGTGGCGTTCACTACCGCGGTGTGGGTACTCACGACATATCTCACCAAGCCCACCAACGAAGCCGAACTCACGAAGTTCTATTCGCTGGTCCGTCCCGCAGGCCCGGGGTGGAAGGTGGTGCGCGATCGCACTGGCCTGCCTGCATCGCCCGACAGTCTGCCCAACGCACTTCTGGGATGGGTGCTGGGACTGTGCGCCATCTACGGCGCGCTGTTCGGTACGGGCGCGTTTGTGTACGGACACGTCACACAGGGTGTCGTGTATGGCGTTGTCTTCGTGGTATCGGCGGTGTGGCTCATCCGGCTGTCGCCGAGGCTGTGGGCAAGAGAAGGGGCGGTGGCAGGAGCGGAAGCGGCGGCATAGGCATGTGAGAGTCAGTAGCAGGGGTCGCCCTTACGTCCCGCGCGCACTCTCTCCCCGTCCCTCGTGACCCGCGACCAGATCGTGTCGGCCGCGCAACTGGCCTGTCTCCTCGAGGCCAGCGCGCCCAAGCCAGGGAACGTGTCCCCGGGTCGCGACTTTCACGATACCACCTACGCGGATTTCCTCGCCGCCGCCGCCGCCATTGGCCCCGCACTCGCGCTCGCTCCGGACCAATCGCTCGGCGAGACCATTCTCGCCGCCATCGCCGCCACACGCGCCTGGACCCCCGCCAACGTGAACCTCGGCATCGTGCTCCTGCTCGCGCCGCTCGCCCGCGCCGCGCTCGAGCCGCCACGCCACGCCCCGCTCCGCGACCGCGCGGCTCGCGTCCTCGGCGCCACCACCATCGCCGATGCCGAGCGCACCTATGAAGCCATCCGGCTCGCTCAACCAGCCGGGCTGGGCCACGCCGCGGAGCAGGACGTCGCCACCGCGCCAACGCTCACGCTCCGCGATGCCATGTCGCTGGCCGCCGAGCGCGACGGCATCGCGCGCGAATACGCCACGGAATTCCGGACAACGTTCGAGCACGGCGCTCCCGCCGTTGCCCGTGCGCGCGCCGATGGCCTGTCCTGGAACGATTCCGTCGTCGAAACGTTCCTTACACTGTTGGCCGCCGCACCTGACACGCACATCGCGCGCAAGCTCGGCCTCAACGAGGCGCAGGAGGTCTCACATCGCGCCGCGCGGGTGCTGGCCGCGGGCGGCGTGCGGACGGGCGCGGGGCGCGCGGCTATCGTGCAGCTCGATGGCTACCTGCGCGACAGTCGCAACGCACGCAACCCCGGCACTACGGCCGACCTGTGCGCCGCGGCGATCTTCGTGGCGCTGCTCGGCGGTGCCTGGTGACACGACCGGAGTGAACGACATGCGAACGCATGGTGAATTCAGGGTGTCGGTTTCCAAGGACTATCTCGTCTTCTCGTCGGCGCACTTCATCACGTTCGCCGGCCATCGCTGCGAGGCGCTCCACGGACATAACTATCGTGTGGGTGTCACCCTGGAAGGGGCGCTCGACGAGCAGAGCTGGTACGTGCTCGACTTCTCCGCCGTGAAGCAGATGATGAAGCATCTGTGTGATGAGATCGACCACAAGGTGCTGCTTCCCCTCGAGAATCCAAAGATCGGCGTCACCCCGCGCGACGGCGTGATACACGTTGACTACGAAGGCAAACCCCGCTACCTCTTTCCGGCCGGGGACTGCGCCCTGCTGCCCATTCCCAACACTACGGTCGAGATGCTCGCGCAGCATCTCACACGGCGGCTGCTCGCATCGCTCAGCGAAATCCAGATCTCCCATCTCACGGCCATCGAGATGGAAGTGGAGGAGAACTTTGGTCAGTCCGCCTTCTATCGTGAATTGCTCGGCTGAGGTCCGGGCCTAACTGCAAGCGAACCGAGGTCGACCCATGCTATTCCCATTGCTTATTGCGGCATCCCTGCAGGCCGCCATGCCGGCGCGCCCCGATACCACTGTGCCCACCGACGGCCCAAGTCTCGCCGTGACCGTCGACTCGATACACGACCGGATCGAAATCACTGTGGGGCCGTTCGATCTCCCAGCCATGCCGGCGAACATGGACATGGACGAGATGGAGCACGACGTCTCCAAGGTCATGCCCTTTGCATGGCCCGTCGATGGCTACCTGCACGGCTTCAACGTCACCATGCAGGACGCGGCCGGCAAGCCGCTTCCGAACTCCATTCTGCATCATCTCATTGGCGTCAATTTCGACCGCCGCCAGCTCGTCTACCGTTCCGTGGAGCGACTCTTTGGCTGGGGCTCCGAAACTGCGCCCGTGAACCTTCCCGACTACATGGGCGTGCCGCTCGCGCTCGGGACGAAGCTCGGCATGTACGCCATGTTCCACAACGAAACGGGGAAGGACATTCCGGCGGCGTATCTGCACGTCTCGCTCCTCTACACGCCGCGCCAGGGGCATCATGTGCTGCCCATCATGCCGTTCTATGTGGACGTCAACAATCACGTGGGCGGCGTCACTACGTTCGATGTGCCGCCCGGCCACTCGGCGCACAGCTACACGTTCGAGCTCCCGATCAGCGGCCGACTCGTCGGCATCGGTGGCCATCTCCACAATTACGGCTCATCGGTGACGCTCAAGGACGGCGTCTCGGGCAAGGTCCTCGGCCGTCTCAAGGCCAAGCGCGACGACAATGGCGACGTGGAGGGCGTGGGACGCTTCATCTTCGGCTTCAACAGCGACGCACTGCCGCTCGAAGCGCATCATCCCTATGTGGTCACGGCGGAGTACGACAACCCCACCGCCGATACGATCAAGGATGGGGGAATGGGTCACATGAATGGCGCGTTTGTACCGGACGAAATGAGCCAGTGGCCCAAGCTCGATCGGAACGACCCCATGATTCAGAAAGACGTTGCGGCGCTGCCACTCATGCAGGGCATGGCAACCCAGTCGCATGGCAGAGCGGCGACGGGGATGAAGGACATGCCGGACATGCCCATGATGAACCACGGGCATCCGATGAAGCCGGATAGCACCATGCCGCAGTCACCCGCGGATTCCAGCCAGGACCGCCATCAGGATCACTAGCTGCCACTCAGCCCAGGCGCGCAACGCGTTGGACGTCGCGCGCCGTCAGGCGGCCGTCGTGCAGCGCGCTGGCCACCAGTACTCCCTGCACGCCCTCGGCGGCCAGGACCGCCAGATCAGCGCTGCTTCCCACACCACCTCCAACGACCAGCTCCACGACGGGCACCGCTTCCCTCAGCGACCGGATCGTCACGAGATCGAGCCCCGCCCCGGTGCCCACACGCGCCAGGTCCAGCGCGATGATCGTGGACACCCCTGCCGCCCCCGCCATCTCCGCAAGCGCCGGGGGAGCCATGGAGGCGAGTGCCGGCACCGCGCTCACCGGTACACCCGAGCGCAGATCCAGACTGAACGCGACACGATCGCCGCCGATTTCAGACGCAATGTCGGCCAGCATCTCGGGCGCGTACAGCGTTTCGAGCCCTACGATGACCCGCGCCGATGGCAGAGCCGCAATGCCGCGCCCCCGTTCGACAGTCGTGACCCCGGCATCCACCCACAGGTCGGCACCTGCCGCGGCGAGCGCGCCGAGACACGCCCACTGCACCGGTCCGCCGGTGATCGCATCCAGGTCCGCCACGTAGAGCACATCGTCTCCCGTGACGATACGGCACGCATGGGCCAGCGCTGTGGCGTCACCATCCACATGCTTCCCGCCCTCGAGCAGGTGCGACCGCACCGCGGTATAGCCGTGCCGTACCCCGCCGCGCGCGTGCACGGCCAGGCCGCCTCGCAAGTCGAGCACCGGAATCACACGCACCCGAACCGGCTCCCATGGTAACGGGGTGGGACATCGGGGGCGCCAACATCAAGGTTGCTCGTGCGCACGCAACGCAACTGGGAGAGGTGCGCTCCGTGCCGTTCTCCATTCAGCATACGCCGCAGGCGCTCGCGCCAACGCTGCAGCGCCTGGCCCGGGAACTCGGAACGCTCCCCTCCGAAGCCCATGGCGTGACCATGACCGCCGAACTCTCCCAGTACTTCCGCACCAAGCGTGAAGGCGTGCGCTTCGTACTGGATGCCGTGGCATCGGCCTTCCCGGAAGCGGCGGTTCACACCTTCACCGTATCGGGCAACTTCGTATCTCCAGAAGCGGGCCGCGAGATCCCACTTAGTATAGCGGCTGCCAATTGGGCCGCTACTGCCACCTTACTGGCTCGTCGCTGTAGCGATACAGTCCTCATAGACATTGGATCAACGACAACTGATATCATTCCTGTTTGCCGAGGTATTGTCGCCGCCCAGGGCCGGACAGACCTTGGCCGCCTGAGCTCCGCTGAGCTGCTCTATGTTGGTGCCGTCCGCACGCCGCTCGAAGCCATTGTGCACAATGTAGCGCTCGAGGCTGGTTCGGTTGGCATCGCCGCTGAAGCATTTGCCCTCACCGGCGATGTGTACGTCTGGCTCGGTGACCTCCGCCCCGCGAGCTATTGCGCGCCCACGCCCGATGGCCGCCCCGCCACACGCGAATTCGTTCGCGAACGTCTGGCGCGCGCCGTCTGTGCCGATCGCGAGATGCTCAGCGATAGCGCCATCTCCGCCATTGCCAGCAACGTGGCCGCCGCGCAGCTCGATCGCACCGCACAAGCGCTCACCCAGGTGCTCGAGCGGAATCCTTCGATTACCAGCGCTGTGACAGCCGGCGTGGGATCGTTCATCGCCGAACGTGCGGCGCTTCGGTGTGGTCTCGATGTGACGCCTTTCTCGGCCATGTACGGCGAGGCCGCGCATCAGGCGGCCCCAGCGGCCGCGGTCGCGCTCCTGCTCGAGCTCGCGCTTGCTTCATGACGAGTCATGTCGACACGGTCATCAAGATCGGCGGCGGCCTGCTTGCAGCCCCTACGGTACTCGATCGGGTCGTCCAGACGCTTGGCCGCGCATGCCTTACGGACCGGCGACTGCTCGTTCTCCCTGGAGGCGGCCCCTTTGCCGACGCGGTCCGCGCGGTTGACACCATGATTTCTCTGGACGCCAGCGCCGCCCACTGGATGGCGATACTGGGCATGGATCAGTATGCGCAGCTGCTCGCGTCGCGCCTGCCGGACGCGCGGCTCACCGAGCGTCTGGACGAGCTGCCATCCATCCATGAAGCCGGCGCTCTCCCCGTGTTCGCTCCGTATCGTCTGCTCAGGGACGTCGATCCGCTACCGCATGTCTGGGACGTCACCAGCGACACTATCGCGGCGTGGCTCGCGCGCCATGTCGGAGCCGCCCGGTTGATACTGATCAAACCGCCCGGCGCGATCGCATCGCCAGCCGTGGTGGACTCCTGCTTCCATCGCCTCGTGGACGGTCAGTTGCAAGTCTCGATCATCGATCCCGGGACGCTGTCAACCGCGCTCGCGAACACCTGACGGTCTCTCGCCGCCGCCGCAAGTTCTGCCACACGCCTCCGGCACACTGCGCCAGTCCGGCTGCCGACACAGGCTGCACCCCGGACTCCCACCATGTTGGCCGTGAGGCTCCGCGCGCGGGAGAAGTCGCACGCGCTCAATTGGCCGGCCAGCGCGACCGTGAGGTGCCACCGATGCGCCTCAGCCACCCACAGCCCGAGGCGCAGGTCGCCCATGATGGCGAACACTGTGCGCCCTTCCTTGTGCGCGGTATCCAGGAGCACGCCCCGCGCGCCCGACTCGTGCGCAATCCCGATCACATCGGCAGGCGACACCGCCATCGCGCGGTCCGCATCCGCATACGCCACTGCCACCACCCCGCACGCCCCCTGTACGCCGCCCGCCCCCCGTACCGCGGCCGCCAGCAACGCTCCCGCACGATCCCGGTCGCTCACGCCGGCAAACCCCATCTTGATGAACGACACCCCGTGCGCCGCCGCCTGATGCGCCAACCGCTCGGCCTCACACTCGCTGCACACGTCACCCAGCGCCGCGCTCACCGGGCGCTCGCGCCCTGTCACGGACACCACGCGAGCGAGCGTCACGCCATCGACCGCGCCGAGCGCTCCGAGCGAGGGATCTTTCGCGTCAATCACATCCGCGCCGCCATCCAGCGCGTCCCGTGCTTCATCCGCATTCCGTACGCTCACCAGCAGCTGCATACGTCACGCCCCTTGTAAGACCCTGTCGTCCGAATAGCTTAGCCTGAGCGGCTACCATATTCCATATCACTTCCAGGGGCAACGTGTCGCACGAGCCGACCTCAGGCGCCGTGGCTGGATCCTCCGCTGCCCTTCCGCTGGGCGGCGCGGTAGCGGTGGTGACGGGTTCCTCCACCGGGATCGGTCGTGCCATCGCGCTCGCCCTCGCCCGGGCGGGCGCAGACGTAGCCATCACCTATCGCACAGGCGAGTCGGACGCCCGCGCCCTGGCGCGGGAAGTCGGCTCTGCTGGCCGCCGCGCGGAAATCTATCAGCTGGACCTCGCCGAACCTGCATCCATCGCGGCGCTGGCAGTCGGCGTGCAACGCGACTTCGGCCACGTGGACGTCTGGGTGAACAACGCCGGTGCGGACATTCTCACCGGGGGTGCGGCGGATCTCCCCGATCTCGCGAAACTCGATCTGCTGCTCACCGTTGATCTGCGCGGCACTGTACTCGCTTCGTGGGAAGCGGCGCGGCTCATGCGGCAGCAACTGCACGGCGGCGTCATCATCAACATGAGTTGGGACCATGCGATCACCGGCATGCGCGGTCGCAATCCCGAGATGTTCTCGGCCGCCAAAGGTGGGATTTTGAGCTTCAGCAAGTCGCTGGCGCGCTCGCTGGCACCGGCGGTGCGCGTCAACATTCTCGCACCGGGCTGGATTGAAACCGAGTTCGGCGCTGGACTCACGCCCGAGCGCCACCGCGATGTAGCCGAGCAGACACCCATGCGCCGCTGGGGAACGCCGGACGATGTCGCCAGCGCCGCCGTGTTTCTCGCGTCGCCCGCGTCAGGGTTTCTCACGGGACAGATGCTGCTCGTGGGCGGCGGGACTGTGATGTAGACACCATTGGTCTCGAACGAGGAGATTCACCATGGCATCCACGGAACGCACGTACAGTGAGAGCGAAATCGCCGAGCATCTGAAGAGCCTGCCCGGCTGGTACTTTGAAGACGGCTGGATCCGGCGCCAGTACAAGACCGACGGGTGGCCCACCACGCTCATGCTCGTGAACTGCATTGGCTTCTTCGCCGAGGCTGCGTATCACCACCCGGATCTCACCGTCACGTGGGCCAAGGTGTGGGTCAAGCTCCAGAACCACGCCGCCGGCGGCATCACGGACAAGGACTTCGAGCTGGCGCGCAAGATCGAGGAGTCGGTGCTCTGGCGTCCCACGGGAGGCGCCCTGGAGGGTACACCAAACAAGTTCGTGCGCGCCGGCGACGCGAAGTAAGCCGAGCGTTCGGGGCATCGCCGTGGACAATTCCGCCGCGCCCTCGCGAGTGCTGTTCGTTACCGGGCGACTCGCGGAGCCCGCGCTGCGCCAGACCCTCTCCGGTATGGACGCCGGCTTTGCGTGTGACGTCGCCGTCATGCACATCACCGTTGCCGCGCTCATGACCACGGAGTGGATCGCGCGGTCACTCGAGGTGCCGGAGGGCACCGATCTCATTCTCCTGCCCGGACTCTGTCAGGGCGACACCAGCGCCATTGGCGACAAGACTGGTGTGCGGGTGGAGAAGGGACCGAAGGATCTGCGCGAGATCCCGGAGTACTTCGGGCGCGCGACGCTCAGGGCGGAGTATGGCGCGCACGACATCGAGATCCTGGCCGAGATCAACGGGGCGCCAGCGCTCTCGCGTGACGTGATCCGCGGCATGGCGGAAAGCTTTCGCGATGCCGGCGCGGACTACATCGACATCGGCTGCACGCCAGGTACGCCCTTCCCCGGGCTCGCCACGGTGGTGCGTGAGTTGGTGGATGCCGGTTTTCGCGTGAGCATCGATACCTTCGACCGCGATGAGATTCTCACCGCGGTCGACGCCGGGGCGTCGCTTGTGCTCAGCGTCAACTCCACGAATCTCGCCGTGGCCCGGGAGCTGGCCCGGCCCGGCCTCCGCGTGGTGGTCATCCCCGACTTTGGCGCGTCGCTCGATTCGCTGGAGCCCAGTATCAGGTCGCTGCGCGACTGGAACGTCCCCTTCCTCATTGACCCCATCATCGAGCCGCTCGGCTTCGGCTTCACGGCCTCGCTCGAACGGTATGCGGAAGTGCGCCGCCGCTTTCCCGATGCCGAGATGCTCATGGGGATCGGCAACATCACCGAGCTCACCGCCGCGGACACCACGGGCGTGAACGCCCTGCTCGTCGGCATCTGCCAGGAGCTGGGCGTGCGTACGGTGCTAACCACGCAGGTGGTGGGCTGGGCGCACGGGGTCGTGCGCGAGGTGGACATCGCGCGCCGCCTCATGCACTTCGCGGTCACGAACAAGGTCGTGCCCAAGCGCATTGACGATCGGCTGGTCACACTGCGCGATGAGAAGATCCTGCAGTACAGTGAAGAGGAACTTCGCGACCTGCAGCGGCGCATCACCGATTCCAACTATCGCATCTTCACCGATCGCGACACGATCACCGTGCTCAATCGCGACCGGTTCGTGCGCGGCACCGACATTCAGGACATCTTTGCGCAGCTCGACGTGAGTGAGGCCACGCACGCCTTCTATCTGGGCAAGGAGCTCGCGAAAGCGAAGCTCGCCATCACGCTCGGCAAGAGCTACCGCCAGGAAGGCTCACTGAACTGGGGCTATCTCACCCCGCCCGACGATGTCAAGGCCGAGCACGTGCGTCTCACGCAGCGTTCCGAGCGTACCAGACGCCGGACGGATCGGCGCCCTGGCGACTCATGAGTGCACCCCTGGTCGAGGAGCTGGTCCCGGCGCCCGACCCTGTCACCAGCAGTGCGTGCATGCAGGGACTGCCCTGTCTCATCCTGCTTGACAGTGCACGCGATCCCGAACGGCTGGGCCGTTACTCGTTCCTGATGGCGGATCCCGCGGTGGTGATCCGCGGCAAGGGAACTCACGTCGAGCGCGTCGACCAGTCCTCCGGCGCGGTGACAGCCGTCGGTGGCCACGCACTGCACGCGGTGCGCGCGCTGCTCGCGCCACACCGGTGCGCTCCGATCCCCGGGCTGCCGCCGTTTCAGGGCGGCGTCGCCGGCTACATCGCATACGACTGGGGCGCAGTCCTCGAGCAGCTGCCCGCGCCGCGCTACGATGACCTGGCCATCCCGGATGTCGTCTTCGGGCTGTACGACTGGGTGATCGCGTGGGATCACGCGCTGCGCCGCGCGTGGATCATTTCCACCGGCATCCCGGAATCCGACACGGCCGCGCGCGCCACACGGGCCCGGGATCGACTCGCCGCGGTTCGGAAGCGACTCGCCTCGGCGCCATCCATCACGCCATGGAACGCGCTCCCGGTTCCCCGTTCCACCGGGCCGGGCGCGCCCTCGTACGCCGTGGAGGACAGCGAATTCGCCGCCGCGCTCGAGCTGCGGTCGTCGTTCACGCACCGGGGCTACCTGGACGCGGTTGCGCGGGTCCGGGAGTACATCACTGCGGGCGATATCTTCCAGGCGAACGTCTCGCAGCGCCTCGAAGTGCCGCTCTGCGAGCCGCCCTGGACATGCTACCAGCGGCTCCGCGCGATGAATCCCGCGCCGTTCGCCGCCTGGCTCGACTTCGGCGATGTCCGCATTGCAAGCGCGTCACCCGAACGATTCCTCCGGCTGGATCCGGACGGCACCGTGGAAGCCCGGCCCATCAAGGGCACGCGACCCCGTGGCATCTATCCGGCGCACGACGCCGCGCTCGGCCGCGCGCTCGCCGAGAGCGCCAAGGATCGCGCGGAAAACCTCATGATCGTGGATCTGCTGCGCAACGACCTCTCGCGCGTGTGCGCTCCGGGTACCGTGCGCGTCACCGAATTATTCGCCATCGAGCACTATTCCAGCGTCCACCACCTGGTCTCGACCATCACGGGGCACCTGGAGCCGGAGCGCGATGCCTTCGACCTTCTCTGTGCCACCTTCCCGGGCGGCTCCATTACCGGTGCGCCCAAGGTGCGCGCCATGGAGATCATCGCCGAGCTCGAACCCTCGCGGCGTGGCGTGTACTGCGGCACCATCGGATATGTGAGCCGCAGCGGCGCGCTGGATACCAGTATCGTCATTCGCACCTGTCTCGCCCTCGGCACCCGGATGTATGTTAGCGTGGGGGGTGGCATCGTCGCCGACTCCGATCCCGAGCAGGAATACCGGGAGACGTTCGACAAGGCCCGGGCGATTCTGGGGGCCTTGCGGCCTGCCGGTGTCCAGCCTCTCCCGTCCACACGCGCGCGACCAGCAACATGATTCTGCTCATCGACAACTACGACTCGTTCGTCTGGAATCTGGCGCGCTACGTGCGCGAACTGGGCGCCGAGCCTGTCGTGCTCCGGCACGATGCCCTGTCGCTCGAGGACATCGCCGCGCTCGCGCCATCGCACATCATCATCTCACCCGGTCCGTGCTCGCCCGCGGAAGCGGGCATCTCCACCGCGGTCGTCCGTCGCTTTGGCGCATCGATTCCGCTCCTGGGTGTCTGTCTCGGGCACCAGTGCATCGGCGCCGCGTACGGGGCGGAGATCGTGCGCGCCCGTCACGTGATGCATGGCAAGACGTCACGCATTCACCACGATGGCGCCGGTATCTTCGCCGGGCTGCCGTCGCCTCTGACTGCGACCCGCTATCACTCGCTCGTCATCGCGCCGGCGTCGTTGCCACCCGCCCTGCGCGTCACCGCCACCGCCGAAGACGGCGAGATCATGGCGGTGGAACACCGTGAGCACCCGGTCACCGGCGTGCAATTTCACCCCGAGTCGGCGCTCACCGAGTTCGGCTACCGCATGCTCGACCGCTTTCTGCATGGTCCGGCCTCGCGCACCGCGTCCCTTCCTGATCGCGCCGATCTCGCGTTCGCGGCGCCGGCGGAGTCGCATCCCGCTCCACCGCCTGTGGAACTCGTCCGGTGAAGGCATCGGCTCCCGTCGCACGCACCGCCGTTCCGGCGCCGCCCGCCACCGTCATGCTGTGGATCAATGGACGCCGCGTGTCGGCGGAGGGCCCCCATCTCTCCGCGTTCGATCGCGGATGTCTGCTCGCCGACGGACTGTTCGAGACCATGCGCATGTACAACGGCGTGATCTTCCGCCTGGACCGGCACCTCTCGCGGCTCATGCAGGGCGCCCGTGTCCTGCGCATTCCGCTGCCCGCCGAGCTGCCTGCGGCCATCATGGCAGCCATCAACGACGCTCGTGCGGCAGATGTCCTGAATGCGGCAGTGCGCCTCACAATCACCCGCGGCGTGGGCGCACCGGGGCTCGCGCCGCCGGACGAGCCAAACCCCGTGGCGCTGATCGGCATCCGGCCGTATTCACGCCCTGATGCGGCCCCCTCCGCGTTGTCGGCGCATCTTGCTCGCGGTCGCCGCAATGAACACGCGGTCACCAGCGCGTTCAAGACGCTCGCGTACACGGAGTCCGTCATCGCGCTCGCCGAAGCCCGGGCCGCCGGCGTGAATGAAGCCATCTTTCTCGACACGGCCGATCATGTCTCCGAAGCCACGAGCAGCAACGTCTTCCTGGTGAACCGGCACGAGCTCATCACACCACCGCCGTCCTGTGGGATCCTGCCGGGTGTGACCCGCGAGGCCGTGCTCGAACTGGCGCGCGACGAAGGGCTGTCCGTCCACCAGCGACCCGTCGCTGTCCACGAGCTTGCGGGCGCTGCCGAGGCGTTCTGTACCAGCTCGCTGCGCGAGATCGCGCCGCTGGTACGTCTGTCCGGCCACGACATTGGTCGCGGCAGGGCGGGTGAGTTGACGAAGCATCTCACGGACGCGCTGGTAGCTCTCGTGGCGCGCGAGTGTGCGTCGTGATCATCGAGTCCATCGTGACGAGCATGGCGGCGGACGGCACGGTGAATTTCGCTCCCATGGGCGTGGAGTGGGGAGAGGAATCGCTCGTCGTGAAGCCGTTTCTGGAGACCACGACGTTCCGCAACCTTCGTGAAACGGGAGTGGCCGTCGTCAATATCACGGACGATGTCCTGCTCTTCGCGCTGGCCGCCATCTCGAATCCGCGGTTTCCCGCGGAGCCCGCCGTTCAGGTGCGCGGCGTTGTGCTCGACGCCGCGTGTTCATGGCGCGAAATTGAAGTGCGGCACATCGATGATTCGCCGCCACGCTCTCGCATCGAGACGCGGGTCGTACACCGCGGAGTGCGCCGCGAATTCATCGGGTTCAATCGCGCGCGTCATGCCGTGCTCGAGACGGCGATCCTCGCCACGCGGACACATCTCATCCCTCCGGATGAGATTCGTACCGAGCTGCGTCGCATGCAGGTCATCGTGGACAAGACCGCCGGGCCGCGCGAGCAGGAAGCCATGGCGGTGCTCACCGGACACATCACGCAGGCGCTTGAGGCGGGTCGCTCGGCGCCGGATGGGAGCCGGTAATGGCGGACGCGCACGACGGCGTGTTCGTGCAGGCCCCGGCCCGGTTGCACTTCGGCATGCTCGATCCGCATGGCACCACGGGGCGTCGCTATGGCGGGATCGGTGCCGCAGTGCCGGACCCATCACTACTGGTGTTCGTCACGCGGGATGATCAGGTGCAGGCCAGCGGTCCGGCGCACCAACGCGCACGCGCATTCGCGCGTACGTTTCTTGAATACCATGGCGTGCGTGGCGGCGCGAACATCCGCATTCTGCGCATGCTGCCGGAACATTGCGGGCTTGGCAGCGGCACGCAGCTCGCGTTGGCCGTCGCGCGCGCGCTCGCGGAACTGTACGACCTGCCGCCCGACGCAGCCTCGCTGGCGCGGGCCACGGGACGGGCGCAGCGTTCCGCAATCGGTACCTGGGTGTTTTCCCTGGGCGGATTCATCCTGGAAGGCGGACGGCGTGCGGAGCGCGATGTACTCGCCCCGCTGCTGGCACGATGGGCCATGCCGGCCCACTGGCGCTGCGTGCTCGTGGTTCCACCAGGCAGCCCGGGCGTGAGCGGCGTAACGGAATCAGCAGCCTTCGCGCGCCTTCCGGTGCCGCCGGCATCGGATGTCATGCAGGTCGCGCGTCTCGTACTGCTGTCGCTGCTTCCCGCGTTGGTGGAGGAGGACTGCGTCACGTTCGGGCGCGCGTTGAGCGAGATTCAATGCATCAACGGCCGCTGGTTCGCGCCCGCGCAGGGAGGAGACTTCGCACCAGGAGCAAGCGCCGCGCTGATTGCGCGAATGCGCGATTGCGGCGCGGCCGGAGTCGGTCAGAGCTCGTGGGGCCCTGCGGTTTACGGTATCGTGGAGAATGAAGCCGCTGCCACTGCGCTCGCCGCGGAGGCGAGGAGGGTGATGGCGGACGGCGGCCTGATCCTGACCGGTCCCTTCGACAACGTGGGCGCCCGCGTCTGGCGCGCGCCTCGCGAAACCCTGATGTGAGGACGGTGATGTGATGAAGGGATCCGCCACGCAAACACGGAAGGACCGCGCCATGTCCCGGAGTGTGTACTCCGTTCCGTCACTGATTGCCCCAGCCCGCTGGATCGCCGTGCTGCGCGTGGTCGTGGGACTCTGGTTCATCAAGAGCCTGTTCACCAAAGTGACGATCGCCCTCGCCTGGGGCTTCCTGCCCGTTCCTGCCGCGAACTCGCGATGGCTCGCGGTCATGCCCAAACTCCTCGAGAAATACGCCGCGGACAATCCCATTGCGTGGTATCACGAGTTTCTGATTAACACCGTCATCCCGAACGCGCATGTCTTTGGCCATCTGACCGGACTCGGCGAAGCCGCCGTCGGCATTTCACTCACGTTTGGCTTCCTCACCGTGCTCGGCTCGATTGGCGGACTCATTGAGGTGTTTTTCTACGGGATGGCGGTACAGCACATGAGCTCGGGCCAACAGGGCTTTCATGTCATGCTCTTCTCCATGATGGTCGCGTTTCTCTTCACCCGCGCCGGTCGCCAGTGGGGCGTTGACCGCTGGATCGTGACACGCCACCCCTCCTCGGTGTGGGCAAAGCTGGGATAATCCACCGACCAGCTACCAGCCACCAGCCACCAGCCACCAGCCACCACCTACGGCTGATAGTTCTTCGCCTTGTCCAGTCCCTTCACCTTGTCGCGTCCTCGAATCGATGTCAGGATGGCGGCGGCCAGATTCGCGCCCGTGACATCAGCGCCAGTCACGTTGGCGCCGGTGAGATTGGCGCGGACCAGCGATGCCTTGCGAAGGTTCGCATCGGTGAGGTCGGCACCCGTGAGATCGGCATCGGTGAGATTCGTGAACATGACGCCCATGGGCTGATTCCCGGGATCCGCGCCGAAGTTCGTGCCCACGAACCTCGCACGCACCAGTTTGGCGTTCTCGAATGTGCCAATGACTCGCGCGCCCGAAAGATCCGCATCCGTCAGATCCGCACCAATAAAGATGGTGGCGTACAGGCTCGCGTCCCGAAACTTCGCGCGTTCGAAGTCAGCTCCCCGCATCACCGCCACGTCGAGCACCGCATGCGAGAAGTCCGCGTCGTGTGCGATGGCCTTGTTGAGCGTGACGGCGAACATCGTCGCGTGCGTGCAGTTCGTGCGAACGAGTCGCGCGCCGGTCAGATTGGCTCGCTTGAAGTCCACGCCCGAGAGATCCAGCCCGGAGAGATTCGCGCCGCTGAAGTCCGCAGGCGTCTGCTCGGTCGCGTGCGCCAGGCGCTCGAGCACCTGCGCGCGCGTCAGCGTGCGACCGCTGTCGGTATCGGCGCCGGCCGCCTGCCCCGCAGCGGCCGGTGTGCGCCAGCCCACAAGCGCCGTGAGAAGCATCAGCAGGACCGGACTGTGAACCATGGCTCGATACGATGTGGATCAGGAAGCAGCCGCCAGCGACCACCTATTTCTTCACGTGAGGCCGTCCCGGCGGCAGCGCGCCAGAGCTCCGGGCCTTGAGATAGGCGTAGATGTTTTCCATCTGCGTGGTATCGAGCAGCACCTTCCACGACGGCATGGCTGTCCCGGGACGCCCATTCGTCACCGTCTGCAGAAAAATCGCGTGTGTCACCCCGCCTTCCGGCCCCAGCGAGTGGCGCAGATTCGGCGCGATGTCGCTCCCCATGGCATCGACGCCGTGGCAGCGATAACAGTACACGCTGAACATCTTCCACCCGTCGTACACCTGCTGGGTCACCGCCAGACTCGGGGTCACCTTCGTGGTGTCGCTCGTAGCCGTCTTGGTCGTTTCACCGGTATCCGTTCTGGACGGAGCGGCGGTCGCCGTCGACGTGGCGGGTGTGGACGTTGCGCCAGCCGTCGAATCGGGGCTCGTCATCGCGTGCTGCGGCGCGGTCGCAGGCGCATGCCTGGTCGCGGCTGCCGGTTTCGTCCTGCCGCCCTGAGCCGCGGCAGATTCTGCGGTCGCCGGCGCTGCCGGTACGACCGCACGTGCCGTCGAGGAATCCGAAACTGGAGCACTGGGCGCTGCGGTGGAGTCTTTCGGGGCGGCCATGGCACTGGCCGTCTCTCCGGTCGCCGTCGAGGCGACGACCGCCGTCGAGTCCGTACTCTGCCTCGATGTGTCCGGTTTGCATCCGAGAAGAACGAGTCCGCCAACGCACGCCACAAAGCATCCAATGCCGGCAAGTCGGTCCCGCAAATTCGTGCGCGTTCCCATGAAGGGTGTCATCGGCTCAGTCATATTTCGTTCGTGCGTCGGCGGCGGGTTCTCATGGTTTCGGCCGACCTGAGGTGAATGGCGCGGATCCCTTATGCCCGCGTCGTCAGTGAGGTGTGATCGGAAGCATGGGCACGTTGAACTCATGCAGGATCTGCTGAATCTCGTCGTGCTGCTGCTCCAGGATTTCATTCAGCTTGTCACGGAATTCGCGGTCCGAGTGGCGGACTCCCAGCGCGACATCATAGGCAAACGGAATGCCGGTACTGTCCGAGTCGGGTAACGCTGTGAGCCGCAGCGGCACTGAGGAGAGCTTGGCGTAATAACCCGCGGTCGGGCCCCACACCAGCGCAACGTCCACCGTGCCGCTGATGACGGCATTCATGATGTCGTTCGGATTGTTCTCCGGATCGTAGAAGGAACTGTAGCCGTGCACGTTCTTCACGATCCCACGCGCGCTCAGGGCTTCGCTGGGCGGAGTATTCGTGTAGTCTTCACCAATGAGACTGACGCCGATCTGCAGCGTCCTGAGCGCCGGATCGTTGAGCGAGGAGATCATGATGTGCCGATCCTCTCGCGACACCGCATAGTACGTCGATCGATAGTACGGCTTGGTCTCGAGAACGGGATCGTAGCCAGTGGGCAATCCCATGACCACATCGCACGTCCGGGCGCTCAACGTACTGCGTACGAATCCACGCCGGTGCGGCCACCAGACATAGGTGACGGAATCCCCGAGCGCTTTCGCGATGACATCCGCGATCTTGTCCTCGAACCCCTGCCGCAGTGAATCGGAGAACGGCATGTTGTCCGGGTCGCCGCAGACGCGGAGCGCATGGATGGTTCGCCAGGCGTCCACGGCCGGGAGCGCACTCAGCGAAACTTCATTCGTTGTTGTGTCCGCCTGAGCGTGCAGGCGTGGCGGGAAGGAAGAAACGGTAAGACCTGCAACGAGTACAACAATGGGAACCGACGACCACCGCATGATGACCTTCTGGAAAAGCCCGGGGAACGAGACGAAGGATTCAGGGGCAAACCTGGTGCCGGACCAACGGCTCCGGCACCAGATCTGTACCATGTGCTGCTACTTCGCAGGCGCCTTGTCCAGGGCGAACACGGTCAGCACGCCACCCTGAGTGCTGTAGCTGCCAGCATCTCCGAACGCACCCAGTGCGCCCAGCCCTGCCGTCGGATCCTCGGCGCCAATACCAGCCGCAACGCCGATGCCCGCCCAGCCGCCGATACCAGAGAGAATCGCGACGTACTGACGGCCGTCAGGGCCGACATACGTCATTGGATTCCCGATGATGCCGGAGGGCGTCTTGAACTTCCACAGCAGCTTGCCGGTCTTGGCATCAACTGCCTTCAACCAGCCTTCCATCGTCCCGTAGAACACGATGCCACCGGCAGTGTTCAGCGTGCCGCCGTACGCCGCCAGATTCTCGTTGTCCTTCCAGACGATCTTGCCCTTGATGGGATCCCAGGCGATCACCGCACCGCGATTCCCGCCGGGGCCCGGAAACATCCGCACAATCGCGCCGACGTAGGGCTGGCCCGCCGAGTACTTCACCTCGACGCCCTCATAGTCCATGCAGATGTTGTTGGTCGGAACGTAGAACAGCCCGTTATCCGGATCGTACGACGAGGGCTGCTGATCCTTGAAGCCGATTGCCGCGGGGCAGATGCCTTCCGTATTGCCCTTGGCACTTGTCCGCTTCGACGGGTTCTCGACCGGCCGGCCCGTCGTTAGGTCAATCTTCGAGGCCCAGTTCACCGGCCCGTAGGGATTGGCTACGATGACTTTGCCGGTGGTCCGGTCCAGCGTGTATCCGAAGCCGTTGCGATCGAAGTGCGCCAGCAGCTTCTGTCCGCCATGATCGAACAGCACGTTCTCGTTGACGCCGTCATAATCCCACGCATCGTGCGGCGTCATTTGATAGACCCAGTGAACCTCGCCGGTCTCCGGATTGCGCGCCCACAGCGACATCGACCACTTGTTGTCGCCAGGACGCTGATCGGGGTTCCACACGCCAGGGTTGCCGGAACCGTAGTAGAACAGATTCAGCTCCGGATCATAGGAGTACCAACCCCACGTCGTGCCACCACCGCGCTGCCACTGATCCCCCTGCCACGTCGAAACGCCGAGATCCTTGCCCTGATCGGAGGGATAGGGAGACTTGAGCGTCTTGTCAGTGATCAGCACCTCGTTGTCAGGCCCGGTGCTGTAGCCGCGCCAGAGGCGCTTTCCATCGGCGGCGCTGTAGGCCGTGACGCTGCCGCGCACACCGAACTCACCGCCGGAAATGCCAGCGATGACCACGTCACCCACGACGAGCGGTGCATTGGTCATGGTCTCGCCCTTCTTGTAGTCTGCGTTGTTCACGCGGAAGACTTGCTTGCCGGTCTTCGCATCGAGCGCCAGCAGATCGCCGGCCAGCAGCTCGATGTACAGCCGATCGTACTTCGCGCTGTACGCCAGACCGCGGTTCACGACATCGCAACAGGCGATTGGAATCGCGTCGGCGGACTGTTCCGGCGTGAACTGCCAGATCTGTGGTGCGCCATCCTTTGCCAGGTCCAGCGCGTACACCTTGTTCGGGAACGCCGAGTGGAGATACATGACATGACCCACCACAAGCGGATTCCCTTCATGTCCGCGCAGAACGCCGGTTGAGAAGGACCACGCCACGTGAAGATCCTTGACGTTGGCGGTCGTGATCTGTTTGAGCGGGCTGTGCCGCTGCAGATCATAGGTGCGCCCCGTCATGACCCACTGGTTGGGGTTCTTGGACGCCTCGATCAGTTGCTGCTGCGCGCCGACGCTCGAGGCGCCTGCCGCGAGAGCTCCGATCATGGCTGCCCAGGAAGAAACGCGGGTGAACCGATTCATAGTATGCTGCCCCTTGAGTGGAGAGTAAGGATTGGGCAGGGTCGCGGTAAGGACCACACCGCGTCCAGGCCGTTTCGCAGCCCTGTCGCCGCAACACGTCGGATGTCACCGAACGTGCGGCGGAAGGGCACGTCGGGTACGAGGTGGACTTCGCTCACTGCAGACCATTGCAACCCTGCCTGTCGAGCGTTCGACGTGTGAGTTGAAACCGGTCGATCGGCCATCCCGTTGTACGTGATCCAGCCGGCGCAGCGTCGCGCTCGATCCCTACCCGAATGACAGGGCGCCTCGTGGCTGCCCGTCATGACTCTCTTCCCGCGGACTCCAGGCCCCGTCCACGACGATGGAATATGGGGCAACTGTTTTGGAAAATCCCAGCACGGCAACATGTGCGGCATCATACCACAAGGCCCTACCCATTCGGATAGCGGAGCTCATGCATCGCCCGGCATCGTCGCCGTCCCAGCCCCGGATTCGGCCCGCGGTCCAGAAACTGAAGGCGCGCTCATCTGGTGTCAAGCAAGAAGTGCCACACCCCCTGCAGCCGCGTCGGTACCGCGTTGGCGCCCCGGACCTTGGAGTTCCATCGTTGACCAATACCATTCAATAGCATCGGTGCCATCCGGTGGCTACCCCTCCCGCTCGTCCGGCACGCCAACCCCGCCTCACGGGAAATAACACCGCGGACGGCCCTTGACGGGAACGCCCGCGGCATCACATTCGGAATCCGATCACTCAGAAGGTCAGCATCAACCCTGTGGAAACCTGATTCGATTGCGTCTTCGCCGTAGAGAATGCCTTGGACTGGGCGAACGTATACTCGGCGACCCACTTGAGTGCCTTGGTCCATTGCAACGTGAGCATGCCGTCAAAGGCCGAGTTGTCCTTCACCAGGTCTGCTGCCGTACCGGCAGCAATCTCGGCGTCGGTCTGCTTGAGCATGCTGGAGCCGTAACTCGCACCCACCGTCCACTTGCTCGCCGCCGGCGTGAACGTGATCTGCCCGATGTAGCCATACGACTTGCGCTTGCCGCCAATGAAATCCACGGCGCTGCCGTCCAACTGGCCGAACATGAGCGTGGTGCCAACCCCGTCGCCGTAGTAGCCGGACCCCATCAGGGAGAAGCCGGACACGTCGAGCTTGATGCCGCCGCCCGCGCCTGCCGAGGTGATGCTGTTATTCGGGCTGACATCGGGTGAGACCGACTGCTTGGTATTCTGCATCATGCCGTTCACCCAGAGCATGATCTTGTTCGCGCTCGCTCCCTCGGCGGCGGTGCCCATGGCACCCGTCCAGGTTGCTTCGGCTTCGACGCGCGGCGTCTTGGTCCCCTGGTACGATGCGGCGCTGGCGCTGCCGCACGGATCCGGGCCGCAGACCACGCTCGGATCGAACAAACCGATGGACAGTTGCGCAGGCTTGCCGGCCGGCGTGCTGTACGTGATCTGTGCATTGAAGTTTGGATAGATGTAGCCGAATCCGATGCGTCCGAGTGTCGTCCCACCGGCACCCAGTCCACCTCCGCTGGCCCCCGTGCCGAAGAGCGTCATGTCAGTGAGGATGTTCTGCCGCTCGAACAGCCCGATCTCGCGGCCGGCGAGAATCTGGCCCCAGGTGCCGCCAACGGTCAGGTACATCTGACGGAAATCGATCTGGGCGCCAAAGTTGTCGTGCAGGCTGTTGCTGTTGATCTGTGGCGCGAAGCCGAAATGCACGCCCAGGTCCAACCCTCCTTCCTTGCCCTTGGCTTCAAACGTCGCAAATCCGGGCAGCAACCCCGTCCGGATACGACTCACCTGCTCTGCGGGAACAAGTCCACCGTTAATGGGGCCAGCTACCTTCACCTTCCCATCCGTGTACATGAGGAAGGCGTTCACGTTTCCGGAAAATGTGAACGCCCAGCCGTTGCTCATCTGCATGGTGAGCGCCTGAGCCTTGAGGGCGCCCGCGCCCGCGAGAGACAAGGCAGTGCACCAGAGAGCGAATCGTTTCATGGCTGCTTCTCCCAGACTGAATTGAGGACTGAGGAAACCGCAACGACCAACGACGCGGCGCTGCGTAGCGAACCCGCCATCACGCGGCGACGCGAAAAAATCGATTGAACTGCGCGACGATCACCACCTCCTGCTCGCAGATGCGCCGGGAACCCGGGACCCGCTCACTAGGGCTGTTTCATCCGCCTGTTGATGCTGATCATGGCATCCACGATGGGAACGGCTCTGTGATTCTCCCACCAGTAGAAGTCGTCAAGCTGCGCCGCATACACCGACGGCGCATACGAGAACCGGAGATCTCTGGCCGCCAGCAGCTTCGCGACAGCGCCAGTCGAAACCGCGCTACTGTCACTCGACTGGCCGCTGGTTGCGGCATTGGCGCGAACCTGCTCCGCCGCCGCGCCCGCAATGAACCCCGTCAGGTACGCCTCCTTGCCCCTCGAGCCAAACGCAGCCCAGTCGGCGCCCGTCAGCAGCGCCGGGTGGCGCGGCTCCTGCGTCGCGCGCGCCACCCCGTGTCCCGCGAGAAACGCAGCGCAAACCACCAGCACTGCGCTCGCCGCAGCCGCCGTCGCTCGGGCGGCGCTCCTACTTGCCACCTGGCAGCGCGAACACCAGCACGGCGTCACCGAGAGGATACCCGAGCTGGAAATTACCGCCACACGCGACCGCGACGTACTGCTTGCCATCGAGCGTATACGTTACCGGCGGCGCATTGCACCCTGCCCCCGCCTGGAACGTCCACAGCTGCTTGCCCGTGCGTGCATCGTAGGCATTGAAGTGTCCGTCTCCCTCACCCGTGAACACGACGTTGCCCGCGGTGGCGAGCGCGCCACCGATCATCGGCTGCTCGGTCTTCACCTGCCATGCCCGCTTGCCGGTATTCAGATCGATGGCCGTGAACGTCCCGTATTGCTGTTCGCCCGGCACCGCCTTGAACGCAGAGCCCAGCCAGAGTTTTCCCTTCTCCAGCGGTGCGCTGTGCGTGATGTAATTCATCGGCTGCTCCAGCCCCAGAACGTACATGTATCCGAGCGTGGGATTCACGGCGGGCGGCGACCATTCCGACCCGCCATTCGCACCGGGCAGCATCCGCACACCTTCCGGCGTGGGCTGGACGAAATAATTCTCGTGCCGGTTGAACTCGTCAGAGCGGCGAATCAGCTTGCCCGTCGCCGCATCCAGAACGTACACGTAGGCAGTCTTTCCCGCTTCCGCCACCGCCTTTTTCCCATTCTTCAGCGTGACCAGCACGGTCGGGCTCGTGGCATCGAAGTCCCACACATCGTGCGGCACTTCCTGGTAGTGCCACTTGTACTCACCGGTTTGGGCGTCAATGGCGACGATGGATTCCGTGTAGAGGTTGTCGCCGGGACGCACCGACCCATCGAGATCCGGAGACGGATTGCCCACGGCGAAGTAGAGCATGTGCGTATCCGGATCGTACGATGGCGTCATCCAGACCGAGCCACCACCACGCTGCCACGCGTCGCCATACTGGGTCATCGCGGATTTTTCTGCCGCGATGTCGCGCTTCAGATCGTCGCCGTCGTTCGTATGCGTGGCGAAAGTGCCTTCCCATCCCTTGTCGGGAAGCGTGTAGAAATTCCAGATCTGCTTCCCGTTGCTCTTGTCGTATGCCCGGACGAATCCGCGAATGCCGTATTCGGCTCCCGAGATGCCGACGATCACCATGTTGTCGATGATCAACGGCGCCATCGTCTCGCTATAGCCGGCTTCGGGGTCCGCGACCTGCACGTCCCACGCCACATTCCCGGTCTTGGCATCCAGCGCGACGAGGTGCGCATCGAGTGTGGCCATGTAGACCGTGTTGCCGGAAATTGCCACGCCGCGATTGTTCGGACCGCAGCAATAGATCGGTGACGCGATGGACTGCTTGTACTCATACCGCCAGATCTGGCGCCCGCTGCGCGCGTCCACCGCCATGAGAGTGTTGTAGGGCGTGGTCACGTACATCACCCCATCGACCACCACCGGGCTGGTTTCGAAAGACCCGAGCCGGGAGATGCCGGTCTGGTAGATCCATTTGAGCTGCAGCGTGCGGACGTTTGCGCTGGTGATCTGACGAAGCGGGGACCATCGCTGGTTCGTGTAGTCCCGGCCGAAGGTGAGCCAGTTCGTGCCGACCTTGCGCGCGCCAAGCAGCATTTCATTGCTCACCGGCGTGAATGTCGGCGGGCGCATCGCCGTCTTCGTTGTTGCAACCTGCTCCTGCGCAGGAGCGGCGCCAGCCACGAATATCACTCCTGCAACCAGTGCGACGAGTCGAGTGACGGGCATATCATTCCCTCCGAATGAGATCATGCGAGAAATCCTGCATGGCCTACGAGTACGCGTCACGATCGTGGAATGCCAGAGGATGTCCGACGGACCTCTGTTCGCGACAGCCACATCGCGGCGTCTCTCCCATGGCACGGATGACGGGCCACTCGCTAGCGCCCTCTGCACGGGACGCCGGAACGCCGCGGTGCGACCAGCCGTGCCGGTCCGGCGTCGCCAAGCCATGACCGCACGCGAAGCGGACACCATGACTCGGCCACGACCGGCACGTCCGTGCGCCTGGATGCTGCCGTTACGGACTGCACTTGGACTTGCATGAGTCCGCCGTCAGGAAAGTACGGAGATGGGTACTGAGAACCGTAAGGCGGCGTCAATGTATCAGGGCTTTCCAATGGCGCAAGAGCCGATCGGACAGGTGTTTGGTCATCCCATTCCCCAGAAGCGCGTTCCAGTCGTCAGCGACGTCTCTTGGTGGTACGATGCTCTATGGGTGCGGCCGACGAAGTTATTAGGTCGTATAGCACCAGTATAGCGACAGTATAGCGACAGTAACGTCTCAGTTATCGCTCAGTTCGAGCAGAAGTGTCAATGGCACCTTCACCGATTCGGATAGGACGTACTTCCAGTGAACGCCGGCACTGGCCGAAATGGGACTCGTCCTGGTTGGCGACGTGAAGGGCCGCAGTCCGAGATGCCGAGCCAGAATCGAAAGCCGAAGCATGTGAAAGGGATCGCTCACCAGAATGACGGATCTCCCGGGCAGTGCCGCCACGATGCTCGACACGGCGCGCAACGACTGGATCGTCGTCAGCCCATGTGTCTCCATGATCACCACGCTGTCCGGCACCCCGCGTTGCAGCAGATACCTTCGGCTGACCATGGCTTCGCTCGTCGTGTCACCGACTCCCGTGCCGCCGGTCACGATCACCACGGGCGCCACGCCGCGCCGCCAGAGCTCGAGCACGTGATCGAGTCGCGCCCGCAGCACGGGGGATGGCCGCCCCTCGTACTGTGCCGCGCCCAGGACGACTATCGCATCGGCCGAACGCGCATCGTCGCGCCGCCCCACGACGAGGACGGCGATCACGGTGCCGACCCACGCCAGAACGATCAGCGCCGCCAGCGCGCCGGCGATGCGTACGCGACGGTGCGTGCGACGCCTCATGAATCAGAACCTACCACGGGCATGCGTCGTGCGCATCACCCGCTCATTCGGCAAGTCCCAGCAGGGAGAGCCACAGCACGTCGAACGCCGCGCGCGCGTTGAACCCGGGATCCACCTGGGTCGCCACCGCCAGTCCATCAATGAATGGCACCACCACATCGGCCAGCAGCTCCGGCTGGATGCGTGGCCTGAGGGCGAGCAGCGCGAAGAGCTGCTCGATGGATGCGACGGCTGCCGCACGACGCGTGGCGGCCGACGCCTGGATGGCCCGCACCACGAGCGGCTCGCGCCACTCCGCGAGCTCGAGCAGCACGCGCAGGTGCCCGCGCTCCAGCTCCGCGGCAAGCCAGGTCCACAGGTCGTCAATGGCATGTCGCGGCGTGGACGCCGCGAGTGCGCGGGTCTCTCGGGCCACGACCATTCGCGTCATCCACTCCACCGCCCGTGCGAGCAGCGTCGCCTTGTCGTGGAAGTGGTAATGAATGAGCCCCTTGCTCACGCCCGCCTCTTCGGCCACGTCGTGCATCGTGACCGCCGACGCCCCGGATGTCACGATGCAGCGCACCGCGGAGCGCAGGATCCGCTCTGCTGCTTCGGCGCGGGATCGGTGACTACCGGACGGGCTCGGCGCGGTCATGCCCGGTCTCTCAGAACGGCACGCGCAAGTGCGGCGATGGGCAGGACACGCTGTACCCCTTGGGCGCGAGCAGTGCGGCAAGCGCATCCTGCGCCCCGGGCTCGCCATGCACCAGGTACACCTGTCGCAGCCTCGGGGACGCCGCCCGCACGGACTCCAGCCACCAGAGCAATTCATTCCGGTCGGCGTGCGCGGAATAGCCATCGAGCACCTCGACCCGCGCGCGCAACGGCACGTCCTCGCCGAAAATCCGGATGGTCTCGCGACGTTCCACGATGCGCCGCCCGAGCGTATGCTCCGCCTGAAAACCCACGATGAGGATCGTCGTGCGCGGATCGGCTGCATTGTTCGCCAGATGATGCAGGATACGCCCGCTCTCGCACATCCCGGACGCCGCGATGATGATCATGGGGCCGGGGCGGCTGTTGAGCGTCTTGGATTCCGCGACGTCGCGCGTGTACTGCGCCAGAGAGAAGCGGAAGAGCCGTGGCACCTCCTGCACCAGGTCCTCGCTCTGGTCGCGCACTTCGGGGTGCATCTGGAAGACCGTCGTCACGTCCGTCGCCAAGGGACTGTCGATGAAGATCGGGATGGACGGAATCTCCCCCGTGCGGAGCATGGCGTGCAGATCGTACACGACCTCCTGGGTCCGGCCGAGGGCGAACGCGGGGATGAGCACCTTGCCCCCGCGCGCGGCGGCCTCCGTAATGATGCGCGCCAGCGTGGCGCGGCTCGCGTCCATGGGGCCATGATCCCGGTCCCCGTAGGTGGACTCCATGATGACCACGCCCGCTCCGCCGGGCGGCACGGGGTCGCGAATGATCGGGAGGCCCCGTCGCCCGATATCCCCCGAAAAGACAAGGCGACGCGTGTCCGTCCCTTCGGTGCAGTCGAGAATCACCGAGGCCGATCCCAGAATGTGGCCGGCGTCCACGTACGTCGCCCGTACGCCCGGCACGACATCGAATGTCTGCGCATAGGGAACGCCCACCATGAGATCGGCCACCCGCGCCGCATCGCGCATGGTGTAGAGTGGCGGATCCGCGTCGCGATGCTTGCGCGCGAGAAACTCCGCGTCCTTTTCCTGGATGTGCGCGGAATCAGCGAGCATGACCGCCGTGAGATCGCGCGTGGCCGCGGTGGCCCAGATCCGGTTGGCGTAGCCCCGGGCGACCAGCAAGGGAAGGCGCCCGCAGTGGTCGATGTGCGCGTGAGAGAGCACGAGGGCATCCAGCTTGTCCACCGGGAGCGGGAGCGCTCGGTTCTTGTCGAGTGCCTCGGTGCGATGGCCCTGAAAGAGCCCGCAATCCAGCGCAACCGTGCGACCATTGACGTGCAGGAGATGACACGACCCGGTGACCTCGCGAGCCGCACCGATGAAGGTAAGCTCCACGCTAGTCCTGAAACTCCGCCGCGGACTGTCGCTGGAAGACGAGCGTCATCCGCTGGCCGTCCTGCGACATGAGCGCCGGCTCCCACCCGCTCCGACTGCGCTCGTTGAGCAGATCGGTAATCGTGTCCTCGTCGTCCTGGCTCCTGCGCGTGAGGCGCAGCACCACGGCCTGATATTCTTTCATGCGAGCGAAGATAGTAGCTTTTGCGGCCATGCACACCACCCCGGCTACCGACAATCTCTTCATCTCACGGCACCCACTGGTGCAGCACAAAATCGCCATCCTGCGTGACCGCGCCACACCCACGAAGCTGTTCAAGGAACTGGTCGAGGAGATCGCCATGCTCATGGCGTATGAGGCCACGAGCGATTTGCCGCTGGAGCGCGTGACGGTGGAGACGCCCCTCGAGCAGGCGGCGGGCTGGCGCGTGAGTGGAAAGAAGCTCACGCTCGTGCCCGTGCTCCGCGCGGGACTGGGCATGGTGGAGGGAGTGCTGCGCCTCGTGCCGTCGGCGCGCGTGGGCCACATCGGCCTGTATCGCGATCACGCGACGCTGGCACCGGTGGACTACTACTTCAAGGTGCCGGGCGACGCCCGCGAGCGACACTTCTTCGTGCTCGACCCCATGCTTGCCACCGGCGGCAGCGCCGCTGCCGCGGTCACGTCGCTCAAGCATGCCGGCGCCCGGGACGTTCGCCTCGTGTGCATCGTGGCCGCGCCAGAAGGCGTGCGACGGATGGCCACGGCGCATCCCGACGTGAGGATCTACTCGGCGGCGCTGGATCGTGAGCTCAACGCGCACGGATACATTCTGCCAGGGCTGGGCGATGCAGGAGATCGGATGTTCGGGACACGCTGACCCCGCGCGGCGCTCGGGAGCGCCGGTGTCGGCGGCAGCGGCGGCAGCGATGTCGATCTTGTTCGGCTTCTCCGGCCCGGTTATGTTCCCGCGTCCCGCCGCCGTGTCGTGTGCCGCCCTCCTGCACCGCCCCCGCATCCATGCGCATCGATCTCGTTCCGGATTTCTTCACCGTCATCCAGAGCGTTGATCCCGTCGCCGCGTATCGGCGCTACTTCGAAACCTATCGGCGAATCCTCGAGCCGTACTGGCGGAATTATGTCGTGGATCCCGAGTCGCCGCATTTTGCCGACGTGGTCCGCGGCGCCGTGCACGCCGACCGGCATGACCTCCGCGCCATGCTGGATCGCGTGGACACCGCGGCGCTCGCGCGTGAGACCACCGCGCGCTGCGCCGCGCTCCTCGAGATGGACAGCGAGGCAGATACCATCATCATGGTGGGCGTGGGCGCG